>NZ_CP059903.1:3509281-3858562 GCF_014127485.1 Nocardioides dongkuii | reverse complement strand
TCCTCACGACGTACAAGCGCCCGCTCCTCGCGACGTCCACCGACGGGGTCGGCACCAAGGTCGCGATCGCGCAGGCCATGGACGTGCACGACACCATCGGCTTCGACCTGGTGGGCATGGTGGTCGACGACCTGGTCGTGTGCGGCGCGGAGCCGCTGTTCATGACCGACTACATCGCCACCGGCAAGGTCGTGCCCGAGCGGATCGCCGCGATCGTCAAGGGCATCGCCGAGGCGTGCGTGGAGGCCGGCTGCGCCCTGGTGGGCGGCGAGACCGCCGAGCACCCCGGCCTGCTCGGCCCCGACGAGTACGACGTGGCCGGCGCGACCACCGGCGTGGTGGAGGCCGACCGGCTGCTCGGCCCGGCCCGGGTCCGTCCCGGCGACGTCGTCGTGGCGATGGCGGCCAGCGGGCTGCACTCCAACGGCTACTCCCTGGTGCGCCACGTGCTGCTGGAGAAGGCGGGCTGGGCGCTGGACCGCAACGTCCCCGAGCTGGGCGGCCCGCTCGGCGAGGAGCTGCTGACCCCGACCCGGATCTACGCCAAGGCCTGCCTGGCGCTCGCCGACGCCACCGCGACCCACGCGATGTCCCACGTCACCGGTGGCGGGCTCGCCGCCAACCTGGAGCGGGTGCTGCCCGTCGAGCTCACCGCGACGCTGGACCGCGCGACCTGGACCCCGCAGCCGATCTTCGACCTGGTGCGCCGGGTCGGCGACGTCTCGCAGCCCGACCTGGAGATGACGCTCAACTGCGGCGTCGGCATGGTGGCGCTGATGCCCGAGGGCGACGTCGACGCGGCGGTCCGCCTGCTGGACGGGTTCGGCATCCGCGCGTGGGCGGCCGGGCGGGTCACCGAGGCCGGCACCGAGACCACCGGATCCGCGTCCGAGGGCGGCCGGGTGCGGCTCGTGGGGCAGCACCCGGGCTGGTGAGATCCGGCTCGGGGAGCCGGTTGCGCCTCCTGGTGTGCGGGAACACCCGGCGAACAGGTAGCGTTGCGCCCACGGAGATTTTCTAGGAGACAGCCCGGGAGCCACTGTGCCCCGGCCAACGTGCGAGGGGGCTGACCCTATGGGGCGCGGCCGAGCGAAGGCAAAGCAGACGAAGGTCGCTCGCGACCTGAAGTACCGGACTCACGAGACGGACTTCGGGAAGCTGGCGCAGGAGCTGCACGGCGGGGAGGACCCTGCCGAGACCGACCCTGTGGACCCGGAGGTCCTCGAGAAGTGGTCGGACTACACCGAACCCCAGCGAGACTGACCCCGCGCGACTGACCCCGCCCGCGGCGCGGGCCTAGCCGACCCAGATCCCTCGCAGCCGGCCCACGTCGCGCATCCTCGCCTCGGCGAGCCGGTCCGCGGCGTGCGCGGGGGGCACGCCGTCCCGGACGGCGCGCTCCAGCACCTCGCGGGTCGTCTCGAAGATGCGGCCGGCGCGCTGCTGGGCGCGCTCGAAGCTCGGGCCGGCGGGGTGGAGCTCGTCGGCGACCTGGACCAGGCCGCCGGCGTTCACGCAGTAGTCGGGCGCGTAGAGGACGCCGCGGTCGGCGAGCGTCTTCTCGATGCCCGGGTGGGCGAGCTGGTTGTTGGCGGCGCCGCAGACGACCCGGGCGCTGAGGGCCTCGACCACCTCGTCGTCCAGCGCGCCGCCGAGCGCGCACGGGGCGTAGACGTCGAGCGTCGAGGCGACCAGCTCCGCGGCCGAGGCCACGGCGCGGACGCCGGGGTGCTCGTCGCGCACCCGGTCCAGCGCCGGCTGCCAGACGTCGGTCACGACCACGTCGGCGCCGTCCTCGACCAGGTGACGCACCAGGTGGCGACCGACCTTGCCGACGCCGGCGACGCCGACGGTGCGACCGGCCAGCGAGTCGGTGCCCCAGGTGGCCTCGGCCGCGGCCCGCATGCCCTGGAACACGCCGTACGCCGTGAGCACCGAGCTGTCCCCGGCGCCGCCGGCCGCGACGGTGCGGCCGGTGACGTAGTCGCTCTCCCGGGCGACGAGGTCCATGTCCGCCGAGGTCGTGCCCACGTCGCAGGCGGTGCGGTAGCGGCCGCCGAGCGACTGCACGAACCGCCCGTACGCCCGCAGCAGCGCCTCGGTCTTGAGCGTGCGCGGGTCGCCGATGATCACGGCCTTGCCGCCGCCGAGGTCGAGCCCGGCGAGCGCGGCCTTGTAGGACATGCCGCGCGCGAGGTCGAGGACGTCGCGCAGGGCGGCGTCGGTCGAGGGGTAGGGGTGGAAGCGGGTGCCGCCGAGCGCGGGCCCGAGGGCGGTGGAGTGGATGGCGACGATCGCGCGGAGGCCGGTCGCGGGGTCGTGGGCGAAGACGACCTGCTCGTGGTCGGGACCGAGCTCGAACACGTCGCTCGGGGTCGCGGGGGTGGGAACGGTCATGGTGGTGTCCGCCTTCGGGTGAGCCACGGGGTGGGTGGCGCGCAGGGTCGGCCCGCAGGGGTGGCGCGGGTCACATCCCAGGCTAGGTGACGGCGCCGGACGCCGGACGCCGGCCTCAGCGCGCGCGCATCACCACGAGGTCGCCGTGCGTGCCGTACCCGGTCAGCGGGCCGCCGTACGGCGTGCCGTCGAAGGTGACCAGCAGCCGCCCGCCGCTCTCGCCGTCCGGCTCGACCACCGTGGGCCACGGGATGTTGCTCGGGTACGGCGCGGCCAGGCGCCCCACGCGGGTGAGCGCCAGGTCGTAGACCGGGTACTCCGCGCGCCGCCGGTCGCTGGCGAGCACGCGCCACTCCGCCCCCACCCGGTGCAGCGTGGTGCCCTCGCAGCTGCGGCGGGTCCGGTCGGCGCCCAGCAGCCCCAGCTCGTCCAGCGACGGGCCGCCCGCGAGCACGGGGTGGAAGCTGAAGTAGCGGCGGGCGCTGACGTAGCCGACCAGCCACCCCTCGTCGGTCCGCACCAGGTGCGGGTCCCAGACCCCCACCGAGGTCAGCCCGCCGGTGGGCAGCGGCAGCACCCGGGCGTCGAGGACGTGCCGGCCGGTCAGCAGGTCGCCGGAGCTCTCCGCGAGCAGCACGCGCACCGGCCGCCGCCGGTCGAAGTCGCCCCACGAGCTGGTCGCCACCAGCCAGCGACCCTCGTCGCGGACCAGGTGGGTGGCGTGGTCCCCGTGCACGCCGGGGGCGCCGCCCGGGCCGCCGGGGCGGCGGAAGAAGAGGTCCGCGCGGTGCGCGAGGTCGAGGCTGTCGGGATCGAGGCTCCAGACCGAGGTGTGCGCGGTCGCGAAGAACCCGGGGCCGGCGCTGGTGGCGGTGAGCAGCACCAGCCGGCCGAGCCGGTACGGCGACCCGTCGGTGTGGGTGACCAGCCGGACGTCGCGCAGCCCGAGCTGGCCGAACCCGCCGGCCGGACCGCCGTCGGTGCGCAGGTCGGCGAGCAGCGCCTCGTCGCGCACGTCGACCCGCCCCTCGAGGTCCACCCGGCCGCGCGCGACCCACTGGCCCGCCTCGTGGGTGAGCACGGTGGCCTGCGACCCGGTGAGCGCCAGCCCGAGCCCGTCGACGGGGCCGGCGGCGCGGTGGTGGCGCCGGCTGCGGTGCTCGGTGCGCCGGCCGGCGGTGGCGACGGTCAGGCCGGCGCCCCCGTCGTACCAGGCGGTCAGCTCGAGGTCGCCCGCCGCGATGGTGAGCGGGCCGTCGCCGGTGACCGCGACGTACGGCGCGCCCGAGTAGTCGCCCGCGTGGTCGCCGGGGACCACGAGGTCGACCGGGCGGTGCCGGGCGACGACCTCGAAGCGGTCGTCGAGCAGGCTCACGCGGTCGCGTCCCGCAGCGCGACCACCGCGCGGGCGACCTCGCGGCGCAGGTCGGCCATCATCGGCTCGGTGCCGCGGGTGCTGCCGCCCTCGGCGTGCGCCTCGACCCGGGCGGCGGCCGCGGCGACGAGCGGCAGCCCCAGGTTCAGCGCGCTGCCCTTGACCAGGTGCGCGGAGCTGAACGCGCGGGTGGCGTCGCGGGCGTCGATGGCGTCCTGGATGGCGCCGAGCTGCTCGCCGATCCGGCCGGTGAACGACGCCGCGGTGCGCTCGAAGAAGCTGACGCCGTCCTTGCGCAGCTCGTCGAGCATCCGCACCCGCGCGGGGTCGAGCACGACGCCGACGACCGGGGTCTCCACGGTGTCGAGGCCGTCCTGCGGGTCCGGCGCCGGGCCGACGCCGGCCTGCGGCCCCGTCCAGCGGCGTACGACGCGCGTGAGCACCGCGGCGTCGACCGGCTTGGTGAGGAAGTCGTCCATCCCGGCGGCGAGGCAGCGCTCGCGCTCGCCCTCCAGCGCGGAGGCGGTCATCGCGATGATCGGCACCCGGCGCCCGTCCGGCTCGGCGGCGCGGATCGCGCGGGTGGCGTCGTACCCGTCCATCCGGGGCATCCGGCAGTCCATCAGCACCGCGGCGTACGGGTGGTCGCCGGAGAGCATGGACACGGCCTCGACGCCGTCGCCCGCCACGGCGACCTCGGCGCCGAGGCTCTCGAGCAGGCCGGTGGCGACCAGCTGGTTGACGGGGTTGTCCTCCACGACGAGCACGGTGATCCCGAGGCGCGGTGCCGTGGCCCGGGGATCCAGCGCCCGGCGGCCGGAGCGGCCGGCGGGGGTGGAGGTGCCGCGTGCCAGTGTCGCGACCAGGACGTCGTGCAGCTCGCCGTGCCGCACCGGCTTGCTGAGCGCGCCGTCCGCGTCGGCCTGGGCGATCGCGCGGGTGCCGACGGAGTGGTCGGAGGAGAGCATCAGCAGCCGGGTCGCCCCGAGGGACGGGTCCGCGCGCACCCAGCGGGCCAGCTCGACCCCGTCGGTGCCGGGCATCACGACGTCGAGGAGCGCCAGGGCGAAGGGCCGCTGCTGACGGGCGGCCTCGCGCAGGGAGGCCAGGGCGGCCTCGGCGCCGGCCACCGCCTCCGGCTCCGCCTCCCAGGCCCGCAGCTGCTCGGTGAGGATGTACCGGTTGGTCTCGTTGTCGTCGACGACCAGCACCCGCGTGCCGCGCAGCGAGGGCAGCGTCGCGGGGGCGCGGTACGCCGGGGTCGCGGCCCGGCCGAAGCGGGCGGTGAAGCTGAACGTGCTCCCGACCCCCGGCTCGCTCTCGATCTCGATCGTCCCGCCGAGCGCTGCGACGAGCTGCTGGGAGATGGCCAGGCCGAGGCCGGTGCCGCCGTGCCGGCGGGTGGTGGACGGGTCGGCCTGGGTGAAGGCGTCGAAGAGCGACGGGACGACCTCCGCGGGGATGCCGACGCCGGTGTCGCGGACCTCGACCCGCAGCACGACCTGGTCGCCGTCGTCCTCCACGACCGACCCCCGCACGACGACCTCGCCCTGCGGGGTGAACTTCACGGCGTTCGAGCCGAGGTTGGTGACGACCTGGCCGAAGCGGGTGGCGTCGCCGCGCAGGAACGCCGGGACGTCGGGGTGGCACGCGACGACCAGCTCCAGGCCCTGGGTGTGCGCGGGCCCGGAGAGCACCCCGGCGACCTGGTCGAAGACCGCCCGGACGTCGAAGTCGGCCTCCTCGAGCTCGAGCCGGCCGGCCTCGATCTTCGAGAGGTCGAGGATGTCGTTGATGATCTCGAGCAGGGTGAGCCCGGCGCTCTGCACGCCCTCGGAGAGCCGGCGCTGGCGGTCGTCGAGCTCGGTGCGCAGCAGCAGCTCGTTGAGGCCGATCACGCCGTTCATCGGGGTGCGGATCTCGTGGCTCATCGTGGCCAGGAACTCCGACTTCAGCCGGGACGCCTCCATCGCCTGGTCGCGCGCCTCGGCGAGCTCGGCCGCGGCCCGCTCGCGCTCGGCGACGGTGCCGAGCTGGCGGGCGACCTGCTCGAGCAGCTCGCGGGAGACCGGGTCCGGGGGCCGCTCGTCGGAGAGCAGCACGGCGACGGCCACGACCTCGCCCGAGGCCTGGAGCGGCAGCGCGACCATCGACTGGTCCTCGCCGATCCCCTCGGGGGTGCCGACGGTGAGGGCGCCGGTGCGGGCCGCCTCGTGCACGAGGGACTCCTCGACCGCAGCCGTCGTCTCGAAGGACATCACCTGCGTCGGCGCGCCGTCCCGCACGTCGTACATCGCGACCGGCTGCCAGCGGGGGGCGACGGTGGTGAGCCCGTCCGCGGTGAGCGCCGCCGCCTCGAACAGGGAGGTGGCGCGGTTGGAGACCTCGGCGACCCGCTGGAGCAGGTGCAGGCGCCGGGTCGCCTCCTGGACCTGCTCGTCGGCGGTCTTCAGGTCGGTGATGTCCTGGATGGTGCCGCTGATCAGGAGCGGCAGGCCCTCGGCGTCCCGCTGGGCCACCCCGAGCCCCCGGACCCACCGGACCTCACCCGAGGGCAGGAGCACCCGGGCCTCCCAGGTGGACTCCTCGTGCCCCGCGAGCGCCGCGTCGGCGATCGCGCGCACGCGCTCGCGGTCGTCGGGGTGCAGGACGGTGTGGAAGCTCTCCCGGGTGACCTCGAAGGTGGCCGGGTCGGCCCCGAGGATCCCGTACAGCGCGTCGGACCAGGTGATCGTGCCGTCCCGGGGGTCCCACAGCCAGCTGCCCAGCCGGGCGATCTCCTGGGACTGGGTCAGCTGCTGCTCCCGCTCGCGGAGCGTCTCGACGAGCTCCTTGCGCTCGGTGTACGGCGTGATCCGGTGCAGCCACCCGATCACCCCGCCGTCGTCGTCGGGCACCGGGCTCCAGCTGACCAGCCCCCACACCGTGCTGCCGTCGGCCCGGTTGAAGCGGGTCTCGACGTTCTCGCGGCCGGGTCGGCCGGCGGCGAGCTCGCGGAGGTGCTCGGTCATCGTGGTGCCCTCGGCCTCGACGTCGACGGCGCCGAGGTCGAGCGCGGTCAGCTCAGCGGGCTCGAGGCCGAGGATCGCGGCCATCCGGTCGTTGGCGTACACGGTCCGTCCGCGCGCGTCGATGATCCACAGCCCATCGGTGCTGGCCTCGATCATCCGACGGAACAGGTCGGGGGGTTGCCTCATGCACGCGCCTCCTCCCACCAGTCTCCACCCTCGGCATGCGCCGGCACCGACGTTTCGCCGATTCTCGCGGGTGTCACGTCAGCCCTGCGAGTCACGTACCCGATCGCCGCCGAACCTGCCGGGTGAGTGGTCGAGTCGGCGCTTGTGTCCGGGTTCTCCACAGAAGAGCTGGGGATGACCCGGACACAAGCGCCGACTGGGCGGGGGTGGGGGCTCTTGACGGTCGGGGGCCGAAGGGGCACCGTGCCGCCATGAGGCGCCCTCCTCACGAGAACGTGGCGACCGTCCTGGTCGACCCGGCCGTGCTGCGCGAGCTCGAGGTGCACCTGATGTCCCTCGACCTGCGGCTCTGGCCGGTCGCGACCTCGCCGGTGCACGAGGACGGGCCGCGCGCGGCGTTCCAGCTGCGCCGCCGGCTGCTGATGGCGCGCCGCGGCGCGTGGGACGACGCCGCGCAGTGGACGCCGGTGTGGATCGCCTTCGGCGAGAGCTGGTACGACGGCGCGGAGCCGCTGCCCTGGTCGGCCCACCAGGTGCTCTGGCGCACGCTGGAGGAGTACGCCGGGCACGTGCGCTACCGGCTGGGTCTCGGGGGGATCCCGCGGGTCGACGTGCCGCGCGAGCGCACCGCCTGAGCCGGTCCTGGCGGGTGGTAGCTCAGACGTGGCCGGAGAGCTGCGCCATCCGCGCCTCGAGGGCGGCCAGGTAGGCGTCGCGCTGCTTGCGCCCCGCGGCGGTCTCCTCGTCGAGGTGGCTGCAGGCGGGCAGCACGTCCACCGAGAGCTTCGCGGCGCCCGCGAGCGCGCGCAGCTCGTCGACGCGGTCGCCGAACGGCGTCCCGCTGCCGGGGGAGTAGGAGCGCACGACCTCCTCCACCTCGTCGGGGAACAGGTCGGCCTTGGTGACCACCACGACCAGCCAGGTCGGCCGCGACCGGCGCACCGCCATCGACGCGATCCGGTGCGAGGTCACGGTCCAGTCCTCGAGCTCGCGGGCGAGCTGCTCCTCGCGGTCCACGACCGCCGTGCCGGTGGTCCCCGCCGTACGACGGCCGGTGGCGAGGCCGTTGGCGACCACGTGCAGGACGCCGTCGACCGGGTCGTCGTGGAAGACCTCGTCGAGCGCGCCCAGCCGCGTGGCGGCGTTCTCTCCCGGGACCACCCGGAACCGGAACCCGCGCAGCCGCCGGTCGCGGCGCACCCGGCGCTCCATCACGGCCGACCCGGACTCGGTCGTCGCGCCCGAGGTCCGGCCGCACAGGTGGTCGACGAGCTCGGTCTTGCCGACGCCGGTCATGCCGGTGACGGCGACCGTCGGGTAGCGGTGCTGCCACAGCCCCACCAGGCGGTCGCGGCCGCGCTGCACCGGCCGGGTCAGCGAGCGGGGACCGAAGGAGTCAGGCATGGCCCGAACGGTACCCAGCGGGTCGCCCGGGGCGCGGAATCCCGCTCAGATCGGCAGTCGGCGGAAGATCGGGCGCGGGACGTGCCGGAGCGCCGACATCACGGCCCGCATGCTGCCGGGCACCCAGATCTGCTCCTTGCGGGCGTCGACCGCCGCGAGGACCGCGGCGGCGACCGCACCGGGGTCGGTGGCGAGCGGCGCCGGGTCCAGGCCCTCGGTCATCTTCGACCGGACGAAGCCCGGCCGGACGACCAGGACGTGGCCACCGTGCTCGCGCAGCGCCTCGCCGAGCCCGGTGTAGAACGCGTCCAGGCCGGCCTTGGTCGAGCCGTAGACGAAGTTGGAGCGCCGGGGCCGCTCGCCCGCCACGCTGGAGAGCGCGACCACGACGCCGTGCCCCTGCTCGCGGACCAGTTCCCCCAGGGCGATGCCGGCGGCGAGCGGCCCGACGTAGTTGACCTCGGCCAGCTCGACCCCGGCGGCCACGTCGGTCCAGGACTTCTCGTTGTCGCCCAGGAGCCCGTAGGCCACGACGGCGACGTCGACGTCGCCCCCCGCGGCCGCGGCGCGGACCGCCGCCTCCTGCGACTCGGGGGAGCGCGCCTCGAGGTCGACCGGCTCGACCCGGCAGCCGGCGCGCTCGAGGCGGCGGACCGCCTCGTCGCGGCGCGGGGTCGGTCGGGCGGCGAGCGTGACCCGCAGCCCGGCGGCGCGGGCGGCGTACGCCTCGGCGACGGCGAGCGCGATGTCGGAGGTCCCGCCGAGGAGCAGCAGGGACTGCGGGCGTCCGGTGGCGTCGATCACGGAGGGCTCCTGGGAGGGCTGGTCAGCCGAGCAGACGGCGGGAGAGGTCGGAGACGAGGATGCCATCGGGGTCGACGGCGGCGCGGACGGCGCGGAACTCGCCGAGGCGCGGGTACATCTCCTCGAGGTGGCCGCCGGGCAGCCGGGCGTCCTTGGCGAGGTAGACGCGTCCCCCGGCGGCGAGCACCAGGTCGTCGAGCCGGCCGAAGAGCCGCTCCAGCACGGGCCGGACCGGCACGTCGACCGCCAGCGTCCACCCGGGGGCGGGGAAGGACAGCAGCCCCCGGCCCGACGGGCCCATCCGCTTGAGCACGTTGAGGCAGGCGGGGTGGCCCGAGGCGGCGATCAGGGAGACCGCCCGGCGGAAGGCGTCGACCTCCGCGAAGGGCACCACGCACTGGTACTGGCAGAAGCCCCGCGGGCCGTAGGCCCGGTTCCAGTCGCGCACCCCGTCGAGCGGCTGGAAGAACGCACCGATCCCCTGCACGTCGGTGGTCGGCCGCGCGGGGGCCTTGCGGTACCAGAGCTCGTTGAACGCCATCCCCGTCCCGCGGGTGACCAGGCCGGCGGGCACGGCCGGGAAGGCCGGTCCGCCGCCGCTGGGCGGGAGCCGCACCGGGTCGCGGGCCAGCCGCCGCGGCAGGTCGTCGCGGGTCGCGAGCCGGCCCCGGGTCAGCACCGCCCGTCCGAGGCGCCGGCCGCGGGCCATCGCGTCGAACCACGCCACGGAGTACGGCAACGCGGGGTCGTCGCCCTCCTCCAGGCGCTCGAGGAGGTGGTCGAGGTCCCGGCAGCGCTCGGTGACCACGACGGCGTACGACGTCTCCGTGCGCAGGCAGGCCAGGGTGGCGCGCACGACGACCCCGGTCAGGCCCATCCCGCCGACCGTGGCCCAGAACAGCGCCGCGTCGGGCCCGTCGGGGCCCAGCGTGTGCGTCTTCCCGTCGACGGTGACCAGGTCCAGCTCGAGCACGTGCGCGCCGAAGGACCCGGCGACGTGGTGGTTCTTGCCGTGCACGTCCGCGGCGATCGCCCCGCCCACCGTGACCTGCCGGGTCCCGGGGACGACCGGGAGCCAGAGGCCTAGGGGGAGCAGGACCCGGGTCAGCCGGTCTAGGTCGACCCCGGCCTCGACCCGGACGACGGCCTGCTCGGTGTCGATCGACAGCACCCGGTCGCAGCCGGTCATGTCCAGCACCAGGCCACCGGAGCTCTGGGCCGCGTCGCCGTAGCTGCGGCCCAGCCCGCGGGGCAGCACCCCGCGGCCGGGCACCCCGGTGGCCAGCAGCGCGACGACGTCCTCCGGGGACCGGATCCCGGCGACCTCGGCGACCCCGGGGGAGGTCCGGCCCCACCCGGTGAGCGCGCGCCGGACGGTGGTCGGCCCGCTCACGCGAGCACGACCGCCGCGACGAGCGGCGCCAGCCAGAGCGCGCCGAGCACCTGCAGGATCCAGTCGCCGTAGACGACGCGCTCCGGTGACCCGGCCCGGCCGAGCCGGACGTGCTGCGCGTAGCGCGCCATCCCGGCGGCGAAGAGCGGGACCGAGACGATCGCCCAGGCCGCGGCCGCCGACCCGAGCGGCGCCAGGCCGGTCGCGGCGACGGCGTACCCCACGACGGCGAAGGCCCCGGAGAGGGCCCAGACGACGCGCAGGGACCGCAGGGAGTACCGGGCCAGGCTGCTCCGCGTGCCGGCGGCCGCCCCGAGCATCCACATCTCTGAGTACCTCTTCCCTGCGACCATGAACAGCGCCGCCAGCCCGACCACCACCACGAACGGCACCGACACCTCCACGGCGGCGGCCACGCCCCCGGCCACCACCCGCAGCACGAACCCGCTGACGACGGTGACCATGTCGACGCCGGGGACGTGCTTGAGGTGGGTGCAGTACGCCGCCTGCACCAGCACGTAGGTCAGGAGGACGACGGCCAGCGCAGGCGACCACCACAGTGCCAGGCCCAGGCCGCCGGCCGCCAGCACCATGGCGCCGCCGAGGGCGAACGGCACGCGGAGCGCCCCGCTGGCGATCGGGCGCCGGGACTTGGTCGGGTGGCAGCGGTCGAGCTCGACGTCGCGCACGTCGTTGACGAGGTAGACGGCGGAGGAGAGGGTCACGAAGGCGACGAAGGCCACCAGGGTCCCCGGCACCACGGCGGCGTCGCTCAGCAGCTGCCCGCCCAGGGCCGGGGCGGTCAGCACGAGGAGGTTCTTGGTCAGCGCCTGCCGGGGACGGGTGCCGAGCAGGAGGGCGTACCAGCGCCGGCCGCGGGAGGCGGTGGCGAGGGCGCGCTCGTCGACGGGGACGGGCCACCGCTCCGACGTGCTGGCCATGATTGCCTCCCAGAGGTGAGGGCGCGGGGTACCCCGTCATCACGACCTGAACGCCGGATCGAGGAAAAGAGGACGTCGATGCCGCTCCGGCCCTGGCTGCTGCTCCTCGCGACAGCCCTCGGTGCGGCCGCGGCGGCGCTCGTCGTCGCGGCGCTCGACGTCCGGGTCGTCGAGCACGTGTGGCGCGAGCGGGTGACCTGGGGGCTCACCTGCGCGGCCGGGCTGGCGGGGGCGGCGGTCGCCCTCGTGGCCCGTCGATCGCGGGCGCGGGCGGCGGACGTCGGGGTGGTGCTGGCCGGGGTCCTGCTCGCTACCGCGGGCACCGCGGCGCTGCACGGCACCCGGTGGGGCTGGGCCGGGCTGTTCGCGGACTCCTCGTTCCGCACCCAGATGGCCACCCGGTACGCCGAGACGGCGGCGCTGGTCGACTACGGGTACGCCGACCTCCCGGCGTACTACCCGCCGGCGCTGGGGTGGCTGCAGGGCCGGCTCGCCGCGGTGAGCGGGATCGAGGGCTGGGAGGCGGTCAAGCCGGTGCAGCTGGCCGTCGCCGTGCTCGTGCCCGTGGCGGCGTACCTGCTCTGGCGGCAGGTCGTCGGGCCGATCCCGGCGGTCGCGGTCGCCGGGCTGGTGAGCGTGTGGACCGCGCACCCGCAGAAGCCCGACGAGTGGCTGGTGCTGACCTGCCTGCTGCCCTGGTGGCTGCTGGCCGTGCGCGACGTCCGCGCGCCGGGGGTGGAGCGCTGGCCGGCGTGGCGGCTGGGCCTGGTGCTGGGGCTGCTGATGCTCGTCCACACCTACTGGTTCCTGCCCTTCGGCGTGGCGACGGTGCTCGCGCTCGGCTACGACACGGCCCGCGGCCGCGGCCCCGTCGCCGCCCGGCGTCCGTCGCCGCTGCCGTGGCGGCGGGCCCTGGCCATCGGCGCGGTGGGGCTGGCGGTGTCGGCGGTCTCCTGGCTGCCGGTCCTGGTGGCCCGGCTGCGGCTGCCGGCCGACAGCCTGCAGCTGCGGTTCGCCGTGCCGGAGGGCAACCGGCCGCCGGTGCCGCTGCTCGTCGAGCCCCTCGACGCGCTGGACACGCTCGGCGTGCTGGTCCTGGTCGGGGCGCTCTGGCTCGCCTGGGCGGACTGGCGGTGGGTACGGCGCCGGGAGGCGCACGAGCTGGCCGGCGCGCTGGCCCTCGCGGTGGCCGGGACGCTGGCCACCCTCGCCCTGGGCGCCGTCGGCGAGCGGTACGACGTCGGGCTGCTCGCCTTCAAGACCCGCGACGCCTTCACGATGGTCCTGCTCGTCTGCGGGGTCCTCGGGCTGATCGACTGGTGGGGACGGCTGCCGGTACGACGGGGGGCCGCGGCGTTCGTCCCGGTCCTGGCCGCCGCCCTCGCCGGGGGGCACGCCGGCCACCACCTCGCCACCCTGTGGGTGACCGGTCCGCCCGCGCTGCTCGCGCACACGACCCGCTACCCCGACGGCTCGGTGCCGAGCGGGACGGTCGGGCAGGACCCCTACTACCCGACCCTGTTCGTCGACCCCGACGACCCGTCGGTCGCCGAGGTCCGCTCGGCCTGGCGCGAGCTGCGCCCCGACGTACCCCTCGACGAGGCGGTGCTGGTCACCTCGCAGGTCGACCTGCTCGCGACCACCCCGGTGCAGGGGTTCCTGGCGTACAAGAGCATCTACTCCCACCCGAACGGACAGTTCGAGGACCGGGTGGCGCTGCTCGAGGAGGTCGCCCGGTGCGACGACTCCGCCTGTGCCGCCGGGCTGCTGCGCGACAACGGGTTCGACGAGGTCGACGGGCTGGTGCTGCGCCGGGTCGGGGACGAGCTGGTGCTGCCGTTCATGGTCGACGACTTCCCGGACCGGACCCGCCGGGAGCAGGTGACCTTCCCCGACGAGCTGTTCAGCGGCCCGGAGTTCGTCCGCCGGGAGCTCGGCCCGATCGTCGTGGTCGCCGTGGTGCCCTGAGGGCAGGCGGGTACACACAGGCGCGACGACGGAAGGGGATTCCGGTGGCGGAACAGCTGACCACGGTGCACCTCGTGCGCCACGGCGAGGTGCACAACCCCTCCGGGCTGCTCTACGGCCGGCTCCCGGGCTTCCCGCTCTCCGGGCTCGGCCACACCATGGCCGCCCGGGTCGCGGAGGTGCTCGGCGAGCGCGACGTCCGCCACGTGTGCGCCTCACCCCTGGAGCGCACCCGCCAGACCGCGCAGCCGCTCGCCGACCGGCGGGGTCTCGAGGTCGTCGCCGACGACCGCGCCGTCGAGGCCGGCAGCCACCTCGAGGGCCGGCGCCTCGCCGGCGGGCGGGGCGTGCTGCGCGACCCCGCGGCGTGGCGCTACCTGTGGAACCCGGTGCGGCCCTCCTGGGGCGAGCCGTACGCCGAGGTCGTGGCGCGGATGCTGCTGGCGGTGGCGGCCGCCCGGGACGCCGCCCGCGGCCACGAGGCGGTCCTGGTCTCCCACCAGCTGCCGATCTGGGCGACCCGGCGGCACCTCGAGGGCCGGAGCCGGGTGCACGACCCCCGCCGCCGGCAGTGCAGCCTGTGCTCGGTCACCTCGCTGCGGTTCGCGGGGGACCACGTTGTGCGGGTGGAGTACTCCGAGCCGGCCGCCGACCTGCTGCCGGTGCTCCGCAGCTAGCCGAGGACCTCACGCAGCACGGCCGCCACCGCCGGTCCGTCGGTCAGCGGGACCATGTGCGCCCCGGCCGCCAGCGTCACGACGCGCGACCCCGGGGCGCCGTACGACGCGAGCTCGCTCGCCCAGTCGGCGGGGCAGATCCGGTCCCGCGGGCCGCGGACCACCAGCACGGGGCGGTCCAGCGCCCGCACGGCCGCGCGGACGTCGTGGTGCCGCGCCGCGCCCAGCGCGGCGAGGAGGTGGCGGGGACCGGTGCGGGTGTAGGACCGGACCAGCGTCGGCACCTGCCAGAGGCGCTCGTGGGCGGCGGTGCGCAGCCAGCGGACCACCAGCCGCCGCCAGGACCGCGCCCGCGGGTCCGTGGTGGGGCCGATCAGCACCACCGCGGCGACCGAGCCGGGCGCGGCCCGGGCGGCCTCGACCGCCACCTGGCAGCCCGCGGAGTGCCCCACCAGGACGACGCCGGACCGCCCGGCCAGCCGCTCGCGGGCGACCCGGCGCCCCAGCGCGACGGGGTCGAGCGGCTCACCGGGGCGCCGACGGGCGCCGTACCCCGGCAGCACGGCGACGGCGGACGGCCACTGCGGCAGGCCGTCGAGGGTGGGTCGCCACGCCGCGGCGTCGAGACCCACTCCCGGGACGCACAGGACCTCCGCCGCCGGCCTCACCGACGGGGGAACTGCCTGCCTCGGGTGGTGCGATCGGCCTCCATCACCACGACGTCTCCGTGGGTGCCGTAGCCCAGCAGCGGCTCCTCGAACTGGGTGCCGTTGAAGGTCACGATCAGCCACCGCGTGCGTCCGTTGCGCGTCGGCACCGGGATGACCATCGGCCACGGGATGTTGGTCGGGTGCGGGGCGTCCAGCACGCCGACCTGGTCCATCTGCAGGTCGTAGACGGGGTACTGCCCGCGGATCTCCTCCGGCGAGGCGTCGCCGTTGCTGGCCAGGACGTACCAGGAGTCGCCGAACTTCTGCATCACCGTGCCCTCGGTCTCGACCTTGTCGGCGTCGGCGCCCACGAGCCGGAGGCCGTCGTCGAAGTCGGCGCCCCGGGCGCTGCGCGCCAGGGCGGGGTAGAAGTTGAAGAACGCCCGCGCGTTGACGAACGCGACGTACCAGCGGCCGCGGATGCGGACGACGTGCGGGTCCCACTGGCCGACGGCCTCGCTGGGCAGGTCGGCGAGCGGCAGCGGGAGGCGCCTGGTGCGGAGCACGTGCACCCCGGAGAGCAGGTCACGGCGGGTCGAGACGGTCGTGTAGTTGATCTCGACGCCCTCGAACGAGAAGTCGCCCCAGGTGCTGTTGGTGACGATCCAGCGGTCGTTGCGCTCGTCGAGCACCAGGTGCCCGGCGTGGTCGCCGAGCACGGCGTCGAGCCCCTCGCGGCGGAAGAACAGATTGGCGACCTGCTCGAGCTCGAAGGTGCGCAGGTCGAGGGTCCACACGCCCCAGTGGGCGGTCTCGAAGAACGCCAGCCCCGCCTGGGTGAAGGTGAGGTAGGCCTTGCCGTCGCGGAGGTACGGCGTGCCGTCGGCGCGGGTGACCAGGTGCGGGTCACGCAGGCCGAGCTCGCCGAAGTAGCCCGCCTCGACTGCGGCGAGCTCGGTGCGTCCCGATCCCGACTCGGCGCCGAAGCCGTTGCGGTAGCGGGCCAGCAGCGCCGGGCGCCGCAGGTCGACGTGGTCGTCGAGGCGGGCCTGCACGAGCGGCTGGAGGCCCTCGCCGCCCTCGACGAACACCACGACCGTGCTGCTGGTGAGGCTGAACGCCATCCGGAACCCCCCGGTCAGGGCCGGCGCCTCGGCGCTGCCGAGCTCGGTGACCACGCCGTCGACGGAGACGTCGATGCCGGCGCGGCCCGTCGCCGCGTCGTACCAGGCCAGGACGTGGTCGCCCGCGTCCGCCACCAGCCCGGCGTACACGCGGTCGCGCTCGTCGTCGCCGGACATCGAGGCCACCTGCACCACGACCGAGGCGTACGGCGCCCGCTGCCCGGTCGTCGAGCGCAGCAGCGTGAAGTGCGGGTCGCGGCCGCCGATCTCGAGCCGGCCGTCGCGACGGCGTACGCGGCCGGGCTGGTCGCTGGGCGAGAGGACCGTGTAGCGCGGGCCGCGGCCCCCGAACCGGTCGCGCAGCTCGACGAACCGGTCGGCGACCAGGTCGCGCGGGCGCTGGGTGTCGACGATGTCGAAGCTGAGGTCCATCGGGTCGAGCCCGGGTGCGGCGTACGCCTCGCCGGAGGCGGCGGCGGTCGCGAGGCCCCCGAGGCCCGCCGCCGCGAGCAGGCGGCGGCGGTCGAGGGACGGCTGGAGGGTGGGCGGTGCGGCGGGCGAGGCGGTCGTGGACATGGCGTTCTCCTCCGAGCAGGACGCGGGTGCGGATGTGACCCAGGTCACTGTAAGCACCGGGACCGACATCACGCCACGAGGTCGTCCCAGCCTGCGGCGAGGTAGTCGATGAACGCCGGCCCGACGTGCTCGTCGCGCAGCACGTCCCGCGGGACAGGGCGCGACCGCACCTGGAAGTCGGGGTCGGCGATCGCCTGGGCGGCGAAGTCGTGGTGGAGGATCGCGGCGGTCCCGACGGAGACGAAGTCGGCGCCCTGCTCCAGGCACCACCGCGCGTCGGCGGCGGACAGCACGCGGCCGGCCACTCCGAGGAGCGCGCCGTGGCGGGGCAGGTCGGTGAAGTGCTCGATGAGCAGCCCGTCGTGCCCGGCGCCGCGCGGCCGCATGAAGACGTCCCACAACGACATGTCGAGGTAGTCGAGGGTCCCGCCGGCGAGCACCCGGCGGGCCACCTCGCGCCCCTCGGGCAGGGTGATGCCGTTGCCCTCGGGGGTGAGCCGGAGCCCCAGCTGGAAGTCGGGTCCGGTGGCGGCGCGGATGCCCTCGAGCACCTCCGTCAGGGCCCGGACGCGGTCGTCGAGCGACCCGCCGTACCCGTCGGTGCGCTGGTTGTGCCGGGCGTCGAGGAACTGCCCGAGCAGGTACCCGTGCGCGCCGTGGACCTCGACGCCGTCGAAGCCCGCGCGCTCGGCACGCACCGCGGCCGCGACGAAGTCGGCGACCATCTCGTGCACCTCGGCGGTCGTCATCGCGACCGCGTCCTTGTCCGGCTCGTCCCAGGGGCACTGGTTCGGCCGGCCGCTGAGCGCCGGGTCCGCGCGACGGCCCCCGTGGTGCAGCTGCACCGAGGACCGGGTCCCCGTGGCGCGCAGGCTCTCCGCCAGCCGGGTGAGCCCGGGCAGGTGCGCGTCCGAGGCGATGCCGAGCTGCCCCCGCCACGCCTGCCCCGCCGGAGCGACGTACGCCGCGCAGGTCATCGTCAGCCCGAACCCGCCACGCCCACGGGCCACCAGCCAGTCGTGCTCGTCGTCGGACAGCGTCCCGTCGTCGTGGCTCTGGGTGTTGGTCAGTGGGGCGAGCGCGAACCGGTTCGGCCACTCGGGGCCGTGCGGCAGGGACAGGCGGTCAGCAAGGGATGTCACCGACCCATCCTCCCGACCGCACCACCACCCACGACCACCGCCCGCAGGATCCGTGGCCCAGGTAACGCCGGCGGTCGAGCAGCGAAGGCGTCCCGCCGGTGGTCGAGCAGCGAAGGCGCTCTGCGCCTGAGCGGTGTCGAGACCCGGTGAGCCGAGAAGCAGCCTGAACCCAACGCCCCAGGCACCTCACCGGGTCTCGACACCGGGACTTCGTCCCTGCTCGACCACCGACCGCCGGTGGTCGAGCAGCGAAGGCGCTCTGCGCCTGAACGTTGTCGAGACCCGGTGAGTCGAGAAGCAGCCTCCACCCGACACCCCAGGCACCTCACCGGGTCTCGACACCGGGACTTCGTCCCTGCTCGACCACCGAGGCACTCGCCGAGTCGGCGCTTGTGTCCCGCTCCGGACCGCGAACACAAGCGCCGACTCGCGGGGTCGGGGTTGTCTGTCGGGGCACCGGGTTTCGAGAACGCTCAGGCGCCAGAGCGCCTTCGTCTGCTCAAACCACCGGTGGGGGCGGGGGCGGTGCGCATGGGGCAGCCCGGGAGGACATGGAACTCCCGGGCTGCTGAGGGTGGTTCGGAGCCGGTGCCTGGTCGGATGGGTGGCGCTCTCGATCCTCTACAGTCCGGGGCATGGAGGCGGAGAAGCGTCCCTTGCGGTTGGCCATCGTCGACGACTACGCGGTGGTGGTTGCCGGCGTCTCGGCGTTCCTCGCCGACGAGGGCATCGATGTGGTCGAGACGGGCGCCTCGACGGCCGTGATCTCCGACGTCGACGTCGTCCTGTTCGACACGTTCGCGCAGGTCGAGGGTCGGGGCGTCGACCTCAAGGACTTCGTGCGCGACAGCGACGCCATGGTGGTGGTCTACAGCTGGAACCTCGAGCCCCGGCTCATCCAGGAAGCCATCGACGACGGAGCCCGGGGCTACCTGTCCAAGGTGCTCACCGGACCCCAGATCGTGGCGGCGCTGGCGCGGGTCGTCCGTGGCGAGATCGTGATCCTGGCCGGCAGCGAGGAGTCGAGCCGCGACGGCGACGGTGACTGGCCCGGGCGGTCGGCGGGGCTGTCCCCGCGCGAGGCCGAGGTCATCGCGCTCATCACCCAGGGGTTGAGCAACCAGCAGATCGCGGCGCGGGCGTTCCTCAGCGTCAACACCGTCAAGACCTACATCCGGTCGGCGTACCAGAAGATCGGCGTCACCCGGCGCTCGCAGGCGGTCCTGTGGGGCGTCCGGAACGGCTTCGAGCCCGACACCCTGCGCACCGTCGATCCCGACCTGGTGCTGCGGACCAGCCCGCGGTTCCCGCCGACCTGATCCCAGACCCGACCCCCACCTGACGCAGAAGAGCCCCGCCGGATACCGGCGGGGCTCTTCTCGCAGGTCAGAGCCCTGCGTTTGCTCGTGGGCAGGGGCGGGGTCGAACCGCCGACCTTCCACTTTTCAGGCGGACGCTCGTACCAACTGAGCTACCTGCCCGAGCGACCGACACCCTACAGGAGCCTTCGGGGCGCTCCGAATCCGAGTCCGCGTCGTGCGCCCGTGGCGCCGCACGGCCGGCCGGCGGCGGCCATTATGCTGTGCGGGCAGTCCCGGCCCCCATCGTCTAGCGGCCCAGGACCCCGCCCTTTCACGGCGGTAGCACGGGTTCGAATCCCGTTGGGGGTGCCAGGTTCGATGCGTGAAAGACTCGCCGCCGTGAGTGACGCGACGCTACCCATCACGTACTCCATCGTCGGCGTCCAGAAGGCGGCCACCAGCACCCTCTTCTCCCTGCTCGTCCGGCACGACGAGGTGGCCCGCCCCGCGCACAAGGAGCTGCACGTCTTCGACGACGAGAAGCGCGACTGGTCGGCCCCCGATCTCTCCGACTACCGGGCTCGGGTGACCAAGCCGGGGCAACGGATCGCGGGCGACTCGACGCCGTCGTACCTCTACTGGCCGAAGGCGCTGGAGCGGATGCACGCCCACAACCCGGACATGCTGCTGATCGCGTCGTTCCGCGACCCGATCGAGCGGGCGTTCTCGCACTGGATGATGCAGGTCACGCGCCAGGGCAAGCGGAGCGACACCTTCCCGGACTTCGACTCCCTGGTGCTCGACTGGTCGCCGCCCGGCATCCCGGAGGTGAAGCCGGACGGCTGGACCACGGGCCAGCTGCGGAACTTCACCGCGGTGGCGCGGGGCTTCTACGGCAGGCAGCTGGAGCGCGGCCTGGCCCAGTTCCCGCGCGAGCAGTGGCTGCTCATCGACTTCATCGACGTGGTCAAGGACGAGGCCGCGGTCGCCTCGCGGCTGACCGACTTCCTCGGCCTCTCGCCGTACGGCCCGATCCCGCCGGACCTCCGGCGGCACCCGACGCCGGCGGTCACCGACCGGACCGGCCCGTCCGCCGAGGTGCTCCAGGTCCTCGCCGAGCGGTACGCCGACGACCTGGCGCTGTTCGAGCGGCTCAGCGGCCTCGACACCAGCGCCTGGCCGACCCGCCGCCTCCTCGACGGCGACCTCGACGCCTCCGAGCTCGCCGAGAAGCTGGGCCGCAAGGCCGCGCAGGCGGGGTGACGTGGGGAGACGCCCTCGATTGTGAACGCTCGCCCCGCGTGGGTTAGAGTTCCCCCGCTTCACCGCGCAGGCGGTGGACACACCTGGCCCCGTAGCGCAGTTGGTTAGCGCGCCGCCCTGTCACGGCGGAGGCCGCGGGTTCGAGTCCCGTCGGGGTCGCCATCAGACGCCCGGATCACACCGATCCGGGCGTCCGTGCATTTCGGGCGAAAGGCAGACTGTCGCCGTGCCGATCGAGATGGATCCCGCTCGCTTCGACGAGCTCGTCGACGCCGCCCTCGACGGCATCCCCGACGAGCTCGCCGCCCTGGTGCGCAACGTGGTGGTCCTCGTCGAGGAGGAGCCGCCGGAGGGCGAGCCCGACGACCTGCTGGGCCTGTACGACGGGGTCGCGCTGACCGAGCGGGACAGCATGTTCGGCGCCCAGCTGCCCGACCGGATCTTCATCTTCCGCGGCCCGCTCCTCGACCTGTGCGAGTCGGAGGAGGAGCTGGTCGAGGAGGTCCGGATCACCGTCGTCCACGAGGTCGCCCACCACTTCGGCATCGACGACGACCGGCTGCACGACCTCGGCTACGCCTGACCGAGGCCGGACCGAGCGCCCGGCCAGGGGTGCGGCTCCTCGTCGCGGCCCTGACGGACGAACTCGCCGAGGTACCACTGCTGGAAGTCGCGCTGCTCCGCGGTGCGCGCCAGCGACAGCAGCCGCTCCTGGCGGCAGAACTCGTCGGCGAGGTCGAGCACCGTGATGAACCGCTCCATGGTGCGGGTGGTCGCGCGGGAGGTGATGAGCTCGTGCTGGCCGACCCGACGCTCGGCCGCGACCGCCCCGGCAGCGCGGTCGGGACCGACGAGCCCCTCGCGGAGCGGCCGCTCGAGGGTGGCGAAGAGGTCCGAGAGCTCCTTGGCCAGCGGGTAGTCGCTCTCGTGGGCCAGGGACAGCAGCCGCGCCTCGCGCCGCAGCTCGCGGAAGTGCCGCTGGAACGCGGCGTACAGGTCGAGCGGGACGTCGCGGACCACCACCCTGACGGGGTCCGCGGGACCGACGGCGGGGGCCGCCTCCTCGCCGCGCACGACGCCCGCGGCGCCCGGGCCGTCGGCGAAGGCGGCGGCGGGGGCGAACCAGACGGTCTTGCCGTCCTCCTCGATCTCGGCGCCCCAGGCGTCGGCGCACCGGGCGACGATGCTCAGCCCGCGCCCGAAGGTGAGCAGCAGGTCGTCGTCGTCGTCCTCGCCCCCGCCGGTGCCCGGCAGCAGCGGCGCATCGGTGGAGCCGTCGCGCACCTCGACCCGGGGGTGCTCGCGGGTGCCCCGCACGCGCACCGAGATCGGCGGGGCGCCGTGCAGCAGGGCGTTGGTCACCAGCTCGGAGACGCCGAGCTCGGCGCACTCCACGAGGTCGGGCCGGTCGATGTCCCGGCAGGTGTCGACCACCCAGCGCCGCGCGTCCTGGACCCCGCGTGGTCCAGCGCCCAACGAGAGGGCAGGCCGGTTCAGCGGCACGGGCGGGACTCCATGAGACAGGCCGAGAATCGACGGGGCGCGGGACGGGTCTCGGCCCCTCTACCCCCGCGGCCCGGGGGGCAAACGCGGGTGCCGCACGTATCTGGTCCGGCCGGTGTGTGTGACCGACCAGACGGGGCACCGGCTTGGGGTCCGGCCGTCCTTGCCGGGAGAATGGACCCTCCGGAGACACCCCCGCCGCAGGAAGGCACGTCATGGCAACGCCCGACCAGAACAGCGCCGCGCAGGACCGTCACCGGGTCGCGGTGATCGGCTCCGGCTTCGGCGGGCTGTTCGGGACCAAGGCGCTGAGCCGCTCCGACGTCGACATCACGATGGTCGCGAAGACGACCCACCACCTCTTCCAGCCGCTGCTCTACCAGGTCGCGACCGGCATCCTCTCCGAGGGCGAGATCGCACCGCCGACCCGCGAGATCCTCGCCAAGCAGCGGAACGCCCAGGTGCTGCTCGGTGAGGTCACCGACATCGACCTCGAGCGCCGGGTCGTCGTCTCGCAGGTCCTCGGCCGCGAGACGGTCACGCCGTACGACTCGCTGATCGTCGCGGCGGGGGCGGGCCAGTCGTACTTCGGCAACGACCACTTCGCCGAGTTCGCGCCCGGCATGAAGAGCATCGACGACGCCCTCGAGCTGCGCGGCCGGATCTTCGGCGCGTTCGAGATGGCCGAGCTGGGTGCCCAGCGCGGCGACAACGTCGACCACCTGCTGACCTTCGTCGTCGTCGGCGCCGGTCCGACCGGCGTGGAGATGGCCGGCCAGATCGCCGAGCTCTCCCACCGCACGCTGCGCCGCGACTTCCGGGCGATCAACACCCGCTCCGCGCGGGTGGTGCTGGTCGACGCCGCGCCCCAGGTGCTGCCGCCGTTCGGCCGCAAGCTGGGCGAGAAGTCGAAGAAGGAGCTCGAGAAGCTCGGGGTCGAGGTCGTCCTCGGCGCGATGGTGACCGACGTCGACGAGCGCGGCATCGACATGAAGTTCAAGGACGGCCGCACCGAGCGGATCGACACCGTCACCAAGATCTGGGCCGCCGGCGTGCAGGCCTCCTCGCTGGGCCGGATGCTGGCCGAGCAGACCGGCGCGCCCCTCGACCGCGCCGGCCGGATCGGCGTGAACCCCGACCTCACGCTCCCCGGCCACCCGGAGGTGTTCGTCGTCGGCGACATGATCGCCCTCGACAACCTCCCCGGCGTCGCCCAGGTCGCGATCCAGGGCGCGAAGTACGCCGCCCGCGAGATCGACGGCCGGCTCAAGGGCAAGGCGCCGCAGAAGCCGTTCCACTACTTCGACAAGGGCTCGATGGCGATCATCAGCCGGTTCCGCGCCGTGGCGATGATCGGCAAGCTGCGGTTCAGCGGCGTGCTCGCCTGGCTGATGTGGCTGGCCCTGCACCTGGTCTACATCACCGGCTTCAAGAGCCGGATCACCGCGCTGATCCGCTGGGCCGTCTCGTTCATCGGCCGCGGCCGCTCCGAGCGCACCACCACCGAGCAGCAGATCTTCGCGCGCAGCGCCCTGGCCCGCCTCAAGCACGGCGCGACCGACCTGGTCTCCCAGCCGGGGGCGTACGACGCGGCGCGCGACGTCCTGGACACGTCGCGGCGCGAGGAGCTGGAGGCGCAGGCGGCCGAGGAGTCGCGACTCACCGACTCCGGCGAGCGCGGCGTCAGCGGCGGCGACCGGGGCGGCGCGCCGGCGCACACCGGCGAACGCGTCTGAGCGCTACTCGAAGTACGACGGGGTCGGCTTCTCGGCGTCCTGCGCGGCGATCGCCTCGCGCGCCCACCGCGGCAGGATGAACACGCCCTCGGCCTCGACCGTGACGCCCTCGGGGCCGATGATGTGGCCCTTGGCGAAGGTCTTGACGCCCTCGGCGCGGTCGATCCAGGCCTCCGCCCGCAGGTCGCCGAGCGGGGTGCCCTGGCGGTAGCGCAGGGTCAGGGTGCCGGTCATGCCGGGCTTCCCGCCCGCGCCGGCCGCCTCGCCCAGCATCTGGTCGAGGAGCATCGCCGAGACGCCGCCGTGCACGAGTCCCGGGGGCCCCTCGTACGGCGCGCCGAGGTGGAACTCCGACCAGGCGCGGCCGGACTCGTCGTGCTCGACCTCCAGCGGCGGCGCCGCGGGGTTGCGGAGCCCGACGACGGTGTTGCCCCACGGCCGGCCCCGGCCCGCCTTGCCGAACCGGACGCCGTACGAGCCGTCGAGCTGGTGCTCGCGCAGCCGCGCGGTGATCGCCTCGACCTCCGCCTGGGCGCGCCGGATCTCGTCGTCGTCCACGAGCGTGCGGATCGTGACATCCACGAGCTCGCGCACGGCCTGGGTGAAGGGGCCGTAGAGGGCTCGCTGCCGCTCGAGCTCCTCGTCGGTGATGTCGTCCTGGACGTAGCCGGTCACCCGCGGAGTCTAGAACACGTTCCACTTCGGCCGGTGCCTCGGCATGCTCCGACGCGCGGACGCCGACCCTGCCGATCCGGCGGTGGACGTCTGGACCGGCTGCGGGATCGGTGGTGATCTGGACGATCCTCGACGGTTTCCGCAGCGGATCGCCGGTTCGGGCCACTAGGGTCGGGGCCAGCCAGATGTCGGGGGAGGACTGATGGGGACTGCCACGCGTACCGGCACCGCGGTGTCGCTGCACGCAGCCACGGCGCACGAGGCGCCCCCGGAGGAGCTCGGCGTCGGTGACGTCGAGCTCCTCCTGGCGGAGCTGCGCCTGCGGCGCCGGCTGCGCGCGCGCCCGCCGGGGGAGCGCCGGGACGAGCGTCCCTGACCTGATGGAATGATGCGTGAGGACCGCCACGCATCGTGGCCGACCCCCCCGCACCCCCCGGAGCGCCCGTGACCGACCTGGCTGTGTCCGCGCACACGCCTGCCTACGCGGCCGTCGACCTCACGACCTGCGACCGGGAGCCCATCCACGTCCCGGGCGCGATCCAGCCGCACGGCGTCCTGCTGGCGCTCAGCACCGACCTGGAGCGGGTCGAGATGGCCTCCGCCAACGCCCGCACGAAGCTCGGCACGGCCCCGGCGAGGGTGGTCGGTGCGCGCCTCGAGGACGTCCTGGGCGCCGAGGCCGCCGCCGTCGTCCGCCAGGCCGGCGCCGCTCCGGCGGCCAGCACCGTGGAGCTCGTCCTCGACGGCGACGCCGACGGGCCCGGCCTCACGGGGGTGGTCGACGCCGTCGTGCACCGCTCGGGTGACCGCCTGGTCGTCGAGATCGAGCGCTCCGGGCGCGCCGACGGCTCGCTGCCGGCGTACCGCGCGGTCCGTGGGGCGATGCGTCGGCTCGCCGCCACCGGGACGGTCGCCGAGCTGGTGGCCGGCATCGCCGACGAGGTGGCCTCGATGACCGGGTTCGACCGGGTGATGGTCTACCGCTTCGACCCGGAGTGGAACGGCGAGGTGGTCGCCGAGCACCGCCGTCCCGACCTGAACCCGTTCCTGGGGCTGCACTACCCCGCGACCGACATCCCCGCCCAGGCGCGACGGCTCTACACGGTCAACTGGATCCGGATGATCCCCGACCTCTCCTACGTCCCCGTCCCGATCGTGCCGGTGCTCGACCCGGCGACCGGTGCCGCGCTCGACCTCTCGCACTCCACCCTGCGCAGCGTCTCGCCGATCCACGTCGAGTACCTCGGCAACATGGGCGTGACCGCCTCGATGTCGGTCTCCCTGGTGGTCGACGGCGAGCTGTGGGGGCTGATCGCGTGCCACCACTACTCCGGCCCCCACCTGCTCAGCCTCGACGTCCGGACCGCCGCGGAGTTCCTGGGGCAGGCGTCCTCCCAGCTGGTCGCCGAGCGGGAGCGCGCCGACGACCGCGAGGACGTACGCCGCGCCGAGGCGCTGCTCGCCGAGCTGATGGCCCGCACCTCCGCGGCGGGCTCCGGTGCGCTCGACTCCCTGGTGGCCGACGACGCGCTGGTCGAGCTGATGGGTGCCGGCGGGGTCGCGCTCTGCTTCGACGGCGTGATCACCTCGCTCGGCGACGTGCCGCCGGAGCCCGCGCTGCGCCGGATCGCCACGCTGCTGCGCGGACCCGACAGCCAGCCGGGGTCCAGCGCCCACCTCGCCGAGCTGGACCCGGACCTCGCCGACGTGGCGGACGTCGCGGCCGGCGCGCTGGTGCTGGGCTCGGCGCCCGACCGCTGGCTGTGCTGGGTGCGCCCCGAGCTCCCGACGGTCGTCGACTGGGGCGGCGATCCCACCAACAAGCAGATCGCCCGCTCCGAGGGGCCCGAGGTGCGGCTCAGCCCGCGCAAGTCCTTCGAGAAGTGGCAGCAGGAGGTCCGCGGCTACAGCGACCGGTGGGCGGCGTGGCACCCGGAGCACGCGGTCGCGCTCGCCAGCCACCTCGCGAGCCTGCTCTACGCGAGCTCGCGCGAGCAGGTCGACATGGCCGAGGCGCTGCAGCGCAGCGTGATCCCGCTCGCCGCTCCCGACCTCGCCGGCCTCGAGGTCGCGGCGCGCTACCAGCCGGCGTCGACGTTCCAGCTGGGCGGCGACTGGTGGGACGCGTTCCTGCTGCCCGGCGGGCGGATGGCCTTCGTGGTGGGCGACGTCGCGGGCCACGGCGTCGCGGCCGCGACGACGATGATCCAGCTGCGCGCCGCGGTACGCGCCCACCTGTTCGCGGACGCCTCGCCCGCCGCCGCGCTCGACCGCACGGACCGGTTCATGGACGGCCTGTTCGAGCAGGTGATCGCGACCGCGCTCGTCGGCACCGTCGAGCCCGCGACCGGCCGGATGGTGCTGGCCGCGGCCGGGCACCCGCCCCCGCTGCTGGTCCACGACGGCGTCTCGCGGGAGCTCGAGGTGGCCACCCGGCCGGTGCTCGGCCTCGGCGTGCAGCGGGCCGAGCAGAGCGAGATGGTCCTCGCCCCCGGCGACACCCTGCTGGTCTACACCGACGGGCTGGTGGAGCGCCGCGGCGTCCACCTCGGCACCTCACTGGCCCAGCTGGTCGAGCTCGCCGGGTCCGGCCCGGGCGAGGACGGCGCGGGCGCGTGGATCGACGGGATGCTGCACGCCGTCCCGGGCGCCCGGGACGACGACACGACGGTGCTGGCGCTCAGGATCGACCCGGCGTCCTGACGACCGCGCCGTGGTCGGTGGTGTCGAGGCCGCGGGAGATCACCAGGCGCTGGATCTGGTTGGTGCCCTCGAAGATCTGCATCACCTTCGCCTCGCGCATGTAGCGCTCGACGGGGAAGTCGCGGGTGTAGCCGTACCCGCCGAGGACCTGGACGGCGTCGGTCGTCACCTTCATCGCGTGGTCGGTCGCGAGCAGCTTGGCGACCGAGGCCTCGCGGGAGAACGGCAGGCCGGCGTCCTTGAGCCGGGCGGCGTGCAGCGTGGTCGCCCGGGCGGACGCGACGGCCACCTCCATGTCGGCCAGCAGGAACGCCAGTCCCTGGTGGTCGATGATCCGGCGGCCGAACGTCGTGCGCTCCTGCGCGTAGGCGACCGCGGCGTCGAGGGCGCCCTGGGCGAGCCCCACCGCCACGGCGGCGATGCCGAGCCGGCCGGAGTCGAGGCCGGCGAGGGCGATCCGCAGCCCGTCGCCCTCCGCGCCGAGCCGGCGCTCCACGGGGACCCGGACGTCGTCGAACCGGACCGTCGCGGTCGCGGAGCCGGTGAGCCCCATCTTGCGCTCCGGCGGGTCCGCGGACAGGCCCGCGGAGTCGGCGGGCACGAGGAAGCAGGAGATGCCGCCGCGGTCGCCGGGCGCGCCCGACGTACGGGCCATCACCTTGTAGAAGTCGGCGTGGCCGCCGTGCGTCGTCCAGGCCTTGGCGCCGCGCAGGACGTACTCGTCGCCCGTCAGGGTGGCCGACGTGGTCATCGCCGCCGGGTCGGAGCCGGCGTGCGCCTCGGAGAGGCAGTACGCGCCGAGCAGCTCGCCGCCGAGCATGTCGGGCAGCCAGCGCTGCTGCTGCTCCGCGGTGCCGCGGGTCGCGAGCCCGAAGCAGGACAGCGCGTGCACGGAGACGCCCACGCCCACGCTCGCCCAGACCGCGGCGATCTCCTCGAGCACCTGGAGGTAGACCTCGTACGACAGGCCGCCGCCGCCGAGCTCCTCGGGGTAGGGCAGCCCGAGCAGGCCGGCGCGGCCCAGGGTGCGGAAGACGTCGCGGGGGAACTCCTCGGCCGCCTCCGCAGCCGCGGCTCGCGGGGCCAGCTCGTCCGCCGCGATCTGGCGGACCAGGCGGACCAGGTCCACGGCTTCCTCGGTGGGCAGCACACGGCGGGCGGTCACGGTCGTCCCTTTCGTCGGGGGTCGTCGGCGGTGGGGACAGGATGCGTCGCCCCTGCGTCGGGAGTCACATCGGGGGTGCGCGTGACCGAGGGCTGGTCCGCGCGGCGTCAGGGGTTCTCCTGGCTTGGCCGATGGGGGAGGATGAGGGCGATCTATCTCATCGGGGGGTGAGTGTGGAGCTGATCGAGGTGGCGTTGCCGACGCGTCTGGTCGTCGGTCCCACACGCACGTTCCCGGTCCACCACACCGGCACCCGGCTGACCCGCGGCCTCGAGCCCGGCGAGGAGGTCGTGGTCCTCGACGCGGACGGGGAGTTCCACTCCGCCTTCGTGGTCGACATCGACTTCACCCTCGACGACACCGTGTACGTGCTGGAGGCCGGCGTCCGGCTGCCCCACGAGATCGCCCGCGACCGGCTGGACGCGCCCGACTCCGACGACCGGGACGCCGCCGGCGTGGACGGGGTGATCGACCTGATCGGCGAGATGCTCCGCCGCGACCGCGCCGACGAGGGTCGCGGCGGGCGGTGACCTGGTGCGTCCGGGTCGGTGGGCCCGTGGGACTCGAACCCACAACCTGAGGAGAGCCGCCGGGCCTATCACCGAAGGTCATCCAAAACCCTGTTTGTGCAGGCCAGAGGCCCTTCTGTCCTAGTGGTCACTCACTTGGAATCAGGGCGGATCAGCCCGAATCTGCCGAATAAGTCGTGAATAAGTGGTGAGTGAATCTACCGCCGGCGTCGGCTCGACATGAGCGCCAGGTCACCCGCGCTGACAGGCACGTCATGCGGCGTAGGAAGGCGTTGTAGGTAGCCGTCGCTACTACCCCGGTCGCGGAGCAACTCTCCGTGGCGACAGCCATGCGTCGACGGCCATCACGTCGGAGCTCGCTGATGCCGCGTCCAGGGTCCGCCTCACCATGCCGCGTCGCCCGGTCATGCCGAACTTCGGGGCTCCACCCACGCCGATCGGGGTCCGCCGCGACGCCGGCCCCAGGTTGGTGTCGGGCTCCAGGCCCCGGCAACGTGGCTGCTCAAATTCACGGACCAACTAGTTGGTTGCGTTCTTGCGAAGACTGGCGTACCTTCGAGATAACCAACCAACTAGTTTGTTTCGGAGGCACCTCATGTCCCACCACCTCTCCCTCGACCCGGCCTCGCGTCCTCGCCCCCGGTTCCTCGACGGCGCGCCCAAGCAGCTCTTCATCGGCGGCGAGTGGCGTCCCGCCGGCTCGGGCCAGACCCTCACCACGATTGACCCGATGACCGAGCAGGTCATCACGTCCATCGCCTCGGCCGACGCCGCGGACGTCGACCTCGCCGTCGCGGCGGCCCGCCGCGCCTTCGAGAGCGACGAGTGGTCCGCCATCACCCCCTACCAGCGGGGGCTGTACCTCTCGCAGATCGCGGACGTCATCGAGGCCAACGCCGACGAGCTCGCCACGCTGGACAGCCTCGACATGGGCGGCCCCTTCGCTCTGACCCGGTGGATGGTCGGGAACGCCATCGAGACCTACCGCCACTACGCCGGCTGGCCCACCAAGATCTACGGCCAGACCGCGCCCTCGGCGCCGGGCCAGTTCAACTACGTCGTCCGCCAGCCGCTCGGCGTCACGGTGGCCATCACCCCGTGGAACGGCCCGTTCCTGCAGATGTCGTGGAAGGTCGCCCCCGCGCTGGCCACGGGCAACACCGTCGTGGCCAAGCCGGCACAGCAGACCTCCCTGAGCGCCCTGCGCTTCGCCGAGCTCCTCGCGCAGACCGACCTCCCCCGCGGCGTCTTCAACATCATCACGGGCGAAGGTGGCGTCGCGGGTGAGGCCCTCATCCAGCACCCGGACGTGAACAAGGTGAGCTTCACCGGGTCGACCGCCGTGGGCAAGCACCTGCTGGCGGCATCGGCGGTCAACGTCAAGCGGCTCACGCTCGAGCTCGGCGGGAAGTCGCCGACGATCGTCTTCGCCGACGCAGACCTGCCGGCCGCGGCGAAGGCCGCCGCGGGTGACTTCCTCAACGGGTCCGGCCAGAGCTGTGTCGCCGGCACCCGCATCTTCGTGGAGGAGCCGGTGCGCGAGGAGTTCTCGGCCCTGCTCGCCGAGGAGATGGCGACCTACGTCACCGGCGACCCCTTCCACCCGGACACCGTGATCGGGCCGCTGGCGTCGCGGGCGCACTACGACCGCGTCGTCTCCTACTTCGACGTCGCTCGGGACGCAGGCGCCACGATCACCACCGGCGGCGTCGAGGACCCGGACGGCGGCCTCTTCGTGGCCCCGACGCTGGTCGAGAACGTCACCAACGACGCGCGCATCGCCCAGGAGGAGGTCTTCGGCCCGGTCGCGGTCCTCATCCCGTTCAACGGCGTCGACGAGGTCGTCCGGATGAGCAACGACAGCATCTACGGACTCGCGTCGTACGTGTGGACCAGGGACCTCTCCCAGGCCCACACCGTCGCGGCGCGTCTCGAGGCCGGCTCCGTGTTCATCAACAGCACTGCCCAGATGAGCTCCGGCATCCTCCCGTTCGGCGGGTTCAAGCAGTCCGGAATCGGGCGCGAGCACGGTACCGACGTCATCGACGCCTTCACCGAGACCAAGACCGTCGTCGTCAACCTCTGACCACCGCCGGTCGGTCGGGCCCCGTCCCCTGCGCGCTCCCCGAGGCGCACGGGGCGGGGCTCTCCGCCACGCCGCACAGAAACGGCTCGCACCATGACCAGGATCCAGCACGAGAAGGCCCCGACCTCATCGGTGATGACCAGCCCGGGCCGCCTGCGCCTGATGGCGTTCACCGTCGCCAGCGCCGCGTTCATCACCTCCCTCACTCAGGCCCTCGTCGTGCCGGTGCTGCCCGGCCTGCCACGCGAGCTGGGGGTCTCGGCGTCGACCGCCAGCTGGCTGGTCACCGTCACCGTGGTCGTGGGGGCGGTGGCGAATCCGCTCCTGGGCCGCCTCGGCGACCAGTACGGACGCAAGCGGATGCTGGTCTTGGCGATCGGCGCGTTCGTTCTCGGCTCGCTGATCTGCGCGGCGACCTCCGACCTGTCCCTCCTCCTCGTCGGACGAGCCATCCAGGGCTTGTCCACCGCGTCGATCCCCTTGGGAATCGGGGTGATGGCCCAGATCCTGCCGGGGACTCGACGGGCAGCCGGCATCGCCCTGGTCAGCGCCATGCTCGGGATCGGCGGAGCCGTCGGCCTCCCTCTCGCTGGCCTGATCGCCGGTCGATGGGGACTCGCGGGCGTCTTCGGCACGTCGGCCGTCACCGGCGTGCTCGTCCTGGTAGCGACAGTCTGTCTCGTTCCCGACGTCCGGCCCGAGACCCGGGAGAGGGAGGTCGACTGGACAGGCGGCGTGCTCCTGGCTGTCGCCCTCGTCGCCACTTTGATCCCCATGAGCCAGGGCGCTACCTGGGGATGGGGCTCCCCGGCGACCTTAGGGCTCCTTGTCGCGGCAGTCCTGCTGCTACCGGCGTTCTGCGTGCTGGAGTTGCGCACGGCGCACCCGATCGTCGACGTCCGGCTCGCCGTGCTGAGACCCACCCTGCTCACCAACGTGGCGGCACTCGCTCTCGGAGGCGCGTTCTTCCTCAGCTTCCTCTCCGCGAACACCCTCTTCCAGTTGCCGACGTCAGCGCCGAACGGCTTCGGCCGCACGGTCGTCGAGGCCGGGCTGCTGATGCTGCCGGGAGGAGCGGCCGTCGCCGCTGCCGCCCCCCTGGCGACTCGGCTCATCTCCCGCCACGGCGCTCGCTTCGCCCTCCTTGTCGCATGCCTGACTGTCGCGGCCGGCTTCGTCCTGGAGTTCATCCCGAGCGTGGAGATCTGGCAGATCGTCCTGAGCAACGTCGTCGTCTCCGCCGGGATCGGAGTGGCCTACTCGGCCATGCCTGCACTCATCCTCGACACCTCACCGGCTGACCAAGCTGCCGCGGCCAGCGGCGTCAACGCACTGGCACGAAACTTCGGCAGTGCCCTCGGTAGCGCCTTCTTCGGCATGTACGCCGCGAGCGCCCTCATTGGCCCGGCGGGACTCACCGTGCTGAACATCGTCGGAGCGACAGCCGCCGTTGGCGCTCTCCTGGCCACGGTAGCGATCCCTCGCAGCGAACCCTCATTCCGCCAACTGGCGTGAACGCCGCCATGCACACCGTGAACGCCTACCCGGCCGACGCTCGCGCAGATCTTCCGGCAAGGCGATCAGGTGGCGGTCTGAGCTGTCACGGGTCTGATGCCGCTTCCTTGTGAGTCAAGGAGGATGAGCACATGCCTAGGAAGGTGGATCCCGCTGTGACGGTGGGGCAGTTCGGATGGTCGCTGAGCACCGCGGTGACTGCGGCTCGCTGACCGCGGTCGCCCAAGTCGTGGCCGAGCAGCACGGGTTGGGTAAGGAGACGGTGCGTCGGTGGGCCGTTCAGGCCGACATCGACGCCCGGCCCGGCGTGACGAGCGAGGAAAGCGCCGAGATCAAGCGACTGAAGGCGGAGAACCGTCGGCTGCGTGAGGACAACGAGACTTGCGGAAGGCCTCGATGTACTTCGCTGGGGAGCTCGACCCCCGCAATCGCTGATCATGTCGTCTATCGAGGACATGCGCGGCGATGGCCACGCCGTCGAGTCGACCTGCAGGGTGCTCACCGCACACGGCTGCGATGTCGCGGCGCGACCTACCGGTCGTGGCGACAGAGCAACCGGTCGGTCTCGGCCAGGACCGTGACCGACCCTGTGGTCATCGACGCCCTTCTCGCGGCGTCGGGGAAGTATGAGCTCTACGGGCGGCGGAAGATGACCGCGCACTTGCGTCGACAGAGACTCGAGGTCGCCCACTGCCCCGTCGACAGGTCGATGGGTGACCTGGGTGTTGGGCGCAGCGGCTGTGAAGTCCCGATCGAGCAGGTCGCCGGGGCGGTGCCCGTGGCGACCCGGGATGGTGGTGCGGAGCTTCTTGCCGCGCCGCACGCCGTTCGTGCCCACGGTGGGTCGCTGACTTCACCTACGTCCGCACCTGGGCCGGGTTCGTCTACGTCGCGTTCGTCGTCGACGTCTCCGCCCAACGCATCGTGGGATGGCACGTCGCCACCGACAAGCGCACCAGCCTGGTCCTGACACCGTTGCGGATCGCAATGTGGGACCGGGACCGCCACGGTCACCCGATCGGGCCCGGAACCCTGGTGTGTCACAGCGATGCGGGCAGTCAGTACGTCGCTGCGGTATACCGAGCACCTCGCACTCGAAGGCATCGCGCCCTCGATCGGGCCGTGGGCGATGCCTACGACCACGGGCTCAATGGAGTCGATCATCGGCCTGTACAAGACCGAGGCAATCGCCACCGACGTCTTCCACCACGGTCCGTTGAAGACCCTCCTCGACGTCGAGTACGCCACCGCCGGCTGGGTCGATTGGTGGAACCACCGCCGCCTGCACTCCAGCATCGGCCAGATCCCACCGGCCGAGCACGAGCAGGACTACTACGCTGCCCTCAGCCGAGAGCCGCAGGCTCGGGACCGGCCTACATCTTCCTGAAGTCGATGATCGAAGGCGGGTGTCCAACCCGGGCTGACGCGCGACCGTGAGCGAGCTGGTCATCCACATTTGGTCAGCTCGGCCACAACGCTGCGCGAGTTGCAGATCCACCGGGGTCCGGGCGGCGTTCCTCGCCGCGATCATGGCCGCCCGCAACCGGTCGCGGTAGCCGGCCGAGCGGTCCTCGCCGCCTCAGGCGGCGCGAGCCGCATCGACCAGCTCGACCGAGACGTCCCACAGCCGGCGGGCGTCGTCGGGGTCGAGGGCGTGCGGCAGCACGCCGTGGATGCCGTGGAGCTCGTCGACGACCTCGGCCTCGTTGCAGTCCTCGAAGTAGCGGCCCCCGATCCCGGCGACCAGGGGGGATGCGGCTAGCAGGACCGACGTGGCGGCGCCCTGCTCAGGGGTCTTCATGTGGAACGCCCCGGCGGCCTCGCCCTGGCTGACCTCCTGCTCGGCGGCGGCGCGCTGCTCGGCGTCCCAGTGTCGCTGTAACGGGGTCCACACGCCGCCCGGCATCAGGGCGTTGGCGGTGATGCCGTCGCCGGCCCAGCGGCGGCTGGCCTCGACGGCGAACAGGGAGGTGGCCGTCTTGGACTGGCCGTAGGCCAGACCGGGGTCGTAGGCGCGGCGCTCGAAGAAGAGGTCGTCGAACACCACGGGGGAGACGGCGTGACTCATCGATGACAGCGACACGACGCGGGCGTCGCCGGCGGCCGTGAGCGCGGCGTGCAGCCCGGTGGCCAGGGCGAAGTGCCCGAGGTGGTTGGTGCCGAACTGGGTCTCCCAACCCTGGGCGGTGGTCCCGTGCGGGGTGTCCATGACGCCGGCGTTGTTGACGAGGATCGCCAGCGGACCTTCCCAGGCGGCGGTGAAGGCGTCGATCGTGGTCAGGTCGGCGAGGTCGAGGTGGGTCACGGCGACGTCGTCGCGCCCGCTGGTGCGCGCGATGTCCTCGGCGGCGCGCCGGCCCGCCGCAACGTTGCGGACGGCGAGGGTGACTTGGGCGCCGGCGTGGGCGAGTGCGCGGGCGGTCTCGAGGCCGATGCCGGACGCGCCTCCCGTCACGATCGCGCGGCGTCCGGTGAGGTCGACGTCCTGGACGACCTCGAGGGCAGTGGTGGTGTCGGTAAAGGGGGTCTGAATACGTGTCATGCCGGGAAACATACCGACTAGTTGGTTAGTTGTATAGTGGCGGCATGCGAGACGGAAAACTGAGCAGGGATCGGCTGCTGCGCGCGGCGACGGAGGAGTTCGCCGCCCACGGCATCGCCGGCGCCCGGGTCGACCGGATCGCTACCGCGGCCGGAGTGAACAAGGCCCAGATGTACAGCTGGTACGGCTCGAAGGACGGCCTGTTCGACACGGTCTTCGCCCACCACCTCGACAAGATCGTCGACGCGGTCCCGTTCGACGCCAAGGACCTGCCGGGCTACGCGGTCGCGCTGTACGACTCCTACCTCAGCGACGTCGAGCTGGTCCGGCTCGCGGTCTGGAACCGGCTGGAGCGGGTCCCGGTCGGTGCCCTGCTCGCCGGGGGGCTGACCGCCTCCAAGTTCGAGGACATCGAGCGGGCGCAGCAGGCCGGGCACGTCGTCGCCGACCTGCGTCCCGAGGACGTCTACGCCCTCGTCATCGCCCTGGCCGGCACGTGGTCGCCGGTCAGCGTCACCGTGACCGCCTCGGCGGACGACCCCGACGCCGACCACCAGCGGCGCAAAGCCGCTCTCCGCGACACCGTGACTCGGGCCCTGGTCCCGTAGCCGGACCGTTGCCGCCGACGGATTGTGCCGGGGCTTTCGCCCGCTCGGGCCAACCAGCGCTACGGCCTCACCAGCGGCGTCAAGCAGACCGGTGGCCGTCGGCGCGCTTGAGGGTGTCGCCTGGAACGACGTCGACCTCGACGCCCGGACCGTCCGCGTTCGCGGCACCAAGACCGTGGCGGCCGACCGCGTGCTTGCCCTCCCGGACGAGCTGGCGGAGCGGCTGGCGCGACGTGCGGAGACCTACGGGACCGACGGCTTGGCCTCGGCACGACCCGCTTCGACACCAAGCTGGGTCAGCCCCGGGAAGTCGGCAACGTCCTGCGTGCGATCCGGCGGACGCTGGCTGACGCTCGACCCACCTGGGCCGGCTCGCACACGTTCCGACGCACCGTGGCTACGTGGATGGACGCCGACGGCGCGCCGCTCGCAGAGATTGCCAACCAGCTCGGCCACGTCGACGTCAACACGACCGGCGGCTACCTCGACCGGCGACAGGCCCGACGAGGGCCGCCAGCGTGATGCGGCTCGGCAACGAAGACGGCGCCGAACAAGTGGTGAGTAGCGGTTGCCGGCTGAGCGTCCAGATCGCGTTTCCGCAGATCAGATGGTTTCTCGGTGGGCCCCGTGGGACTCGAACCCACAACCTAAGGATTAAAAGTCCTCAGCTCTGCCAATTGAGCTAGGGGCCCGGGACATGGGGACTCAATCCGACGAACCAACCGGACCACCTCATGATCGTGCTGGCGATCCTCTCAGAGGTGGGTGGACCACAGCACCCACTGGGTCCGAACGACCTCCGGAGAGCGCTCGGGTGATGCACCGGGGCGCGACCGGAGGGCTACGCTCGATGAGGTGCGCGCGTCCGACGGCCGGCTGGAGCTCACGTGGCTGGGCCACTCGACGGTGGTGATCGACCTCGCGGGATCCCGGCTGCTGACCGACCCCCTGCTGCGGACCCACAACAACGTGCTGCGCCGCAGGGGGGTGCGGCCGAGACCTCCGCAGTGGGCCGATCCCGACGCGGTGCTCCTCTCCCACCTGCACCTCGACCATGCCGAGCTCCGGTCCCTGCGGATGCTTCCGGGGGTGCCCGTCCTGACCGGGAGCCGCAACGCGGCCTGGGTGCGCCGGCAGGGCCTGCTCGGCCAGGGGGCGGAGGAGTGGACCAACGTGGGCGCCGTGCAGGTGCGCCTGGTGCCCGCCGTCCACCACGGCCGCCCGATGCCGCACCGTCCCAACGAGGCCCATGGGCACCTGGTGCGCTCAGCCGGGACCACGCTGTGGGTGGCCGGGGACACCGCCTGGTACGAGCGGATGGCCGAGCTGCCTGCGCTGGCCGGGACTGAGCGGCTGGACGTGGCGATCGTCCCGATCGGTGGGTGGGGCCCCCGGCTGTCGGCCAACCACATGGGACCGGCGGAGGCGGCGCGGGCGTGTGCCGTGACCGGGGCGCGCTACGCCCTGCCGGTGCACTGGGGCACCTTGCACCCGCCCCTGATGGCGACCTTCGGCGACTGGTTCGAGCGACCCCTCGCTGCCTTCGAGGCGGAGGTCTCGGCCGGGGCGCCGGGCTGCCGGGTGATCAGGCTGGGGCACGGGGAGACCTGGTCACCCGAAGGTGACCGGGACGCCTGACTCGGACGCCCCCGACTCGAGACGCTGGCCGGACTGCCGGAGGAACCCCAGCAGCACCTGGTGGAGCTGGTCGGCGCCCTCCACGCGCTCCGGCACGGAGCCGGCGAGGTCCTGCGGCGCCAGGAGGACCGCGCTGTCCTGCCACCCGCCCAGGCCGCCGTGCGCCCCGACCAGCTCCTCGAAGGCCGCGATGTCGAGGGTCGGCTCGTCCAGGGAGCTGTTGACGTAGAGGTCGGGCGCCTTCGGGTCCAGCACCGCACGGAGCAGCAGCCGCCTGGCGTGCTCGCCGAACCGGCCCAGGGGGTCGGTGCCGATGACCGCGCCCGAGGCCAGGTCGACCCGGCCCCCGTCCCCGTAGGCCCAGGGGACCCCGTGCTCGTCTATCCCGGCGACGAACCCCACGCCCGGGTGCTCGCACAGCCCGGGAAGCAGTCGCGGCCAGCGGGCCGTCAGCGTGTGGAGGCTCTGGCGGGTCTCGCCCGGCACGTAGAAGAGCCCCAGGTTGCCCGAGCCGAGGACGACGGCGTGGCCGGGAGCATGGCCGCCCCGGCCGTCGCTCTCCCGCTCCCGGTCGATCCGGCGGCGGGCCGGAGCCGTGAGCCGCCCCGCGACCCCCTCCTCCCCGATGTCCTGGACCAGCGCGTGGGCCCTGCTCCAGCCCTCGTCGGTCTCCTCGTAGCTGTGCACGCCCTCGCCCATCAGCTCGGTGCAGAGGGCGGAGAGCTCCAGGCCGTAGCGGTCGGCGAACGGCTGACCCTGGGACTGGCCGTGGTCGGAGACGACGACCAGGCGGTAACGCCGGGCCGCGTGCTCGGTGAGCAGCTCCAGCTGGGCCAGCACCCGGTCCAGGCCCTCGAGGACGGCCAGGGACTCGTGCCGGAAGAGCCCGGCGTGGTGCGCGACCTCGTCGTAGTCGACGTAGTCGACGTAGATCACCTTGCGCCCGCGCTGCATCTCCTCGGCGATCAGCGCGGTGTTGAGGTCGCGCAGCAGGACGTTGGTCACGGCCCGGAGCAGCGCGAAGGTCCAGCTCCTGCGCACGCGCGGCACCACCTCGTACCGCGCCTGGGCGTGGGCCTGCCAGCGCTCCTTCGCCACCTCGCCGACCGTGCGGGTGAGGCTGCGGGTGAAGCCCGTGGGGGTGAGCATGAACCAGGCCAGCGCCCTCCTCGTCTGGGGCGAGCCGAGACGGACGCTCGCCCGGCTCATCGTCAGGAGCGCGTTCTCGGCGTCTCCGGAGAAGAGGTTCGAGATCGACACCCCGTCCTCGCAGAGCAGGCCCCGGCCGTTGCTCGCCCGCTCCTCGATGAGGCGCGCGTCCGCGGGGTGGTTGGCGACCAGGACCCGGCCGAGCTCGCGGTCGTACCACCGGAAGCCCGGGATCCCGGCCACGGTGCCGTGCAGCAGGCCGAGCTGGCTGGCCGGGGTGGTGCAGGGAAGCTGCGGGGTCCACTCGCGGAGGTGGTAGGCGCCGGAGGTCACCCACCGGCGGATCGTCGGCACCCCGCCGGCCTGCACGGCCCAGCGCAGCACCGGGAACGGCACCCCGTCGAGCTGGACGACGAGCAGGCCGTCGACCTCCGGGTCGGGGGGCCGGACGGGCCGGCCACGACGGGCGAGCGCGGTGGTGAGCGACTCGTCGGTGCCGGCGGTGAGGAGGTAGGCCGCGATCGTCCCGCCGGCGGCGCAGAGCCAGCTCGCCACGAAGGCGGCCGTCCAGGTCGCGGTGATCCCCGGGACGACGAGCATCGCGAGGTGCATCACGACTCCCTGGCCGCCGAAGGCCAGGGGGAGCACCGTCAGCCAGCCGAGGCGGACGCTGACCTCCACCAGGAGCGGCCGCACCACGAAGCCGACGACGCCGCTGACCGCCGAGACCCCGGCCAGGCTCCCCAGCGAGGAGGCCTCGAGGTCGGGGAGCAGCCCGGCGGTCACCCACAGGATGCCGGTGGAGACCAGCCAGGTGGCGAGCAGCCGCCCGAGGTCGGCGAGGACGAACCGTCCTCGACCTCGTCGGCGGGCCCGTCTGGAGACCGGTGCGTCGCTCGCCATGGGGCGCCTCCAACCCGGACGGCGTCCGCCTCCTCGGTCGTCCCATCATGCCCGCTGACCAGAACGGCGTCAGACCACGTGCAGGGGCAACCGCAGCGCGCCGGGGGCGTCGTCGGGGACGGTGGGACGGCGGGGCGGGACGGGTGCGACCGGGCGGTACGCCGCGCCGCGGGAAGGTCGCGGGTCGGCCTCGCCCTTGTTGGGCCACAGGGCGAGCGCGCGCTCGGACATCGCGGTGATGGTGAGCGCGGGGTTCACCCCGAGGTTGGCGCCGATCGTGGAGCCGTCGATGACGTGCAGCCCGTCGTACCCGTGCAGCCGGTGGTAGGGGTCGACGACGCCGGTCTCGGGGGAGTCGCTGATGACGGCGCCGCCGATGTAGTGGGCGGTGGCCGGCCTACCGACGATGTCGGAGGCCAGGGTGACCGGGTCGCCGTCGATCTTCTCGGCGTAGCGCCGCACGATGTCGTGGGCCATCGGGATCCAGGAGGGGTTGCGCGGGCCGCTGCCGTGCCGGGTGCGGAGCTTGCCGCGGCGCAGGTACGACGTCAGCGAGTTGTCGAGCGACTGCATGACGAGCAGCGACACGGTGCGCTGCGCGGACAGGTCCCTGCGGCGTACCCGCCGGAAGGCCCGCGGGTGGCGCAGCGACTGCCAGACGAACCGGGGGAGTCGCCCGCGGCCGCCGTCGACGAGCGGCATGTTCATCACCGCCATCGCGTCCTGGCTCTCGCTGGCGTGCACCATCTCGACGTGCGTGAACGGCTCGGGGTGGATGGAGGAGGTGATCGCGACGCCGCGGGCGAAGTCGCGCGGCTCGCGCGCCGTCGCCACCACGATCGCCTCGGAGTTGGAGCGGGCAAGCTCGCCGACCCGGGGGGAGATCCCCGGCAGGGAGCCGTCCTGCCGCAGCCGGTGCAGCAGCTTCTGGGTGCCGAGCGCTGCGGCCGCGAAGATCACCTGGTCGGCCTCGACGGTCTCCGCGGGCCGGCGCAGCCGCCCGGGACGGCGGGTGGTGATCGTGTAGCCGCCCCCGGGGCGCGGCCGGACGCCGGTGACCTCGGTGAGCTCGTGAACGGTGGCCCCGGCCTGCTCGGCGAGGTGGAGGTAGTTCTTCGGCAGCGTGTTCTTGGCGTTGTAGGGGCAGCCGCTGGTGCAGCGGGCGCAGTGGCGGCAGCCGTGGCGGGCCGGGCCGGCGCCGCCGAAGTACGGGTCGGGCGTCTCGCGCTCCGGTGAGTCCTCGTCGAAGTGCACCCCGACGTCGGTCGGGTGGAACGTCTCCTCGACGCCGAGCTCCTCGGCGATCTCGTGGAGGACGTCGTCGGCCGGCCAGGTGCGGGGGTTGCGGGCCACGCCGAGCATCCGCCTCGCCTGGTCGTAGTACGGCGCGAGCTCGCTGCGCCAGTCGGTGATGTGCGACCACCGCGGGTCGGCGTAGAACGCGTCGTGGGGCTCGTAGAGCGTGTTGCCGTAGATCAGCGAGCCGCCGCCCACCCCGCACGCGCTGAACAGCGAGATCTCGCCGAGCATGCTGAGCCGCATCGGCCCGAACATGCCCAGCCGCGGCGCCCAGAGCGTGTCGCGCGAGGTCTGGTGGAGGAACTCCTCGTCGCTCCACCGCCGGCCGGCCTCGAGCACGCCCACGCGGTAGCCCTTCTCGGTCAGGCGCAGGGCGCTCACGCTGCCCCCGAACCCCGAGCCGACCACCACCACGTCGTACGACCTCGTCACCGGCGCATGGTGGCACGCAGGGCCACGGACGCGTCCGGGTTCGGCCGGAATCGACAGAAATTGGCAGAAATCGGCCGGCGGCGGCCGCGCGGGCCCCTCCGCGACCCCGCGGATCAGAAACCTCCGTACGCCGGCCGTGACCGGCTCGCACGCCGCTGACCTGCGGGTTTGCTGCACGGACGCGCGTCTGACACGCACTCTTCACGCGCTCGGTCCACAAAGGAGGTCGCGAGGTCTTGGCGTAGGGCCAGACCTTGGTACAGTTGGTCCCGCAACAGGTGCAAGTTCCAGCTGGTCTGACGCCCGCGGAGTTTGTGATCCAACGGCGTTTCTGCTTTGTGGTGCTACCAATCACGAGTCGGAGCGACGTGTCACCGCATCTGGTGTGGGGCCGTCGATGTGATGGCCTCTCGTTCCGATAAGGAGTATCGAGCACATGGCTCAAGGCACCGTGAAGTGGTTCAACGCTGAGAAGGGCTTCGGCTTCATCGCCCAGGAGGACGGCGGCGACGACGTCTTCGTTCACTACTCGGCGATCCAGACCCAGGGCTACAAGTCCCTGGACGAGAACCAGAAGGTCGAGTTCGACGTCACCCAGGGTCCCAAGGGTCCCCAGGCTGAGAACGTCCGCGCCGTCTGAGACGACCGGCACCGGTCGGCACCTGTCTGACCACTGCCATCGCGAGGCCCCACCCCGTACGGGGTGGGGCCTCGTGCTCTGTCCGGGTCATCGCCACGCCACCCGAACGGGTCACATCGCCCCGGTGCGGTTTCGCCGTAGGCTGGGCAGGGAAGGTTCCCGGCAGTCGAGTCGGAAGGGTGTGGTCGCATGAAGGAGGCACGGGTGCACGACCAGTTCGACGTCACCCTCGAGGACTCCGACCTGTTGGGCGAGGTCGAGCTGACGACCAACCTGATCATCGCCGCGAGCGAGGCCGAGGAGCACCTCTCGGACGGTCAGATCGACGAGATCCTCGGCATCGAGCACGAGGTCGAGGACTGATCCTCCGCCTCCCGCGCGCCGCAGTCCGGTCAGCCCCGCCTCGGCGGGGCTTTTTCGGGCCTTGAGGCAGATACGGTAGGGGGGTAGGGTGGGTTCATGAGCGAGACCCACCAGCACGGCTACATCCACCGCAAGGACGACTACCTCAAGCGGCTGCGGCGGATCGAGGGCCAGGCGCGCGGCCTGCAGCGGATGGTCGAGGAGGAGAAGTACTGCATCGACATCCTCACCCAGGTCGCCGCGATGACGAAGGCGCTCGAGGCCGTCTCGCTGGGCCTGCTGGAGGAGCACATGAACCACTGCGTGGTGGACGCCGCCCGCGCCAGCGAGGCCGAGGGCCGCGCCAAGGTGACCGAGGCCGTCGAGGCGATCGCCCGCCTGGTCCGGTCCTGACCACGTCGGCCCCCGACCCGAGGAGAGCACCCATGAGCGAGCAGAGCACCTACACCGTCACCGGCATGACCTGCGGCCACTGCGAGGCGTCCGTGCGCGAGGAGATCGGCGAGATCGCCGGCGTGCAGAGCGTCGAGGCCTCCCACGAGACCGGCCGGGTCGTCGTCACCAGCGACGGCCCCCTCGACCCGGCGGCGGTGGCCGCGGCGGTCGAGGAGGCCGGGTACGCCCTGGCATGAGCGACCTCGGTACGCCGTGGCGCGTCGCCGCGTTCGTCGCCGCCCTCGCCGTGGTGTTGGCCGCCTCGGTGGGGATCGGCCGCGCGGTCGGCCCTGTCGACGCCGAGCCGGCGGAGCACGCCGCCGAGGGGCACGGGTCGGCGGGGCACGACACGCCGGAGGCCCCGGCCGCAGCCGTCGCCGGGCTCAGCACGAGCGCGGCCGGCTACACGCTGGCGCTGGCCGACGACCGGCTCGCGCCGGGTCGGCGGACGCTGGCGCTCACGGTGACCGGACCCGACGGCGCCGCGGTCACGGCGTACGACGTGCAGCACGAGAAGGAGCTGCACCTGGTCGTCGTACGACGCGACCTGACGGGGTTCCAGCACGTCCACCCGGTGCTGGACCGGGCCACCGGCGAGTGGACCGTCGACGTCGACCTGACCCCGGGCGCGTGGCGCGTGGTCGCCGACCTCGACCCAGCCGACGGCGACCCGGTCGTGCTCGGCACCGACCTGCTGGTCAGCGGCCGGCAGCGGCCGGTCGAGGTCGGTGAGCAGCGGCTCGCCGACTCCGTCGACGGGTACGACGTGACCCTCGGCGGATCGCTGGTCGCCGGCGCGGAGACCGAGCTGTCGCTCACCGTGAGCCGCGACGGCGAGCCGGTCACCGACCTCCAGCCCTACCTCGGCGCCTACGGACACCTGGTCGCGATCCGCGCCGGCGACCTCGGCTACCTGCACGTGCACCCCGAGGACGGCGCCCCCGGGCCGGCGATCTCGTTCCACACCGCGTTCCCCGACCCCGGCGCGTACCGGCTCTTCCTCGACTTCCGCCACGGCGGCGAGGTGCACACCGCGACGTTCACCGTGCACGTGGGCGAGGGGCACGGCCACGACGGTGGGCACGACGAGGGTGGGGCCGGTCATGACCACTGACGTCGAGCTCGCCATCACCGGCATGACCTGCGCGTCGTGCGCGAACCGCATCGAGCGCAAGCTGAACAAGCTCGACGGCGTCGTGGCCTCGGTCAACTACGCCACCGAGAAGGCGCGGGTGAGCTTCCCCGAGACGGTCACCGCCGATGACCTGGTCGCGACCGTCGCGGCCGCTGGGTACGGCGCGGCGCTGCCGGCCGCGCCGGCGGAGTCCGGCGAGGACGACGCCGAGGACCCGGCGGACGCCGAGACCCGCGCGCTGCGGCAGCGGCTGGTCGTCTCGGCGCTGCTGACCGTGCCGGTCGTCGCGATGGCGATGGTCCCCGCGCTGCAGGTCGAGCACTGGCAGTGGCTGTCGCTGACCCTCGCCGCGCCGGTGGCCGTGTGGGGGGCATGGCCCTTCCACCGGGCCGCGCTGACCAACGCCCGCCACGGCACCACGACCATGGACACGCTGGTCTCGCTCGGCGTGCTGGCGGCCTTCGGGTGGTCGGTGGTCGCGCTGTTCTGGGGGTCGGCCGGCGACGCCGGGATGACCCACCCGTTCCGGCTGACCGTGGAGCGCAGCGACGGGCTCGGCAACATCTACCTCGAGGCCGCCACCGGCGTCACGACGTTCCTGCTGGCGGGCCGCTGGTTCGAGAAGCGGTCCAAGCGGCGCGCCGGCGACGCGCTGCGGTCGCTGCTCTCGCTCGGCGCCAAGGACGTCGCGGTGCTGCGCGACGGGGCCGAGGTGCGGGTCCCCGCCGACGACCTCGCGGTCGGCGACCTGTTCGTCGTCCGGCCGGGGGAGAAGGTGGCCACCGACGGCGTCGTCGAGACCGGGACGTCGGCCGTCGACGCCTCGATGCTCACCGGCGAGCCGGTGCCGGTCGAGGTCGGGCCCGGCGACGCGGTCACCGGAGCGACCGTGAACGCCGGCGGCCGGCTGGTCGTGCGCGCCACGCGGGTCGGCGCCGACACCCGGCTCGCGCAGATGGCGCGGCTGGTCGAGGAGGCGCAGAGCGGCAAGGCGGAGGTGCAGCGGCTCGCCGACCGGGTCTCCGGCGTCTTCGTCCCGATCGTCGTGGCGCTCGCCGTCGGCACGCTCGGCTTCTGGCTGGGCGCCGGCGTCCCTGCGTCCGCGGCGTTCGCCGCCGCCGTCTCGGTGCTGATCGTGGCGTGCCCGTGCGCGCTGGGGCTGGCGACGCCGACCGCGCTGCTGGTCGGCACCGGCCGCGGCGCGCAGCTCGGCATCCTGATCCGCGGTCCCGAGATCCTGGAGTCGACCCGGCGGGTGGACACGGTCGTGCTCGACAAGACCGGCACGGTGACGACCGGCGTGATGACGCTGGGCGAGGTGGTCGCCGACGGCGCCACCGAGGACGACGTACGCCGGGTGGCCGGCGCGCTGGAGTCGCGCTCGGAGCACCCGATCGCCCGGGCGGTCGCCGCGGGCCACGGCGGTCCCGGTGGCCCGGTGGTGACCGACTTCGCCAACGAGCCCGGCCTCGGCGTCCGCGGCACCGTCGACGGCCGCACGGTCGTCGCCGGCCGGCCGGCGCTGCTCGCGGAGCGCGGCCTGGCGCTGGGCGAGCGGCTCGCGGCGGCGGTCGACGCCGCCCAGGCGCGGGGCGCGACCCCGGTCGTCGTCGGCTGGGACGGCGCGGCGCGCGGCGTGCTGGTGGTCTCCGACCGGCCGCGCGCGACGTCGGCGGAGGCGGTCGCCCGGCTGCGCGGGCTGGGCCTGCGCCCGGTGCTGCTCACCGGCGACCACGAGCGCGCCGCCCGCGCGGTCGCCGCGGAGGTCGGCATCGACGACGTGGTGGCCGAGGTGCTGCCGGCGGACAAGGTGGCCGTCGTACGCCGGCTCCAGGACGAGGGCCGGGTCGTCGCCATGGTCGGCGACGGGGTCAACGACGCCGCCGCGCTCGCGCAGGCCGACCTCGGGATCGCGATGGGCACCGGCACCGACGTCGCGATCGAGGCGAGCGACCTGACGCTGGTGCGCGGCGACCTGCTGCTCGCCGCCGACGCCGTACGCCTCGCCCGGCGGACCCTCGCGGTGATCAAGGGCAACCTGTTCTGGGCGTTCGGCTACAACGTCGCGGCGCTGCCGCTCGCCGCCGCCGGGCTGCTCAACCCGATGCTCGCCGGCGCCGCGATGGCGCTGTCGTCGGTCTTCGTGGTCACCAACAGCCTGCGCCTGCGCCGGTTCCGCTGACCCGGCCTGTGGAGAAGATCGCCGAGTCGGCGCACATGTGCGCCGACTCGGCGAGGTTCTCCACAGGTCAGCAGGTGGCGAAGAGGACCGGGCCGGTGCTGAGGTCGGAGAGGACCGAGGCGCCCTCGACCGGGGCGAGCGGCATCCGGACGACGGTGCCGTCGGCGGTGACCTCGCCGAGCTCGAACCGGTCCGGGAAGGTGCCGCCCTGGCCCGGGGCGGCGCCGCTGGCGAGCACGGCGCGGCTGTCGGCGTTCACCTCGGCCTGGTCCTCGGTCTCGAAGGACAGCGCGACCAGGACGTCGAGGTCGGGCTGCACGCCCATCGCGAACGCGGTGTAGGGGCCCACCTCGCCGGCGGCGGTGACCAGCTGCTCGGCCTCCGCCTGGGCGTCGGTGTCGGACTGGCTCATCGCGAGCTCGGCGCACGCGTGGCTGCCGCGGTAGAGGGCGGCGGTCAGCGGCTCCCCGACGGCGTCGGCGACCTCCTCGAAGTCCTCGTCGCCCCCGCGGTCCGCGACCACGGACTCGACGTACGCCGCGTCGTCGCCGGCGGTCAGCACGTGCTCCTCGGCGTCCAGCGCGACGTGCTGCAGCACGGGGCTCACGGGGCGGCCGGCGGCCGCGGTCGCGAGCACCTCGCCGCCGCCCACCCACACGCCGGTCTCGGACTCGGGACGGGTGTACCCGAGGTCGGCCAGCCGGTCGCCCAGCTCGTCGGTGTCGAGCGACTCGGGCAGCCCGACGACCACCGCCGCGCCGTCCCCGGACTGCACGAAGAGCTCCCACGCGACGCTCGCCGGCGACCAGCCGAACTCCTCGTGCAGCACCGCCGCCGACTCCACGAGCGCCGACGTCGAGGTCAGGTCGGCGTCGTACCCCTCGCCGAGGAAGGTCTCCAGCTCCTCGGCCGAGGACCCGTCGTCGACGTCGGCGCCGAGCTCGCGGCGTACCTGCTCCCATGCGGTCCACGACACCCGCTCGGCACCCGCCGGCCCCAGCGCGAGCGCCCGCTCCAGGTCGGTGCGGTCCGCGGCGCGCCACCACAGCACCGCCACGACGGCACCCGTCACGACGAGGAGGGCCACCGCGACGGCCAGCACGATCCGCAGCCGTCTGCGCACGCTCCTCCTCAGGTCGGCGGGGTGGTGTGAGACTAGCGCCATGGCCCAGGCCCCCGACGTCCTCGCCGCCGGCGCCGTGGTGTTCCGGACCGGTGGGCAGGTGCTGCTCGTGCACCGCCGCCAGCACGACGACTGGTCCTTCCCGAAGGGCAAGCTCGACCGCGGCGAGCACCGTACGGCGGCCGCCGTCCGCGAGGTCGAGGAGGAGACCGGGCTGCGGGTGCGGCTGGGGCCGCCGCTGCCGCCGCAGCGGTACGCCGTCGGCGAGCGGATGAAGACCGTCGACTACTGGGTCGGCCGGGTCATCGGCGACGACGACGTCCGCCGCTACCAGGTGAACGACGAGATCGACGCGGTCGCGTGGGTGGACCTCGACGAGGCGCACGAGCGGCTCACCTACCCCTACGACCGCGGCACCCTCGACGAGGCGCTCGGCCTCCTGCCGCGCACGCTGCCGCTGCTGGTGCTGCGCCACGGCGAGGCGCTCCCGCGGGACGGCTGGCGCGAGGACGACCGGATCCGCCCGCTCGCCGACGCCGGGCTCCAGCAGGCGCGCGACCTGGTGCCGGTCCTCGCGGCGTACGACGTGCGGCAGGTGGTCAGCTCGAGCTCGATCCGATGCGTCGAGACGGTCACGCCGTACGTCGGGGCCAGCGGCGCGCGGCTGCGCCTGCGGGACGCGCTGAGCGAGGAGGACGCCACCGACAGCGGGGTCGGCCGGGTCGTGGACCGGCTGGTCCGGAAGACGACGGACGACCGGGTCGGCGGCCTGCTGTGCACCCACCGGCCGGTGCTGCCCCGGGTCTTCGACCACCTCGGCCTCGCGGACCCGCACCTCGAGCCCGGCGAGCTGCTCGTCGTGCACCTGCGCGCCGGCTCGGTCCGGGCCACGGAGCGGCACCCGCTGACCTGACGCCGGGCGCGACTCCGAGCTGCCCGGTCGAGTTCACCGTTCGTTCACCCTCGGCCCCGGGTCCATACACCTCGGCTCCTTACCTTCGGCGGTGTCATCACCGAGATCAGTCGAGGAGCAAGAAGTGAAGCTCACCCCCATCCGCCGGGCCGTCGTGCCCGGCATCGCCGTCCTGGCCCTCGCTCTGAGCGCGTGCGGCGGTGCCGACGCCGACGGCGGCGACGGCGAGGGCGGCGGGGCCAGCGGCAGCGTGGCTGTCGACGGGTCCTCCACCGTCTTCCCCATGAGCGACGCGGCCGCCGAGCTGCTCGCCGAGGAGAACCCCGACGTCAAGGTCACCGTCGGCGAGTCCGGCACCGGCGGCGGGTTCGAGAAGTTCTGCGCCGGCGAGACCGACATCTCCGACGCCTCCCGCCCGATCGAGGAGGACGAGGCCGCGCTCTGTGAGGAGAACGGCATCGAGTACACCGAGCTCCAGGTGGCCACCGACGCGATGACCATGGTCGTCCACCCCGACCTCGCCGTCGACTGCCTCACCACCGAGCAGGTCGTCGCCCTCTGGGGCCCCGACTCCGAGGGCAAGGTGACCCGCTGGAACCAGATCGACCCGAGCTTCCCGGACGAGGAGATCGCCCTCTTCGGCCCCGGCGCCGACTCCGGCACCTTCGACTACATGGCCAGCGACGTGATCGGCGCCGAGTCGGAGACGACCCGCACCGACTACGAGGCCTCCGAGGACGACAACGTCCTGGTCCAGGGCGTCGCCGGCACCCCGGGCGGCACCGGCTACTTCGGCTACACCTACTTCGAGGAGAACGCCGACTCGCTGAAGGCGCTCGCGATCGACGACGGCAACGGCTGCGTCGCGCCCTCGGCGGAGACCGCCCAGGCCGGCGAGTACACCCCGCTCGCGCGTCCGCTGTTCATCTACGTCAACAACGCGAAGTACAACGACAACGAGGCGGTCCGCGAGTACGTCGACTTCTACATCGAGAACCTCGCCGACATCGCCGAGATCGGCCAGTTCATCCCGCTGAGCGAGGAGCTGTACGGGGAGACCCAGACGGCCCTCGAGGGCGTCTCCACCTCCTGACCAGGAACGAAGGGCTCCCGCTCGCATGAGCACGATCAGCACCGGCGCAGGCCCGTCCTCCGGGACGGGCCTGCCCGGCGTACCCAATCTCGGCCGCCGTCGGCGGCCCGTCGAGTCCGTCATCAAGGCGGTGCTCTTCTGCGCGGCGCTCCTCTCGGTCCTGGTGACCGTCGGGATCATCGCCGCGCTCATCAAGCCGGTCATCGACTTCTTCCGCGAGGTCCCGTTCGGCGACTTCTTCACCACCGAGGGGCCGTACGCCGTGCTGCCGCTCGTCGCGGGCACCGCCATGACCACCGTGATCGCGCTGGTGGTGGCGGTGCCGCTCGGGCTCGGCGCCGCCATGTACCTCTCGGAGTACGCCTCGCGGCGGGCGCGCAAGGTGCTCAAGCCGACCGTCGAGCTGCTCGCCGGCGTGCCGTCGGTCGTGTACGGCTTCTTCGCGCTGACGTTCGTCACCCCGACGCTGCTGCAGGACCTGCTGAACCTCGACGTGGGGTTCACCAACGCGCTCGCCGCGGGGCTGGTGCTCGGCGTGATGATCGTGCCGACGGTCGCGTCGCTGTCCGAGGACGCGCTGTCCGCCGTACCCCAGTCGCTGCGCCAGGGCTCGCTCGCCATGGGTGCCAACCGGATGCAGACCACGCTGCGCGTGGTGCTGCCGGCGGCGCTCTCGGGGGTCGCGGCCGCCGTGGTGCTCGGGATGTCCCGGGCCGTGGGGGAGACGATGATCGTCGCGCTCGCCGCCGGGGCCCAGCGCAACCTGTCCTGGGACCCGCGTGACGGGATGCAGACGATGACCGGCTTCATGGCCACCACCGCCGGTGGGGAGAACCCCGTCGGCTCCACGTCGTACAACACCCTCTTCGCGGTCGGGATGCTGCTGTTCGTGATCACCTTCGTGATCAACATGATCAGCATCGCCCTGGTCCGCCGGTTCAGGCAGGTCTACTGATGAGCGCTGCTGTCACCACCGCCCGCGAGGTCACCGAGGCGGTCAACGCCTCCGTGGCGACCGGCCGGAGCAGGGACCGGGGCCTGGCCTCGCTGGTCTTCCTGGGCGCGCTGTGGTTCTCCCTGTTCTTCGGGGTGATGGTCCTGGTGGTCCTGATCCTCGACACGGTCATCACCGGGGCGCCGCGCTTCGACGGCGCGCTGATCACCGACTACAGCTCCCGGGTGCACCCGGAGTCGACCGGCTTCCGGGCCGGCATCCTCGGCTCGCTGTGGCTGATGCTGTTCACGGCGCTCTTCGCCGTACCGCTCGGCATCGCTGCGGCGCTGTACCTCGAGGAGTTCTCGGACAGCAACCGCTGGTGGAACCGCCTCATCGAGCTGAACCTGCAGAACCTCGCCGCCGTGCCGGCGATCGTCTACGGCCTGCTGGCGGTCGCGGTGATGGCCGCGATGGGCTTCCAGCGCACCGGCATCGTGCTCGGCGGCGCGATCGCGCTCGCCCTGCTGATCCTCCCGGTCATCATCATCACCACCCGCGAGGCGGTGCGGGCGGTGCCGCAGGAGATCCGCCAGGGCTCCCTGGCCCTCGGCGCGACGGTCTGGCAGACGACCTGGCGGCAGACCCTGCCCTCCGCGGTGCCCGGCATCGCGACCGGCACGATCCTCGGGCTGTCCCGCGCGATCGGCGAGGCCGCGCCGCTGATCATCGTCGGCCTGGCCACCGGCGTGCGGTTCGACCCCGAGGGGCTGCTCAGCGAGATCACCGCCCTGCCCATGCAGATCTTCTCGCTGACCTCGCAGTCCAAGGAGGAGTTCCAGGTCGCCGCCTCCGCCGCGATCGTCGTCCTGCTCGTGATGATCCTCGGTCTCAACGCCCTGGCCATCTTCATCCGCAACAAGTTCCAGCGATCCTGGTAGGAGCGTCCATGTCCACCCACCCCGCCACCACGTCGACGCGACCCGTCGACGACGCCGAAGGCGGCCTGTCCGTCCACCAGGCCTTCGACCGCGAGCTGCCCGACGTACCGCCCAACCCGGTGATGGAGACCGAGCGGCTCAACGTCTACTACGGCGACTTCCACGCCGTGCACGACGTCAGCCTGGCGTTCGGGAAGAACGAGATCACCGCGCTGATCGGCCCGTCGGGCTGCGGCAAGTCGACGGTGCTGCGCTGCCTGAACCGGATGAACGACCTGGTCCCCGGCGCGCGCGTCGAGGGCGTGGTGTCCTACCACGGCCAGGACATCTACGCGCGCAACGTCGACCCGATCGCGGTGCGCACCCAGATCGGGATGGTCTTCCAGAAGCCGAACCCGTTCCCGAAGTCGATCTACGACAACATCGCCTACGGTCCCCGGGTGACCGGCATGAAGGTCGCGAACATGGACGACCTGGTCGAGGAGGCGCTGCGCGGCGCGGCGCTCTGGGACGAGGTCAAGGACAAGCTCAAGCAGTCGGCGTACGGGCTCTCCGGCGGTCAGCAGCAGCGGCTCTGCATCGCGCGGACGATCGCGACCAAGCCCGACGTGATCCTCATGGACGAGCCCTGCTCGGCGCTCGACCCGATCGCCACCTCGCGCATCGAGGACCTGATGCTCGAGCTGCGCAGCGAGTACACGATCATCATCGTCACCCACAACATGCAGCAGGCGGCCCGGGTCTCGGACCGCACGGCGTTCTTCACCGCCCGCCCCGACGAGACCACCGGCAACCGCACCGGCCTGCTCGTGGAGTTCGACCAGACCAGTCGGATCTTCTCCAACCCCGCCGACAAGCGCACCGAGGACTACATCTCTGGTCGCTTCGGCTGAGGGCGGGCTCTGGGCGGGGTCTTCTGGGGTAGTCCGGCACGTTCCGGTCGTCGGACGGGCCGTTTTCCGACCACAACGTGCCGGACTACCTCGGTTGTCCACCGGCGGGATCGAGCACGAGCGGGGATGCTGAGCGCCGGCGGACAGTGCCGGCATGGCGACGAGCTTCCAGCCCCCGCAGGGTCCGCGCGACACGATCGGGCCCGCGAGAGTCGACCCGGCGGGGTGGACCGGTCCCACCCGGGGGCAGGTCCGCGGCTCGGGATGGCGGCGTACGAGCAGGGGGTTCTACGTGCCTGCCGACGTCGATGCGTCCCGCCCCGAGCAGCGGATCGTGGAGGCGGCGGCCGTGCTGCCGGCGTACGGCGCGATCACGGGGTGGGCCGCGCTCCGGTGGTGCGGCGCGCAGTACTTCTCGGGTCTGCAGAAGGACGGTCTCACCGAGCGGCCCGTGGAGATCGCGACGCTCGACTGGATCCGGTCGCAGGGCGGGATCCGGGTCGTCGAGGAACGGCTCGCGCCGGACGAGATGGTCGTGGTCGACGGGCTGAGGGTCACGACGGTGCCGCGCTCGGTCTGCTTCGAGATGCGGCACGCACCTGACCTGAAGGGCGCGATGGTCGCGATGGACATGGCGGCGCGCGACGACGTGTGCTCGGTCCGCGAGGCGGCGGCGTACGCAGCCACGCTCAACGGCTGGACGGGGATCCCGCAGTGTCGGGCCGGGCTCGCGTTGGCCGACGAGAACGCGTGGTCGCCGCTCGAGGTCTCGACCCGCAAGGTGTGGATGATCGACGCGGGACTGCCTCGGCCGCTCTGCAACCAGCCGGTCTTCGACCGGACAGGCCGGCACGTCGCCACCCCCGACCTCCTCGACGTCGAGGCCGGCGTGGCGGTCGAGTACAACGGCTCGGTCCACCTCACGACGGCCGGACGGGCGCGGGACCTTGCGCGCGAGGAGGAGCTCCGGGCGCTCGGGCTCGAGTACGTCGAGGTGCTGGCCCCTCACATGAAGGATCCCGTGGGCCTGGTCGTGCCCAGGTTCTGGGCAGCTCATGAGCGCGGGACCCGCCGGCCGACGGAGGACCGTCGTTGGACGATCGAGCCGCCGCCCTGGTGGCGACCGACCTGGTCGGTCGACCAACGGCGGGCGCTGCCGCCCGACGTACGCGAGCGGTTGTTGCGCTACCGGGCCGCGTGACCCTGGCCCGAGGTAGTCCGGCACGTTCGGGTTGTCGGATGACTCTGGGGACGACCGAAACGTGCCGGACTATCCCGGCAGACCTCTGGTGGCCTGTGTGGGAGGTAGTCCGGCACGTTCGGGTTGTCAGATGACTCTGGGGACGACCGAAACGTGCCGGACTACCCCGAAGAAACCGCTACGGCAGCTGGAAGACGTACCGGCAGACGACGTAGACGAAGGCGGCGACGGCGCCGGCGGCGGGGAAGGTGGAGACCCAGGCGACGACGATCGAGCGGGCGACGCCCCAGCGGACGGCGGAGAAGCGCTTGGTGGCGCCCACGCCCATGACCGCGGAGGTGATGGTGTGGGTGGTGGAGATGGGGGCCTCGAAGGCGTACGCCGTGGTGTAGAGCACCGAGGCGGCGACCGTCTCGGCGGCGAAGCCGCGGGCCGGGTCGAGGTGGATGATCCGGCGGCCGAGGGTGCGCATGATGCGCCAGCCACCGGCCCAGGTGCCGGCCGAGATCGCGAAGGCGGCGGCGAAGATGACCCACAGCGGCAGGTCCTCGTTGGCGCCGACGTACCCGCCGGCGAGCAGCGCCAGGAAGATGACGCCCATCGTCTTCTGGGCGTCCTGCAGGCCGTGGCCGAGCGCCATCGCGGCCGCCGAGGCGGTCTGCGCGAGCTTGAAGCCGCGGTTGGCCTTGTGCGGGTTGACCCGGCGGAAGATCCACATGATCGCGAGCATCACCATGAAGCCCACGCCGAAGGCGAAGAGCGGCGAGATGAGCATCGGGATGACGACCTTGTCCATCACCGTGTCCCAGGAGACGGTGACGCCGGCCGCGAGGGCCGCGCCGACCAGGCCGCCGATGAGGGCGTGCGAGGAGGAGGAGGGGAGGCCGTAGTACCAGGTGATCATGTTCCAGGTGATGGCGCCGATGAGGCCGGCCATCACGACCACCAGCGCATGGCTGGCGTTCGTCTCCAGCATCTCCGTGGGGAACGTGATGACCTCGGAGACGGTCTTCGCGACCTTCTGCCCGAGGAACGCGCCCACGAAGTTCATCACCGCGGCGAGCGCCAGGGCGACGCGTGGGGTCAGCGCCCGCGTCGAGACCGAGGTCGCGATCGCGTTGGCGGCATCGTGGAAACCGTTGGTGTAGTCGAAGACGAGGGCGACGACGACCACCGCGACGACAATCGCGAGCTCCACAGGTCAGGACTCCTTGACGGCGATCTGCTCCACCGTGTTGGCGACCTTCTCGAAGGCGTCGATCGAGTCCTCGAGCGACTCCACGATGTCCTTCAGCTTGAGCACCTCGATGGTCTTGTACTCGCCGCTGAAGATGCCCGCCAGGATCCGGCGGTGGTTCTTGTCGCCGGTGTTCTCGAGGCGGTTGATCTCGATCCAGTACTCCTCGAGCGACTGCATCGAGCGCAGGTTCGGCATCGCGGCCGCGGTGAGCTCGGCACAGCGCTGCAGCACCTCGACCTGCTCGAGCGTCTCCGGCGGCAGGAACTTCACCTCGTAGAGCAGGATCATGTCGACGACCTCGTCCATCATGTCCATGACGTCGTCGAGGCCGGAGGCGAGCGAGTAGATGTCCTCGCGGTCGAACGGCGTGATGAACGTCGAGTTCACCTTCCGGATGATCGCGTGGGTCGTCTCGTCAGCGGCGTGCTCGGCGTCGCGCATGCGCTGGGCGACGGCTGGGTGGTCGGCACCGTCGGCGAGCATCTCGGCGAGGATCGCCGAGCCCGTCACGAGGTGTCCGGCGGCCTCGGTGAAGAGGTCGTAGAAAGCGTTCTCGACCGGTCTGAAACGTGAAGCCACGTGGAACTCCTGGGGAGCGGGAAGCAAACGACCACATGCTAGGGGGTGGCGAGCGCTCCGGCGAAAGTGAGGCGGACCCGGGGCCCAGGGGACGTGATCTCAGACAAGTGGCCGCCGCTGCCGCTGGCGCTCGATCAGCGTCTCCTGCAGGTCCACGACGCCGTCGTTGCGCTTCCAGTCCCCGGCGCTGTCGAGCACCCACGCGGAGGTGTCGGGGGCGAAGGCGAGGTCGAGCAGGTCGCCGACCGCGGCGATCGAGTCGGCGTGCGGCAGTCGCACCAGCACCTCCACCCGGCGGTCCAGGTTGCGGTGCATCATGTCGGCGGAGCCGATCCACGCGACCGGCTCGCCGGCGTTCTCGAACCACGCGACCCGGCTGTGCTCGAGGAACCGGCCCAGGATCGAGCGCACCTCGATAGTCTCCGACAGGCCGGGTACGCCGGGGCGCAGCGCGCAGATGCCGCGCACCAGCAGCTGCACGGGCACGCCGGCCTGCGAGGCGAGGTACAGCGCGTCGATGATCGCCTCGTCGACGACCGAGTTGGCCTTGAGCCGGATCCGCGCCGACCGGCCCGCGGCGTGGTGGGCGATCTCGCGGTGGATCTGGTCGACCAGCCCGGTGCGCACCGAGTCCGGCGCCACCAGCAGCTCGTCGTACGACGCGTTCCGCGACCAGCCGGAGAGGTTGTTGAACAGGTGGGCGACGTCCTCGCCGATGGTCTCGTTGGTGGTGATCAGCCCGAGGTCCTCGTAGGTGCGCGAGGTCTTGGGGTTGTAGTTGCCGGTGCCGATGTGGGTGTAGCGGCGGATGCCGGCGCCGCCCTCGTCACGGACCACCAGCGCGAGCTTGCAGTGGGTCTTCAGCCCGACCAGGCCGTAGACGACGTGGCACCCGGCCTCCTCCAGCTTGCGGGCCCAGCGGATGTTGGCCTGCTCGTCGAAGCGCGCCTTGATCTCGACGATCACCAGCACCTGCTTGCCGGACTCGGCGGCGTCGATGAGGGCGTCGATGATCGGGCTGTCGCCGGAGGTGCGGTAGAGCGTCTGCTTGATCGCCAGCACGTGCGGGTCGGCCGCGGCCTGCTCGAGGAAGCGCTGCACGGAGGTGGCGAACGAGTCGTACGGGTGGTGCAGCAGCACGTCGCCGCGCCGGGTCGCCTTGAACACGTCGACCGGCGCGGCCGTCTCGACCTCCGCCAGCCGGCGGTGGGTCGTCGGCACGAACGCGGGGAACTTCAGGTCCTCGCGACCGAGGTCGGCGATGCCGTGCAGCCCGCGCAGGTCGAGCGGGCCGGGCAGCCGGAACACCTCGTCCTCCTGGACGCCGAGCTCGGAGACGAGCAGCTCGAGCACCGACGGCGAGATGGTCTCCTCGACCTCCAGCCGCACCGGGGGACCGAACCGGCGGCGCAGCAGCTCCTTCTCGAGCGCGGCGAGCAGGTTCTCGGCGTCGTCCTCCTCGACCTCGAGGTCCTCGTTGCGGGTGACCCGGAACGAGTGCACCTCGAGCACCTCCATCCCCGGGAACAGCCGCTTGAGGTGCTCGCCGATGACGTCCTCGAGCGGCACGAAGCGCTGGTTCCCGAGCGGCACGAAGCGGGCGAAGATCGGCGGCACCTTGACCCGCGCGAAGTGCTCCTTGAGGGTCTTGGGGTTGCGGATCAGCACCGCGAGGTTCAGCGAGAGCCCCGAGATGTAGGGGAACGGGTGCGCCGGGTCGACGGCGAGCGGCGTCAGGACGGGGAAGACCCGGTCCTTGAACAGCCGCTTGCAGGCCTTCTGCTCGTCGCGGTCCAGGTCGTCCCAGCGCACCAGCTCGATGCCGTGCTCGGCGAGCTCGGGCACGATCTCGTCGCGGAAGAGCAGCGCCTGGCGCCGGCTCAGCTCGGAGGCCGTCGTCCAGATCGCCTCCAGCACCGCGCGGGGCATCAGCCCCGAGGCGGCGCGGACGGCGAGGCCCGCGGCGATCCGCCGCTTGAGGCCGGCGACGCGGACCATGAAGAACTCGTCGAGGTTGCTGGTGAAGATCGCCAGGTACCGGGTCCGCTCGAGCAGCGGCAGGGACCGGTCCTCGGCGAGCTCGAGGACGCGCTGGTTGAAGTGCAGCCAGGAGAGCTCCCGGTCCAGGAACCGGTCGCGGTACTCCTCCACCGCGGCGAGGGCCTCGTGGTCGGGCACGTACGGCGGCTCGACGTCGAACGGCTCCTCCGGGAAGGCCTCCGCGGGGGTGGTCGGGATGATCTCGGCGGACATGCCGTCAGTGTCGCACCGGACGGTGAACAGACGGTGGCCCGCGAGGAACCCGCTACCTTTGCGCCCCGTGAGCATCAAGGCGAGCATCCAGGCCAGAATCCAGGAACGTGTCGAGGCCACCACGGTGGCCGCCCTGCTCGGGCTGCCGGAGCCCGTCGTACGCCGGCTCGCGGGCCCGCCGGTCGTCCTCGACGGCCAGACCCTCGCCCCCGACGTGCAGCTGATGCTGCGCCTGCAGACGATGGCGCGGAAGGCGGGCATCGAGACGCTGCCGATCCCCGACGGGCGGCTCGCGACCGGCGAGCAGTCGCGCATCGTGGGCGGCCGGCAGCCCGTCGGGTCGGTGCGCGACCTCCAGGTCGCGGGGATGGCCGCCCGGCTCTACGTGCCGACCGACGCCCCGGAGTCGGGCCCGCTGCTGGTCTTCTTCCACGGCGGCGGCTTCTTCGTCGGCGACCTGGAGTCCCACGACCCCGCGTGCCGGTTCCTCGCCGAGCAGTCCGGCGTCCGGGTGCTGGCCGTCGACTACCGGCTCGCGCCCGAGCACCCCTTCCCCGCGGCGTACGACGACGCGCTGGCGGCGTACCGCTGGGTCGTCGACCACGCCGTCGACCTGGGCGCCGACCCGGCCCGGCTCGCGGTCGGCGGCGACTCCGCCGGCGGCAACCTGTCCGCGGGCGTCGCGATCGAGGCCGCGCGGACCGGGCTGCCGCTGGCGTTCCAGCTGCTGGTCTACCCGGCGACCGACAACGTCCGCGACACCCGGAGCGCGGAGCTGTTCGCGAAGGGGTTCTTCCTGACCGACGAGTTCATGGCGATCGCCACGAGCAGCTACCTCGGCGACCTGGACCCGCTCGACCCGCGGGTCTCGCCGCTGCGCGCCGACCTGCCGGCGGGCCTGGCGCCGGCGCTGGTCGTGACCGCGGGCTTCGACCCGCTCCGCGACGAGGGGGAGGCCTATGCGCGGGCGCTGGAGGAGGCGGGCGTGCCGGTGGAGCTGCGCCGGTTCCCCGACCAGATCCACAGCTTCTTCAACATCGTCGGGGTCGGCCGCACCTCGCGGGCGGCCAACCTGGAGATCGCGCGGCGGCTGCGGGACGCGCTGCGCCCCTGAGGGGTCCCTACAGGTCGGGGCGCCAGCGGCGCAGCACCTGGGTGAACGCCACCGGGTCGACCATCCGCGCGTCGACGGTGATCGGCGGCAGGCTGCGGCGGACGAAGTCGACCCGCCAGCCGCGCTGTCCCGGCGTCCCGTGCACCTCGAGGACCGTGCCGTCGCTGGTGAGGTCGAAGCGGTGGTGCCGCTCGCCGGCGACGATCTCGACCACGCCCCCGGCGACCGTGACGTAGCCGCTCGAGGAGCGGGCGACGAGGCCGGTGACCAGCAGCACGAGCGTGACGACGGCGCCGGCGATCGCAGCGGGCGCGAGGGGCTCGTCGGTGACGGCGAGGTACGCCGTGGCGAGCGCGGCCAGGGCGGCGGCCCCGAGCAGCACCAGGGACAGCGCCCGGCGCTGGGGGCGGCGCTGGAAGGTGATCGGCGCCTCGTCGGCCGCCTCGTCGCCTGCAACTAGCGCCACCGGCGTCACCGGTAGCTTGGCGTGCAGGCCGCGCCGGCGTCTCTCGTCGGCGGGGTTTCCGTCGCCGGCACCGCCGCCCAGCAGCCGGCCGCGCGCCTCCTCGAGCTGGTGGGCGAGGTCGGCGGCGCGCTCCTCGGCGGCGAGCCGGTCCTCGAGGGCGGCCTCGACGAGCTCGGCCTGGTGCCGCACGGACGCCTCGACGGCCTGCCGGTCGACCGCACGCTGGTCGGCGGCCGCCTCGGCCGCGGCGCGCAGGCGGGCGTGCTCGGCGGCGTCCGCCTCGGCCGCCTCCCGCGCGGCGAGGGCGGCGGTCAGCGCGTCGGCCTGCTCGGCGAGGCGGCGCTCGGCGTCGGCGAGCGCCGCGCTGGCCTGCGCGGCGAGCTCGGCGTGGGCCCGGGCGTCCGCCTCGGCCGTGGCGCGCGCGGCGAGGGCGGCCGCGGTGGCGGTCTCGGCGTCAGCACGCTCCTGGTGGGCCTGCTCGGCCCGGGCAGCGGCGGCGGCGGCCGCCTCCTCGGCGGTGGTCCGCGACTCGTGGGTGAGGCGCGCGGCCTCGGCCGCGGCCTGCTCGGCGGCGGCAGCGCGCTTGGCCGCCTCCGCCTGCTCGCGGGCGGCGTCCTCGGCGGCGGTGCGGGCCTGGTGGGCGGTCTCGGCGGTGCGCGCCGCCTCGGTGGCGGCCTGTTCCGCGGTCTCGCGGCCGGCGTGCGCCTGGTCGGCGGAGTGCGCCTGGTCCTGCGCGGCGGCGTACGCCTCCTCGGCTGTGGCCTCGGCGGCGGCGCGGGCGTCGTACGCCGCCTGGGCGGCCGCGGCGTGCTCGGCGGCGACCCGGTCGGCGGCGGCGCGGGCCTCGTGCGCGCTGCGGGCGGCCTCGGACTGCTCGGTCGCCAGGGCGTGCGCGGCCTGCTCGGCGCTCGCGGCTGCGGCGGCCAGGGCTGCCTGCTCGCGGGCGGCGTCCTCGGCGGCGGTGCGGGCCTGGTGGGCGGTCTCGGCGGAGCGCGCCGCCTCGGTGGCGGCCTGCTCCGCGGTCTCGCGGCCGGCGTGCGCCTGGTCCGCGGAGTGCGCCTGGTCGCGGGCGGCGTCGTCGGCGGCGGTGCGGGCCGCGAACGCCTCCTGGGCCGCGGCCTCGGCGGCGGCGCGGGCGTCGTACGCCGCCTGGGCGGCCGCGGCGTGCTCGGCGGCGACCCGGTCGGCGGCGGCGCGGGCCTCGTGCGCGCTGCGGGCGGCCTCGGACTGCTCGGTCGCCAGGGCGTGCGCGGCCTGCTCGGCGCTCGCGGCTGCGGCGGCCAGGGCTGCCTGCTCGCGGGCGGTCTCCTCGGCCTCGCGGCGGGCCCGGTGGGCGGCGTCCGCCTCCGCAGCGGCGGCGCGGGCGGCCTCCTCCGCGAGGGTGCGTGCCTCGTGCGCGGCGTGGGCCGCCTTCTCCGCGGCGGTCCGGTCCTCGTGGGCGGTCCGGGCCGCGTCGGCCTGCCCGGCCGCGGCGGCGTCCGCCGCCTCCCGGGCGCGGGCCTGCTCGGCAGCCGCGGCCTCGGCGGCCTCGCGCTGCTCGGTGGCGACCCGGGTCAGCTCGGCGTGCTGCTCCGCGGCGGACCGGGCGGCGTCCGCGGCCACGCGCAGCGCCTCCTCGGCGGCGGCCCGGTCGCGGTGCGCGGTCTCGGCGGCCTCCGCCTGGGCGAGAGCGGACTCTTCACCGGCCAGCCGGTGATCGTGCGCGGCAGCCGCCGCCTCCTCCGCCACCCGCGCGGCAGCAGCGGCGACCGACTGCGCCTCGCTCGCGGCAGCAGCCACCTCCGCCTGCTCGCGCGCTGTGGTCTCGGCGGCGGCGCGCGCCTCGGCGGCCTCGCGGGCGACCTGCTCGGCCTGATCGCGCAGCCGGGCGCTCTCGGCGGCGGCCTCGGCCTGCGCCGCGGCGGCCTGCTCGGCGGCCTCGCGCAGCCGCGCGGCCTCCGTCGCGGCGTGCCCGGTCGCGGTCAGCTCCTCGCCCGCCCGGGCCGCGGCCTCCTCGGCGGCGAGCCGCGCGGCGTACGCCTCCTCGACGGCGCTGCGCTGTGCCACGAGCGCGCGCTCGGCGGCCTCGCGGGCCACGATCGCGTCGCGGGCGCCCTCCTCGGCGACCAGCCGCTCGGCGTGCGCCTCGGCGGCCGCGAGCTCGGCGGAGCGGCGCAGCGTGACCGCGTGCTCGGCGGCCGCGGCCGCCTCGGCCATCAGGCCGGCGAACTCCTCGGGCGTGGGCGGCGTGGGCGGCACCGGCGCCCCCGCGGACGGCGTACGACGTCGCCACCGCCGGCCTGCGCCGTCGCCGGGCTCCTCGGGGCTCGGTACGGCGTTCATGGGGCCCGAGGGTAGTGCCGGGCCGGCGCGGGCCCGTCGGTCCGGGTCAGTAGACCAGCGCCTGTACGCCGTCGCGCAGCGCCGTCTCGACGAACACGGCGGCGCCGGCGATCCGCACCCCCGGGTCGAGGTCGGCCTCGCCGATGCCACGGCGCGCGGCGCACTGGCTGCACACCGTCACGGTGCCGCCGGCGCGGACCGCCGCGACCAGGTCGCGCGGCGCGGCGGCGTGCTCGAGGAGGAACGGGTCGGGGCGGCCGGCGACCGCCGTCCACACCGCGTCGCCGGCGAGCCAGAGGTCGACCTCGGCGCCGGCGGCGAGCGCGGTCGCCGCGACCGTGAGCCCCTGGTTGGCGCGTTCGGCGTCGTCGGCGCCGCAGGTGACCTTGACGAGGAGAGGGCGGACCACCCGACAAACATAGACTGGCGCCATGCCGTTCGAGATCCCCCAGAACCTCCACCCCGACTGCGGGCCGATCGCGTGGCTCCTGGGCACCTGGCGCGGCAACGGCCACGGTGACTACCCGACGATCGAGCCCTTCCAGTTCGGCCAGGAACTGATCTTCACCCACGACGGCCGGCCGTTCTTCCACTACATGGCGCGCGCCTGGATCATCGACGAGCAGGGCGAGAAGGTCCGCGAGGGCGCCATCGAGACCGGCTTCTGGCGCGCCCGCCCCGAGGGCCACCTCGAGGTGCTGCTCAGCCACATGAGCGGCATCAGCGAGATCTGGTACGGCCAGGCCGAGGGCGGCAAGGTCGAGCTGCGCACCGCCGGCGTGAGCTTCACCGAGTCCGCCAAGGAGGTCACCGCCGGCCACCGGATGTACGGCAACGTCGAGGGCGACCTGCTCTACGCCCAGGACATGGCCGCGGTCGGCCAGGAGCTCCAGCCGCACACCTGGGCCCGCCTGAAGCGGGTCTGAGGCGCCCCGATGCCCGAGGACCTGAGCGAGGACCTGCGCGCCCGGCTGCGCGGCAGCGGCTACCGGCTCACCGCCCAGCGCGAGCTGATCCTCGGCGCCGTCGAGAGGCTGCGGCACGCCACGCCCGACGAGGTGTACGCCGAGGTCTGCAGCCACCAGAGCGCGGTGAACATCTCCACGGTGTACCGCACCCTGGAGGTGCTCGAGGAGCTCGGACTGGTGCGGCACACGCACCTCTCGGACCGCGCCCCGACGTACCACGCGGTGACCGGGCACACCCACTTCCACCTCAAGTGCCGGAATTGTGGACGGGTCGACTCGGTTGACCCGGAGATGGTGCGGCCGTTCGTCGAGACCCTGCGCGCGGAGCGCGGGTTCGTCGCTGACGTGGGCCACCTGACCGTGTTCGGCGAGTGCGAGGAGTGCCCCACATGACCAGCCCCCTGCTCGACCTCCCCGGAGCGGTGTCCGGCGACGGGATCGACGCCCCGGTGGCGGCCCACTACGGCTCGCTGTACGGCGAGCAGCGGCTGCTCGCCGAGGGCGAGGGGTTCGTCGACCTCTCCCACCGCGAGGTCGTCCGCATCGCCGGGCCGGACCGGCTCACCTGGCTGCACTCGCTGACCACCCAGCACCTCGAGTCGCTGCCTCCGGGGCAGTGGACCGGCGCGCTGGTGCTCAGCCCGCAGGGCCACGTCGAGCACGCCTTCGTCGGCCGCGACGACGGCGAGGCGTTCACCGCGCACACCGAGCCCGGCGCGGCCGCGGCGCTGGTCGCGTTCCTGGACCGGATGCGGTTCATGATGCGCGTCGAGGTCACCGACGTGACCGCCGAGCTCGCGGTGACCTGGCGACCGGCGGCCGCCGGCGGCGGCACCGGCTGGTACGACGCCTACGAGCTGGTCCCGCGCGACCAGCTGACGGCGTACGCCGCGGCGGCGGCGCCCGCGGCCGGCACCTGGGCCTTCGAGGCGCTCCGGATCGCCCGCGGCGAGCCGCGCTTCGGCATCGACACCGACGACCGCACGATCCCCAACGAGGTCGGCTGGATCGGCCCGTCGGTCCACCTCGAGAAGGGCTGCTACCGCGGCCAGGAGACCGTCGCCCGGGTGCACACCCTCGGCCGGCCGCCGCGGCGGCTGACCCTGCTGCACCTCGACGGCTCCGAGAACCGGCTGCCCGCCGTGGGCGCCGACATCACGGTCGCCGGGCCCGACGGCTCCGACGGCCCCGGCAAGGTGATCGGCCGGGTGGGCTCGTCCGCGCGCCACCACGAGCTCGGCCCGATCGCGCTGGCGCTGCTCAAGCGCAACGTCCCGGTCGACGCGACCCTCACCGTCGACGGGCTGGTCGCCGCCCAGGAGGTCGTCGTCGACCCCGAGGTCGGGCTGCACGTCCGCCCGCTGCGCTGAGCCGACCGCTCAGCGAGGGGCGCGCCGGTACTGCACGTGGGTGTCCTCCGGGGCGTGGGTGAACCCCAGGCCGGCGTACACCCGGACCGCGCGGGTGTTGTCGGACTCGACGTACAGCAGCACCTCGGTGTGGCCGGTGCGGGCGAGGTGGTGCAGGCCGGCGAGGGTGAGCATCTTGCCGAGCCCGCCGCCCTGCGCCGCGGGGTCCACGCCGACGACGTACACCTCGCCGAGGCGGGCGTCGTGGTGCTTGGTCCAGTGGAAGCCGACGACCCGGCCCTCCCGCGTGGCCACGAGCAGCCCGGCGGGGTCGAACCAGTCCTCCGCCATCCGCTCCGCCAGCTCGGCCTCGTCCATCGCGCCCTGCTCGGGGTGGGCGGCGAACGCCGCCGCGTTGACCCGGACGATGTCCCCGGCGTCCTCGGGGCGGTAGGCCCGCACATCGACGTCGGTGTCCGGCAGCGGCGGCAGGTCGGTCAGCGGCCGCCGCATCACCCACAGGTCGCGGACCCGCTCGAAGCCGTACGCCGCGGCGAGGGCGGCGGCCGCGGGGTGGTTGCCGTGCGACCAGGCGAGCAGCTCGCCCGAGCCGGACTCGGAGAGTGACTGCTCGAGCAGCCGCCGGCCGACGCCGCGACGGCGCGCGTCGGGGCGGACCACCAGGGTGAGCTCGCTGCCGACCAGCAGCGCGAACCCGTCGTCCTCGGTCCAGGTGCGCACTCGGTCGGGGTGGTGGCGCAGCGTCCGCAGGGTCGCCTCGTCCAGCGGCGCCGCCCCGTCGGCCGCCTCCGCCTCGGTCGCGATCTCCTCGATGCCGGTCATGGGCGCAGCCTAGGTCGGCACCCCGTCATCCACAGGCACGGCGGCGCCCGTTGCTCGGGTCCGCGGAGGTCGCGAGGGTGCGGGGATGACCGATGCCGACGTGAGTGACCTGCTCCGGCGCCAGGACGGGGTGGCCTCCTGGCGCCAGCTGCGCGCGGCCGGGGTGCGGCGGCACGACCTCGATCGGATGCTCCGCCGGCGTGAGCTGCGGCGGGTCCACCCCCGGGTGTACGTCGACCACACCGGGCCGCTCTCCTGGCGGCAGCGGGCGTGGGCCGCGGTGCTGCACGCGGAGCCCGCGGCGCTCTGCCTGGCCTCGGCGGAGCCGTCCCCCGACCCGGCCGGCTCGATCCACGTGGCGGTCGAGGCGGGCCGACGAGTCGTCGCGCCCAAGGGTGTCCGGGTGCACCGCATGCGGGGCCTCGGGCCGCGGGTCCGCTGGGCGGCCTCGCCGCCCCGGCTGCTGGTCGAGGAGAATGTGCTGGAGGGCATCGACCGCGCCCGCGCCGAGAGCGACGTGGTCCGGCTCGTGACCGACGCCGTGGGGTCGCGCCGGACGACGGTCCCGCGGCTGCGGGCCGCGGCTGCGGCCCGTCCGCGACTACGGCGCCGACGCTGGGTGGAGCGGCTGCTGGACGACGTCGAGTCGTGCGCGTGCTCGGTGCTGGAGCAGGGGTACGTCGCGCGGGTCGAGAGGCCGCACGGGCTGCCGCGCCCGCGGCGGCAGGCGCCGCGGCGTACCGCCGAGGGGGTCGAGTACCGCGACGCCGAGTACGAGCGCCTCGGCCTGGTCGTCGAGCTCGAGGGCCGGCTCGGGCACGAGGGGTGGACGGCCGCCGGACGCGACGCCGATCGCGATCTGGACGACCGGGTAGCGGGGCGGGAGACGGTCCGGCTGCGCTGGGCGCAGGTGTTCGACCGGCCGTGCCGTACGGCGGACCGCCTGGCGCGGATCCTCCAGCGGCTCGGCTGGGCGGGCAGCCCGACGCGCTGCGGCCCGGGCTGTCAGGTCGGAGCGAGGTGATCGTGGACTGCGGCACGCACGACGTACGTGCGGGACTCCACGATCAGGCGTCGACCGCGGACTCCGCGCTCTCGCTGGCCCGGGCGTCCGCCTCGGCCGCCGCCTCCTTGGACGGCACCACGAACCGGTAGCCGACGTTGCGGACGGTGCCGATCAGGGTCTCGTTCTCCACCCCGAGCTTGGCGCGCAGCCGGCGTACGTGCACGTCGACGGTGCGGGTGCCGCCGAAGTAGTCGTAGCCCCAGACCTCCTGGAGCAGCTGCTGGCGGCTGAAGACCCGGCCCGGGTGCTGGGCGAGGTACTTGAGCAGCTCGAACTCCTTGAACGTGAGGTCGAGGTGCCGGCCGCTGACCTTGGCGGTGTACGTCGCGTCGTCGACGACGACCTCGCCGGAGCGGATCACGTGCGCGTCGGGGTCGGCCGCGTCGCGGTGGGCCTGCAGGCGGCCGATCGCCAGCTTGATCCGCGCCTCGAGCTCGGCGGGGCCGCAGGTGTGCAGCACGACGTCGTCCATGCCCCAGTCGTGGGCGACGACCGAGAGCCCGCCCTCGGTGACCACCAGCAGCACCGGCACCTCGGTGCCGGTCGTGCGGATCAGCCGGCACAGGTCGCGGGCGTGGGCGAGGTCCTGGCGGCCGTCGACGAGGAGCAGGTCGGAGTCGGGGGCCTCCAGGAGCGCGCTGCCCTCCGACGGCATGATCCGCACCTGGTGCCCCAGGAGCGCGAGCCCCGGCAGCACCTCGGCGGACGGCTGGAGGGTGTTGGTCAACAACAGCAGGGTGCTCACAGGGGGTCTCCTCCCGGCATCGGGGCGGGGACCGAAACGCGACGCTGGGCTCCGGCCTGGTGAAGCTGTAGGGAAGAATACTGAAATATGGCCGACACATCGTCGAGTGCCGACGACCGTGAGACGGAGCACATCCGCGTCCGCTACTGGGCCGCGGCCCGGGCCGCGGCCGGGATCACGCACGACGACCTCCCCGTGACCGGGCCGGTCCCGCTCGCCGAGGTGGTACGCCGGGTGGTCGCCCGCCACCCGGGCACCCGGCTCGCCGAGGTCGTGTCGGTGTGCTCGGTGCTGGTCGACGACCGACCGGTCGGCACCGCCGACCCGGCGACGGTGAGCGTCGAGCCGGGCTCGTCGGTCGAGCTGCTGCCGCCGTTCGCCGGCGGCTGACTGAGTCGCGCGAGCTCAGCCGGCCCGGCGCGGCAGCAGCACGGTGACGGTGGTGCCGCGGCTCGGGGAGCTCTTCAGGCTGATCTCGCCACCGTGCGCCTCGACCACCGCCTTGCAGATGCTCAGGCCCAGCCCGAGCCCCTGCACGACGTCCCGGCGGGCCGCCTCGGTGCGGTAGAAGCGGTCGAAGGCGCGCTGGCGCTCGTGCCGCTCCAGCCCGGTGCCGGTGTCGGCGACGACCAGCTCGATCAGCGAGCGGACGCCGAGCCGCAGCGTCACCTCGCCGCCGGCGGCGGTGTGCTTGACGGCGTTCGAGATCAGGTTGTCGACGAGCAGCCCGATCTTGTGCGCGTCCGCGGTGGTGCTGACCTGCTCCAGCTCACGGACCAGCGTGACGCCGCGGGCCCCCGCCAGGGAGGTGTAGCGGTCGGCGACCGACGCCACCAGGGCGGTGAGGTCGATCCGGTCCAGGTCGAGCGTGAGCCGGTCCTGGGCGCTGGCCACCAGCAGGTGGTCGATGCGCTCGGTGAGGGTCCGGGCGCTGGTCCGCGCGGTCCGGAGCATGGCGACCATCTCGTCCTCGGAGTCCGAGACCCGGCCGGGGATCTCCTGGGTCAGCACGTCGAGGTAGCCCACGACGGAGACCAGCGGGTTGCGCAGCTCGTGGGAGAGCGTGGCGAGGAACTGGTCGCGGACCAGCACCGACTCGACCAGCTCGGTCACGTCGTCGGCGACCACCACGACGCCGATCCGGTCGCCGTCCGCGCCGTACACCTGGCGGGCCGACATCATCGCGGCGACCTGGTCGCCGGGCTCGCCGATCCAGAAGAGCTCGGGGGCGAGGTCGACCCCGCCGAGGGCGGCGGGGAGCGGCTGCTGGGCCACCGGCACGGTGGCGATCCGGTCCGCGCGCCAGAACAGGGTGGCCGCGTGGACGGCGCCGCGCACGTCGACGCCGCCCTTGGTGGCGAGGTCGATCGCCCGGTGGTTGGCGGCCACCAGGCGGCCCTCGGTGCTGAAGAACGCGACCGCGACGTCGAGGCTCTCGAGGATGGTGCGGGTCATGTCGCGGCGGAACTCCGCCTCGAGCAGGGAGGCGCCGAGCTCCGCGGACTTGGAGACGATCTCGCCCTGCTGGGCCCGCAGCGCGCGCGCCCCGGCGTACGCGATGAGCGCGACCGCGACCGCGGCCACGGGGAGGCTGGCGGCGCCGATCCAGGCGATCCCGTCGTCGGGCAGGTCGGTGTGCCGGAAGTAGGAGTAGCCGTTGACGAACACGGCTCCGACGACGGCGCTGAGGATGCCCGCGCCGCCGAAGTTCGAGCCCAGGCAGAGGATCGGCACCATCGCGATCGCGCTGACCGCCGGGAGCTCGGTGTAGGTCTCCGACCGGATCAGGCCGATCGCCAGGATGTCGGCGAGCGGGACGGCGATCAGCCCGCGCGCCGGGGCCTGGAAGGCGACGACGGACGCCAGGGCGATCAGCGCCAGGCCGAGCAGCATGCTCGGCGTGCCGAGCATCGCCGGCTCCGCCAGGGCCAGGGCCAGCGCCAGCAGCAGCGTGAGGGCGACGACGGGCAGCTGCCACAGCACGAACCAGGGGGCGCGACCGGTGGGGCCCGGATCGAGAAGACGGGTCACGCGCGTCCTCCTCGCGGCCGTTCCGTGGGCTCTCGCCCGGGGAGAGGGTAGACGGATCGATGCCGCTCCGGGGTCGGAATCCGGGGGCGTCCGGACACGCCACGAGGGCCCTCCCGGGGTGGGGGAGGACCCTCGTGAGACGGGTGTGACCGGTGGGGCGAAATTCCGCTGTCAGCCCTCGATCGAGGCGTGGTCGCGCTCGCCGGTGCCGATCTGGATCTTGCGGGGCTTTGGCCCGCTCGGCGACCGGGACGACCAGCCGGAGCACGCCGCCCTCGTACGTCGCGTCGATGTGGTCGAGGTCGAGGTTGTCGCCCAGAACGAGCTGACGGCTGAACGAGCCGCGCGTGCGCTCGCTCGCGAGCAGGACTGAACCCGATCTCGGGGGGCCTCGACGTCGCTCGAACCACCGGTGGTCGAGCAGGGACGAAGTCCCGGTGTCGAGACCGGGTGAGGGACCCGGGGCGTCGGGTGGGTCGTCCTGGTGAGCTACCTCATCCACCGCTGTTCTGGACCGTGGCCGGCCGCGAAGGCGCGTCCGGTCGCGACGGCGAGCGGCAGCACGAGCAGCAGCCACGCCAGGACGGCAAGCACGATCATTAGCACCATGCGAGCGGGATCGGCGTACCCCGGGTGGACCTGAGTCCGGGTACGCCCCGGTCTGGACCGCGCTCAGCGGTCGTCGCGCCGCAGCAGCAGCCCCGCGGCGAGCATTCCGGCCGCCCAGATGACCAGCACCGGGATGTCACCGGTGTTGATCCCGTGACTGTCGGAGACCTGCCAGAGCGGCTCGCCGGCCCAGGGCCCGTGGCCGGCGATGAGCAGCAGCATCAGCGAGGTGAGGGCGGTCATCACCCCGAGCACCAGCAACGACCGCATCGACTCATCGTAGGGATCACGGAACACGGTGACGCATCACCGCGTTACGACCGCGTGACCCTCGGACCCTGGGTGGCGCTCGCCGCCGTCGTGATCGCGGTGGCCTTCGGGACCTACCGGCTCCGCACCGACGGCCGCTTCCGCGCCAAGCCGGTGGTCGAGCAGGGAGGCGCGCCAGCGCCGACCGTTGGCGAGACCCCGCACGCCGAGAAGCAGCCCCAAGAGGACCTCGCCGGGTCTCGACACCGGGACTCCGCCCCTGCTCGACCGCCGGTGGCCGACCTCTGGACCGCCGTCCAGTCCGCGATCCCCGCCGCCACCCTCGGCGAGCGCGCAACCCTGCTCCAGTTCTCCAGCGCCTTCTGTGCCCCGTGCCGGGCGACCCGCCGAGTCCTCACCGACGTGTCCACGACGGTTCCCGGCGTCGAGCACCTCGAGGTCGACGCCGAGCTCCACCTCGAGCTGGTACGCCGCGTCGGCGTCCTCCGCACGCCGACCACGCTGGTCCTCGATGCGTCCGGCAACGAGGTCGCCCGGGCTGCTGGCGCGCCCCGCACGGAGCAGGTTCTCGCCGCACTCCCAGCGGGCGATCCCACATGACGGACAGCAGTACCACCATGCGAGATCTCGAATGGGAGACGGGACGCTCGGTACCTACTCTGGTCGACATGTTCTCGACCTGGTTGACGAAGCGACGCGCGGTGGACCACTGCCGTACGCGCTCGTCCCTGTGTCGGACGTCCTGACGGGACGATCGCGCCTCTTTTGCTGATCTGTCCCGTGCGCCGTCCGCCCGGAGCCAGCCAGCAGGAGCCCGCATGTCCACCACCACGCCCGCGCATCACGCGCCGGCCGCCCCGACCGCCCAGGCCGGGCTCGACCCGCGCGGTCCGCAGTTCACCGCCGCGGTCACCGCGGTCGTGCTGCTCGCCGTGCTGGTGCTCCCGACGACCGCCGCCACGGTCCTGGTCGCGGTCCAGGCCGCCCTGTTCGCCCTGGGCGCGGCCCGCGGCGTCCAGCACACCCCGACGGCGTACGTCTTCCGCCGGCTCGTCCGCCCGCGCCTCTCGGCGTCGGACGAGCTGGAGGACCCGCGCCCGCCGCGGTTCGCGCAGGCCGTCGGGCTGGCGTTCGCGCTGACCGCCCTGGTCGGGTTCCTCGCCGGCACCCCCGTCGTCGGGCTGGTCGCCACCGGCTTCGCCCTGGTCGCGGCGCTGCTCAACGCGCTGTTCCGCTTCTGCCTCGGCTGCGAGCTCTACCTGCTGCTCCAGCGCGCCACCCACCGAACTGCCTGACCCCACCACGATCCCCGCGTCCCACGACGCAACAGAAAGGTAGAAACATGACCCGCGAGAACTCCCTCGTCTCCACCCAGTGGGTGGAGGACCACCTCGGCGACGACAACATCGTCCTGATCGAGGTCGACGAGGACACCACGGCGTACGACAAGGGCCACATCCGTGGCGCCATCAAGCTGGACTGGACGACCGACCTCCAGGACCAGGTCCGCCGTGACTTCGTCAGCAAGGACCAGTTCTCGGCGCTCCTCTCCGAGCGCGGCGTCTCCAACGACAACACCGTGGTGCTCTACGGCGGCAACAACAACTGGTTCGCCGCCTACGCCTTCTGGTACTTCAAGCTCTACGGCCACCAGGACGTCAAGCTCATGGACGGCGGCCGCAAGAAGTGGGAGCTCGACTCCCGCGAGCTCACCGCCGACGCCACCGAGCGCCCGGCCGCGTCGTACACGGCCCAGGAGCCCGACCTGTCGATCCGCGCCTTCCGCGACGACACGGTCGCCGCGATCGGGGTGAAGAACCTCGTCGACGTGCGCAGCCCCGACGAGTACGCCGGCCGCCTGATGGCCCCGGCCCACCTCCCGCAGGAGCAGGCCCAGCGCGCCGGCCACGTGCCGACCTCGATCAACGTGCCGTGGAGCAAGGCGGCCAACGACGACGGCACCTTCAAGTCCGACGACGAGCTGCGCAAGCTGTACGCCGACGCCGGCCTGGACGACTCCAAGGAGACCATCGCGCTGTGCCGGATCGGCGAGCGCTCCTCGCACACCTGGTTCGTGCTCAAGGAGCTCCTCGGCCACGAGAACGTGAAGAACTACGACGGCTCCTGGACCGAGTACGGCTCCCTCGTGGGCGTGCCGGTCGCCGTCGGCGACGAGCCCGGGACCGCCTGATGTGCGGGGCGAAGGAGGGCGGCCTCTCCCTCGACGGCGTGAACGTCGCGAAGGAGGCCGTTATCCAGGGGCAGGTCCTGCGCGGCGAGGAGCCGGTCGGCAACGCCTACGTGCGCCTGCTCGACCGCACCGGTGAGTTCACCGCCGAGGTCCCGACCTCGGCGACCGGTCACTTCCGCTTTTTCGCCGGCGAGGGGGAGTGGACGCTTCGCACCCTCGCCCCGAAGGCGGACCCGGTCGACCGCAAGGTGAACGCCGCCATCGGCTCCGTCGCCGAGGTCAGCATCGCCCTCTGACCGCCGCCGGTGGTCGAGCGGTGAAGGCGCGCGCAGCGCCTGAACGTGTCGAAACCCGGTGCCTCAACCGTCGGCCTCGTTCGGAGGCACGGTCCTCGACGTGGCGGCAGACAACGAGACAGCAGTAGACGACGAACGCCGTCCGGCTTCCGGGCGGCGTTCGTCGAGCAGAGCGTGACGAAGAAAGTTCCCTAGACCACCCGTCGGAAGTCCTTCCTGGAAACCTGTCTCTGCGACGATTTGAACGTCAAGGGGAGGGGCCCATGATTTCCAGGCGCAAGCGAAGCCGTTCTTCGAGTCCGGTGGTCGACCAGCGGCGGAAGCGGGCGATCCAATGGATCGGTCTGTCGGCACTGGCACTGTTCACTGCCGTGCTGGTCGTGAGAGCGCTGGTCATGTACTAGTCCTCAGCGCGGGCTCTCGAGCAACAGGGTGACCGGCCCGTCGTTGACGGACAGCACCTGCATGTCCGCGCCGAAGCGCCCACGCTCGACGTGTGCGCCGAGCCGTTCGAGCTCCGCACAGAACGCGTCGTACAGGGGCTCGCTCACCTCGCCCGGAGCCGCCGCCTGCCACGTCGGGCGCCGGCCCTTGCGGGTGTCGCCGTACAGCGTGAACTGGCTGACGACCAGGATGGGAGCGCCGACGTCCGACGCCGAGTGCTCGTCCCGGAGGATCCGCAACTGCCAGATCTTCCGCGCCATCCAGGCGACGTCCCCGGGTCCGTCGTCGTGGGCCACCCCGAGAAGGACCAGGAGTCCGGGGTCATCGACGGACCCCACCACTTCCCCCATGACGTTTACCGACGCCTCCAGAACCCGCTGAACAATCGCACGCATAGACAACACCCTCCGCGATGCGATTTGTAGTTTGCTTGCAGAGGGACGAAGGATCACGTAACAGCAGGGTTTCCTGAGGCGCCTAATTAGGTGAATTGCGCTCGTCGCACATCCGAATGGCGGATTCGATGTGCATATCAGCCAAGCGTGTGCTTTGCTTCTCCATACACGCCACAACTATGGGCACACACTCCAGTGCCCGCACGGGAGTCTGACACCATGAAGAAGCTTATCGTCGCGCTGTTCGCGGCCATCCTGACCACGGCCGGCCTTGTCGCCGTCTCCTCCGCTCCGGCCGCTGCTGGCTGCAGCAAGTCCGACTACAACTGCATCCCGACCAAGCCCGTTACCGGCGACAAGGTCGTCAAGCAGGGCAAGCCCGCCAAGTTCAAGGTCAACGTCAAGGCCAAGGGCGCGGGCAACATCAAGGTGCGCGGCAAGGTCACGATCACGATCAAGGGCCCGGGCGGTTTCACGCGCACCATCAAGGCGTCCTTCGACGGCAAGACCATCACGTTCAAGCTCGGCAAGCTCAAGAAGGCCGGCATCTACAAGGTGACCGTGACGTTCAAGGGTGCCAAGGGTTTCGAGAACTCGGTGGCGAAGTCCAAGATCGCGGTCAAGAAGAAGCGCTGACCGCGTTCACAACGTTAACCACGAGGGCCCTGCAGCGCTGCTGCAGGGCCCTCGCGGCATTTAGTGACGTAGGACTTGCCTGTCTCCGCGGCCGGGCGCCGCGATTGCTCGATAGGGTCGAGGCATGACTTCCTGGCGGCTCCGGCGGCTCATTCCTTTCCTTCTTCTTGTGCTGCTGCTCGTCCTAGGAGCCTGGGTCGCTTGGGTGGTGTGGCACGTCAACGAGGACCTGACCAGTTCGGTTGACGACGTCGAGCAGCTGCGCTCGGCTGCAGAGGCCAGCGATGTCGACGCGATGAATGCGTCGCTCGAGGAGCTCGAGGAGCACAGCGGCTCGGCCGACGAGCGCACCTCCGGGCTGACCTGGTCAGTGTTGACGAAGTTGCCGTGGGTCGGCGACGACGCTCGTGGTGTCCGTGTCGTCAGCGAGGTCGTTCACGACCTGGCGATCGATGGAGCGCAGCCGCTGGTGACGGTGTCGGCGGACCTGGACCGGATCACCCCCCAGGATGGGGCGGTCTCGATCGAGGCCATCCGTGACCTGCAGACGCCGGTCGAGCAGGCAGCCACCGCACTGGACGCGGCGGTCGCCGGCCTCAACAGCGAGGACCCTGTCGACTTCGTGATGCGGTTGCGCACCAAGTACCGCGAACTGGCCACCACGCTTCGCGATGCACGGAGCACGCTGTCGTCCGCATCCACCGCCCTCGAGGTGCTCCCGTCGATGCTGGGGGACGACGAGGAGCGCAACTACCTGCTGGTCTTCCAGAACAATGCGGAAATCCGGGCGACCGGCGGCCTGCCCGGCGCAGTAGCGCTCCTCCGTACTGAGGACGGCAAGATCGAACTGACGCGACAGGTCGCGGCGAACTCGTTTGCCAACGCTCCGCGGCCGGTCCTGCCGCTCTCGGACGCAGAGCGAACCCTCTACCAGGACCTGGTCGGCACCTTCTTCCTCAACGCCAACCTGACCCCCGACTTCCCGCGCGTGGCGGCCTTGATGGCGACGCGCTGGGAGCAGGTCTACCCCGAGGACATCGACGGTGTCCTGACCCTCGACACGGTCGCCCTCTCCTACATCTTGGCCGCGACTGGTCCGGTCCAGGTGGGAGACACCGCCATCACCTCGGACAACGCTGTCCGGGAGCTGCTTCACGAGGTGTACCTGCGCTACGAGGACCCGGCCGACCAGGACGTGTTCTTCCGTCGGGTGGCCCGGCGGACCTTCGACCAGGTGTCCACCGGGATCCCGGATCCGCAGGCGCTACTGCAGGAGCTGGCGCGGGGTGCCGAAGAGGGTCGAGTGCTGGTGCACTCTTTTGACCCGACGGAGCAGCAGGAGATCGCAGGCACGCAGCTCGCCGGGGAGGCCTTCGCGGCGGTTAGCACACAACCCCAGGTAGACGTCACCCTGAACGACGCAACTGGTGCCAAGATGTCGTACTTCCTCCGGTACGACGTCCGGGTGCGGCCGACCTACTGCAAGGATGACGTGCAGGGCTACGCCGGCAGTGTGCGTCTGGAATCGACCGCCCCCCCTGAGTCTGCAGCACTCCCCGACTACGTGACGGGGGGAGGGCTGTTCGGTGCCGAGCCCGGGACCCAGTTCGTGACCGTCCGTATCTACTCCCCGGCGGGGGGCTCACTCTCGGACTTCAGGCTGAACGCCAAGAGGCTGGATCCGGACGTTGTTGACCAGGAAGGACGCCTGGTGGAACAGGTATTCCTCCAGCTCGGACCTGGCCAGGCGCTGAACCTCGACTGGCGAATGACTTCAGGTCCTGGCCAGACCGGCGACACGTCCGTACGGGTAACGCCTAGCGTCAGCGAAGGCACGCGTTCGTCGACTACGGAATCCGCGTGCTCCTGACGCGTTGTCAGACGACGAGTAGGTCAGGACGCATCTGCGGAGTGCACGAGTTCCCGGAAAGGTGGGCGCCCCTTGCTCCGGCAAGGGGCGCCCACGCGGCGGACCGTCGCAGTCCGGCATTACGCAGGTGGACGCGATCCCAGCCCCTGACTGGTGGGCCGGCCCGCGTGCAGTAGGTGATCAGCGGCGTCGAGCGCCGAGTACCTTCTCTGGCTCCGCCGCTTCGGCAGTGACCGTCGCCGAGTCGGGCGCGTAGCCGTAGCCGTAGCCGTAGCCTGCGCGGTCGCTTCGCGGTGGGACCATGTTCATCACCACTCCGACCGGCGCCGCGTCGACCTGCTTCAGGCGATCGACCAACTGGGAGAGCTGCTCCTTGGTCGTCTTTCCGTAGCGAACCACGACTAGTGCGCCGTCGGACTGCGCAGCGAAAAGGGCTGCATCCGTCACCGGGAGCAGCGGCGGGGCGTCGATGATCACGACGTCGTACTTCCGACGTGCCTCGTTCAGAAGTTCTGTCATGGCGTTCGACTGGATCAGCTCTGCGGGATTAGGCGGGATCGAGCCGCTGGCAAGCACGCGGAGCTCGCTTCCTTGGACTGTCTGGGTGGCGTCGTCAAGAGTCACCTGGCCGAGGAGGACAGTGGTCACCCCGATCGCGTTGTCCAGGTTGAACTGCCGGCTGGCGCGGGGGCGACGCAGATCCCCCTCAATGAGGAGGGTGCGCTGACCGGCTTGAGCGATGGCCAGTGCGAGGTTGATCGAGGTGGAGGTCTTGCCCTCGCTGGGGACAGCGGAGGAGACAACGAAGACCTTGTCCTCCCGGTCCACGTCGACGAACTGCAAGTTGGTGCGCAGGACCCGGAAGGCTTCGACTCGCGGCGTGTGAGACCCCAGCTCGGTGATCAGTGGAATCTTCTTCGTGGAACTGTCGAAGGCGATGCTGGCCAGCAACGGGGCCCCGACGACGCTGAGGTCCTCCAGTGTCTTCACGGTCGTGTCGCTCAGCTCGCGGATGATGGCGGCGGCGATGCCGAGGATCAGCCCGATGAAGGCCGCAAAGAGAGCGTTGCGCACCGGGTCAGGCGAGACCGGTCCGGCGGGTTCTGAGGCATTGTCGATGACTGTCAGCTTGATCGGCGGAACCTTCTCGCCCGGGGGCGTCTCAAGGTTGGCGACCAGGTCCGTCAGCCCGTCCGCATACGCCTGCGTGAGTGCGCGGGCCTGGTCGGGATCCGGGTCCGTGATGCTGATGACCATGTTGACCGTCTCGGGCAAGACTTCAGCCTGAACGCGTCCGACAAGCTCTTCAGGCGACAGTGCGAGATCGAGGTCGGTGATGACCGTCTGGGCCAGGTCGCGGCTCTTGGTGAGCTCGGCATACGAAAGGGCCCGCTGATCCGAGAGCAGGCTGCCTTCGTAGGCTTCGGCGGTGTTGGCTTGTGATGTCGACACGAACAGTCGGGCCACGGATTCGTACTGGGGTGTCGCGGTGACCGAGTACGCAGCCGAGAGCCCGACGGCCACGAGTACGAAAACGAGGATCAGCGCCCAACGCCGCCCGATGATGCGTGCGTAGTCCCGCACGTCCACGGATGTCTCCAATCAATCTTCAGTACGCGCGCTAGACGCATGGACGATCAGTGCTCGCCAAGTGTGAAGAGGCCTGAGTGGCGGCGGATTCCGCTAGGAAAACGAAACTCCTGCCACCGCTTGGACAACAGCACGGAATTCTAGGGTATGAGACTGGGCGCAGTTGCTTTTCGACGTCCGCGTCTAGTTCGGGATGCTGTGTCGCCCGAGGGTTTTCGTCGCTCGCCGCGGGAGTTCAGGTATCCTCTCGGAGTCCTCGGCGGCAGGTCAACGTTGCGCTCGAGGGTCTCGGTGCTTTGTCTGTTGACCGTGAACATGAGGGGAAAGGCCACGTGCCGTCGACCCGCCCGTCCGCAGCGCGTCCCGGCAGGACACCCCTCGGACTGTTCTTCGTCCTCATCCTCTCGATAATCGCTCTCGCCGTGCTCCCCTCTCAGGTGGCGCTGGGCGTGGTGATCATCCTGCACGTGGGGCACGTGTTCCTTCGGCCCGATTCCCTCCTGGTGACCTGCGTCGTTCTCGACGTGCTTCTGCTCTCGATACTCAATAGCGTGCTGGTTCCGGCGGAGTTGCGCATCCCTGTATTAGTCGTGGTCCTGGGTGCGAGCCTGACCGCAGTGCTGAGCGCCCGCCTGCACTTCAGAGTCGCTGCAGCTCCTTTTCTGGGGGCATTGACTGTAGGAACGGTCCTCTCGCAATTCTTCGGTCGCGGGGGCGACGAAATGATCCAGGTTGCCGTGATGCTGGCTCTCGGAGCGGTAGCTGCCTGCCTCGCGGCTTCCCTGTCGAGTGCGGACTGGCTGGAGGTCGCGCAGTCCGTGGCCTTCCTCGGTGTTGTCCAGGTCGCGATCGCCATCGGCGCTGAGGTGTTCGACATCGGATGGGTCCAGATCACCTTCGCGGCCGCGGACCCTACGGGCGCCGGCCGCGCGGCGTATGGGGCTTCGCCGAACCTGATTCTCCCGGGGGGATGGTCGCGGTCGTCCGGGACGCTGGGGCATCCGATTCCGTTTGCGTTGTTCCTGCTCGCGGGTCTGTGCTTGGCCCTGCGCGTCCAGGGGATTGCCCGGCGGGAGATCCGGTGGGCGACGGTATCCTTGCTATCTGCCGGACTCTTGCTGAGCGGCTCCCGCACCACGATCTTCATCGCCCTGGCGCTCGCGGCGATCTTCGCCGCCAGCGTCGGCCGGCGACTATGGCGCGCCCTGGCGCTGATCCTCGCTGTCCCCGTCGGCGCAGTGGTCGTCTACGGGTTCGGCGCCTTCGCCCTCCAGAACGCGCGAGAGCGATCGAGTTTCTCGCTCGACTTCCGGCTGCAGGCGTGGGAGACGTTCGTCAACCTCTTCAACCGGGATCTAGTCGAGGTTCTGATCGGTTCGGGGCCGTCGTCGGCGGGTGAGCTCCAGGAGGAGGGTTACGTCGACCTCCAGGGCCTGCAGAGCATCGACAATCAGGTCGTGACGACGTTCGCCGACCTCGGGCTCCTCGGTCTTTCGATCTTCATGGTGCTCCTGAGCGTGACGATCCTCCGGCGGAACCGGCCCGAGTGGTTCGCACTTGCCGCACTGTGGGGCATGTTCCTCTCCTTCGACGTCTTCGGTTGGCACATCTTCGTCTTCCTGTTCTGGTTCTTCGTGGAGATGGTGTTGAAGGGGCCGACGGGGCCAAGCGCTCACGATCCTGCCGAGGCGGAGCTGGTCGACGGCGACGTCGACTCGTTGTCGACCGGCCGGGCAAGTCGGTGAGCGACCTTGAGACCGAACCGACGGTCGCCTGCGTCGTGCTCAACTGGCACGACGTCCCGCGGACGGTCGCGTGTGTGAGTCGACTGCTGGAGGTGGCGAACCTGACGTCGATCTGGGTGGTTGACAACGAGTCCGACGGTGATCTCGTGCCTGAGCTGGCCGAGCTCGGCTCGCCTCTCGTCCAGTCGGTGACCAGTCCCGTCAATCTCGGGTTCTCGGCGGGCATGAACCTGGGGCTCGTGCATGCCGCGAGGCAGGCAGACCTGGTGCTGTGCGTGAACAACGACCTGTTGATCAGCGGTGGGGATGTGGCCGGTCTGTCCGCTGCCTTGATGGCTGACCCCACGCTTGACATGGTGGCGCCGGAGATCGAGAACGCCGACGGTTCGATCGTCCGCGGGGGGGAGTTCCGGCCATGGACCTTCGGCACCCGCGAGGGGGCGGATGTCTGCGAGCCGGACTTCCTGACCTGGGCCTGTGTGATGCTGCGAGCAGACGCTCTGCATCGTCTCGGACTCCTGGACGAACGGTTCTTCATGTACTGGGAGGACGTCGAGTTCGCACTGCGTGTGCGTCGTGCGGGCCGCAGGTTCAGGACCGTGCCGGAGTCCCGCGCTTTCCACGAGCTCTCGGCAAGCCATGAGCGTGCAGCGGGCTGGGTCGACTGCTACTCGACGTACGGCGTGGTGGCCCTGGGCCGGCTGATCGGAGGACGGGCTCGGGCCGGATCCTGGGTCCGCGTGCTGGCGCGGGTCGGGAAGAGTGTCGCGCGACGTGACGGGCGAAGGACGCGGTTTCACCTGCTCGGGGTGCGGCTCGCACTTTCGGCCGCCGCCCGCCGCGGGCGGCCCGCGCACGAGGTCGTTGCCTCCTACCGGGGTCGCGAGCTTCGCCATGACTGAAGGGTCATCGAGGGTCGCGGTGGTGCTGAGCCTGTTCCACCCGTCGCCGTCGGTCTGGGGCCTGGTCCGCGCGATCGTCCCCGAGGTGGACCTCGTGGTGCTCGTGGACGACTCCGGGGCATCGGCCCTCGTCGTGCCTGACGAGCCTCTGCTGGAAGGCTGCCGGTTGCTGGCGAACCCCACGAACATGGGCCTGGCTCATGCGCTGAACCGGGGCTGCTCGGCGGCGCTGGACGACGGCGCCGACGTGATCATCACCCTCGACCAGGACGCCACGCTACCTCCCGGATTCGTGAGGCGGGCCGTCGAGCTCCTGGATCGGCGTCGCCAGGAGGATGCCTCGGTTGCCGCAGTCGCGCCGCAGAGCGTCAACGGGATCCCCCACCAGCACCGGCACCGGCACGGAGACCATGAGTGCTCGTTGTGGGTGGTCCAGTCAGGACTCACCATCGGGGCCGACGCGCTGCGCACGGTGGGGCGCTTCCGCGAGGACTTCGTGATCGACGCTCTCGAGGTCGACTTCGTGATGCGCCTGCACCGAGCCGGCTTGCATGTCGTTCTCGAGGAGGACCTCGCGCTGGAGCACGCCATCGGGGACCCCCGAACGGGTCAGCTGCTGGGGCTCGGTTTCCGTGCGAGCAACCACTCCGCGCGGAGGGTCTACTCGATCGCCAGGAACAACGCCTACCTGGCGTCGCGCAACGTGCTCCGCGAGCCTCGCTGGTCGCTGGCGGCCTTCTGGGGGCTGGCCAAGCGGACGCTCAAGATCCTGCTTCGCGAGGACGAGCGCGCCGCCAAGGTCGCACAGCTGGGTCGCGGACTCCGTGACGGCCTGCTCGGACGGCTCGGTCCCGTCGACTGACGATCGTCCGGTCGGCCAAGGGTCGAGCGGGGAGAAGGCTTCGTCAGGGCTCAACGAACTGATTCAACGCGGGCCTCGGGCTGCTGGCCGGTCCACTGGCGCCGGACCAACACCGCGCAGATCGCCGTCGCTGACAGTGCCAGGAATCCGGCGATCAGGGGAGAGCCAAGCGCGAGCGTGCTCGCCAGCAGGGCGGCGGTCAAGAGCGTGGCGGCACCGACCGCCACCAGTGTCGTACGGCGAGGAAGGTATCCGCACGCACGTCGTGCAGCCACGTAGCAGGCCAGTAGGTACGTCGTGTACGCGACGAGCGAGGCGACGCCGACGCCGGTCAGACCCCAGGCCTGGGAGAGGGGTAGCAAGAGGGCAAGGAAGGTCGCGTTCCAGACCAGCTCGGTCACCAGAAAGGCCAGCCGTCTCTCGGTGGCCAGGAGCAGGAACCCCACCGCCCAACCGGGAAGCTTCAGGACGTCACCGGCCAGCTGCCAGCGGAGCAGCTCGTCGGCAGTGGTGAACTCCGCGGAGTAGAGGATGCGCAGGCCGAGGGGGGCCAGGAGGATCGCCCAGGCGATGATGGGCCCCGCGATCAACAGAGTCAGGACGATCTGGTCGTCGAGTGCCCGGGACGCCGCGGCCGGTTCGTGGCGCAGGCGGGAGATACGCGGGAAGTACTCTGCGCCGAGCGACGCGAGGAGGAAGGAGAGATAGAGAGTAGTGATCACCCAGGTCGCCTGGTACAAACCAGCGGCCTCCAGCCCGAGCCGGTCCCGCACCAGCAGCCGTGCTCCGAGCTGGGCGGCGGAGCCGACAGTCAGGGCGAGGGTCACCACGACGCCGAGTGCGGCCATTCCGCGTAGTTCAGACCACAGCTCCCGGGCGGTGCACCGGGGCGCTCCGGAAAGGCTCCGTAGGTCACGCTTGACCACGACCGCTGTGAGGGCCGCCGTCGCGAGCGGGACGCCCGCGAGGGCGACCGCGAGACCGGTGTACCCAGCCGTCCCGACCGCGACGAGCGTGAGGACCGTGCCGATCGCTGCCCCGGCGATGTTGCAGACGGCCATGAGGTGCAGGCGGCCCCGACCGTTGAGGAAGGCAAGCTGACCGGCGTTGAAGACGGTCGAGGCGACGGTGGCTCCCATCGCGACACGGAACTCCCACGGCGGGTCGGGGATGCCGGTCAGGGACTCGATCCCAGCCAGGAGGCTGACGGCTACGAAGCCGATGACGGCCAGGATGCCGGAGCCAATCAGGAGCGCCAGCGACTTGGTCCTCTGGAGGCGGACGTCCTCGGCGCTCTGTGCCACGGACCGTACGCCGCTCGTGCCTAGGCCGAGGCCGACAACAGTGATCGCCAGCGTCGTCACGGCCACCATCAGGCCGAGCGTGCCCACCCCGGAGCTTCCCAGCCACTGTGCGACCGCCTTGTAACGCAGGACTGACGCGACGGCGACGAGAATCGAGCTCGCGGTGAGGATCGAGATGGCGCGAAGCGCGTGCTTCATGCCGTCACGTGGAGGCTGTGGCGGCGACCGCGTCACAGACGGCGGTGACGACCTTGTCGACCGCGTCACTCGCGAGGTGCGGCCCTATCGGGAGGCTCAGCACGGTCCTGTGGATCCGTTCGGAGACGGGGAACTGCCCGCTGCGGAACGCCCCGGCGTACGCGCCTTGGAGGTGCGGCGGGATCGGGTAGTGGATCAGCGTCTGCACTGACCGCGCCGACAGTGCCGCCTGCAGGTCGTCACGTCGCTCGGAGCGCACGACGAAGAGGTGCCACGAGGATCGGACGCCGTCAGGGGTTGATGGCAGCACCAGCCCCACCTCCGCCAGGTCGCGCAGATAAGTGTCGGCAACTTCAGCCCGACGGAGGTTCCACTCGGGCAGGTGGTTGAGCTTGACCCGCAGCGCGGCGGCCTGGATCTCGTCGAGCCGGCTGTTGAGGCCTTGTTCCTCGTGCACGTACTTCTTACTGGAGCCGTAGTTGCGCAGGGTCCGCAGTCGAGCCGCGAGGTCATCGTCGTCGGTGGTGACGGCTCCACCGTCGCCGAGGGCGCCGAGGTTCTTGCCCGGGTAGAAGCTCCACGTCGCCGTAGTTCCCGTTCCGCCGACCATGCGCCCGCCCCATCCCGCGCCGTGGGCCTGAGCAGCGTCCTCGACGACCGCCAGACCATGGCGCTCGGCGACCGCGACGATCGCCGGCAAGTCGGCAGGGAGACCGTAGAGGTGTACCGGGCAGATCGCTCGAGTCCGCGGCGTGATTGCGGCCTCGACGGCAGCAGGGTCCAGGTTGTAGGTGGTCGGATCGGGCTCGACCGGCACCGGGGTGGCACCCGCGTAGGTGACGCCCAGCCAGGTCGCGATGAAGGTGTTGCTCGGAACGATGACCTCGTCGCCCGGTCCGATCCCGAGGCCGCGGAAGGACAGGTTGAGTGCGTCCAGACCGTTGCCCACGGCGATGCAGTGGCGGGCACCGACGTACGCGGCGAACTCGCTCTCGAACCGCTCGACCTCCTCCCCGAGGATGTACCAGCCGCGATCGACGACGCGGTTCGTCGCTGCCTTCAACTCGTTGCCGATCTCGGTGCTCGCGGCGGCGAGGTCAAGAAATGGGATCATGCCTGGCTCCGCGCGGCGACGAACTCGTCGTAGTCACGGTAGTAGTCGGCCTCGTCGTACGGCAGTGAGGCCAGCACCAGGCAGACCGACCCGGACGAGAAGTTCTCCAGCACGCGCCAGTGCATGTGAGGGATGAAGAGGCCGGAGTAGGACCGGTTGAGGAAGAACCGCTGCTCGTTGCCGAGACCGTCGTCGAGGACCACGTCGAAGCTGCCCGACGCTGCGACGATGAGCTGCTGCAGGTCCCGGTGCGCGTGCCCGCCACGGACCTCTCCACCGGGTACGTCGTAGAGGTAGTACACGCGCGCGATGTCGAAGGGCATGTGCGATCCGCCCTCAATGAAGGTGAGGTTGCCGCGAGGGTCCTGGATCCGTGGGAGCGAGATCATGGTCGGTTTCCGGAAGGTCTCGGACATGGGCAAAGCATGACAGGCCAAGTCGCCGGACGCCCTGGGGTTGGCCATGCGAGGCTCGGTGTCGTGACCCGTGCAGATGACACCGAGCTCGTCAGCGTCCTCGTCCCTGCCTTCAACCACGAACGCCACATCGTGGCCTGTCTGGACTCGGTGGCGGCCGAGACCTGGTCTCGCCTGGAGCTGGTCGTGATCGACGACGCTTCGACAGACGGGACCTACGCTGTCGCGAAGGAGTGGGCCCAGAGTCACGGCGACCGGTTTGAGCGGGTGGTGGTGCTGCGCAACGAGGTCAACGCCGGCGTCGGAGCGACACTCAACCGGCTGCTCCGGGAGGCCAGGGGGTGCTACATCACGACGCTGGCCAGCGACGACCTGCTGGTCCCCGGTGGGATCCCCGCACGAATCGAGCATCTTCGAACGACGGGGTCGCGTGGAGCGGTGATCGGAGACTGCTGGCTCACCGACGACACCGGGTTGGTGCGACGGGACTCGGCGTACGTCGTCCTCCACGGAGCCCGCAAGCACGCGCTCGCCGCGCCGGCAGGAATCCGGCGGGAGGTCATCCTCAACTGGTCGGTGCCCGGGCCCGTGCTGTTGTTCCACCGGGACCTGATCGAGCGCATCGGTGGCCACATGTACGACGAAACCCTGATCGCGGAGGATCGCGACCTCTACCTGCGGCTCCTGGCACTCGACGCGCTGCGGTTCGTGGACCTGCCGGTGGCGGTCTACCGGCTGCACGGATCCAACACTGGCGCTGTGCACTTTCACCACGTGCGCCGCGAGCTCGAGGAGGCCGACCGGCGTCACCGGTCGAGCTTCCCGCGAGGGCTGGCCATGATGCTGGGGTTCGTCGCAGCGGGCCGACGGATCGAGTACCGGGTCGATCAGGGCTCGCGCGCCTGGAAGGTGCCCTTCACCGCCTACCGAGTGCTGCGCAGAGCGGTGTATGACGCTCACTCCTGCTGGACGAGGTTTCGCCCCACGCAGTGAACTCAGGAGTACTCGCGTCGTCCGGAGGCCTCATGGAGCTGGCGGTACTCCGCGACCATTGCGCGAAGGTCCGCGTCCTCGGGCGTCGTGTCGGACAGGACGTACTCGGTGATCTGGTCCTCGAGGTGCTCGAACCCGAACTTCTCGATCGGGTACCGGTTCACGGAGATCGGCTGACCGGGGATGTAGCGGGAGAACGGCCTGATGTTCTTCATCGCCGCCGCACCGGTCGCGGTCATCGAGTAGTGGCCGACGACGCTGTACTGGTGCAGGGTGGCGCCCATCCCGATCGTGGCGTGGCGCAGGATCGTGACGATCCCTCCGAGCACGCACAATGGCGTCACCACGACGCCGTCGTGCAGGATCGCGTCGTGGGGGACGTGCACTCCGTGCATCAGGAAGACGTCGTCGGCGAGCGAGGTGACGGGGCCGTAGCACGGCTTCTGGATGGTCGTGAACTCCCGGATGATGTTGCCGTTGCCGATGGTGATCGGCTTGTCGGAAGCGTCGTGCCGCGGGTCCCTGGTGTCCTCGCCCGGCGTGCCGATGACGACGTGCGGGTGGATCTGATTGCGGTCGCCGATCGTCAGCGGGCCGAGCAGAACGCAGTAGGGACCGATCTCGTTGTCGTCGCCTAGCCCGACGTCGCCCTCGATGATGGCGGTCGGGTGGATCTTGTTGGACATGGGGGCCTCTCGTCAGGTCGTGCGGGACAGTCCGGTGATGTCGCGAAGCGTGGCGTCCACGCGAGCGCCGACGGCGTCCCAGGTATGGGTGCTCACGTCGGGTAGGGGAACGTCCGGGCTGTCCAGCACGGCGGTCAGCGCGGACGCCCACTCCGCGGGGTCGTCCGCTGACCCGACCGCGATGCCGGCCTCTCCGCAGACCTCCCGGGAGGCGGCGCACCCGGCGTAGAAGACGGTGGCGCAGCCGACGGCAGCCGCCTCCACGAGGGGGAGCCCGAAACCCTCCTCGAGCGAGGGGAACACGAGTGCCACCGCGCCGGCGTACAGCCGTGCGAGGTCCGGGTCGCTCAGCCCTTCGAGCACCTCGACGCGGTCAAGCACCCCGGCGGCAGCGGCCGCGGCCCGCACCTGGTCCCGTTCCTGGGTCACGAAGACGAGACCGACGTCGGGCACGCGTCGCAGTGCCTGCAGCGCGACACCGATGTTCTTGTGAGGTCGGGCGTTGCCCACCATGAGGAGGTACGGCGTGGGTCGCACCGCAGGCTCGGTCGGTGCATGGAAGACCTCCGAGCAGCCATTGCCGCAGTCGTGGACGGTGACGCCGGGCCCGACCCAGTCTCGAATGCGCGAGGCGGAAGCCGCCGACACCGTGAACACGTGGCCCGCGCGCCGGACCGCCGGTCGGATGACGCGGTCGTAGTAGGTCCGGTACTTCCAGCTGCCGTGGCCGAGATGGATCAGGTCGTGGAGGGTGACCACCTGACGAGCGCGGGAGGGACTGCAGACGTAGCCGGGGGAGTACACCCAATCGTGCGCTTGGAGGGTGCCCCGTCGCCAGGTGAGGGCGTCCAAGGGCAGACGGGGCGCCGGTCCTTCGAGCGGCTCGAACGGCACAGTGAGACGAGTGACGACCTCGCGGGTGTAGCGCGCGATGCCGTGCTCACCCTCGCGGCGGACGTCGACGAGCAGCGTCACTGCGTCCTCCACCGTGCGATCTCGTCGACGAAGCGGGACCGGTCGAAGAACCGGGCGCGTTCGTCGAGACCCGTGTGGTCGCGGCGCAGGACGGCGTCGGCTGCTGCGCGAACCGCGATATCGTCGGCGAAGTCGACGACGGCACCGCCGTCGATGCGCTCCACGGACTCTCGGGCTCCCCCCACCGCGTTCACCAGTGAGGGCGTCCCGACGGCGGCTGACTCCACGGGCATGATGCCGAAGTCCTCGATCGGCGGGAACACGTAGAGCGCCGCCCGCTCCATCAGGGCGCGCAGCAGCTGGTCGGACGGACCGAGCGCGAAGGTGACGGGCACGGTGCTCGAGGCGGCCTGGTGCTGGAGAGCCTTGAGCTCCTCGCCGCGGCCTGCCACGACGACCGGGAGGTCGAGCAGCTCACCCACGCGGATGGCGAGGTCGAGCCGCTTGTAGCGGACGAAACGCGAGGCACCGAGGACGAAGACCTCGGGCAGGTCGGCGAGGACCTCAGCATCGGGACCGGTGACCCGCGCTGCCCAGGAGCCGCCTGCCTGGATCCGCGCCACGTCGACAGGGGGGTGGATCACGACAGCGTCCTTGTCCCACGCTGCCTGGATCCTGTCGGCCACGAACCTCGAGTTCGCCGCCACCGGGACGTGCGGGTTGACGCGTCGACGATCGAGGGCCCGTAGCGCTCGGCGGGCGGGGGCGAGAGCGGCGGAGTCGCGGCGGGCATCATGCTCGGGGGCCCAGATGTAGCGTGCAGGCGTGTGCACGTAGATGTGTGTGCGCTCCGGGGCCGTCGGGTTCGAGGCCACTTGGTGTGCGAAGGCGTGCGAGCTGACGATCATCCATTCGTGGTCGGACAGGTCGACTCGCTGCCAGAAGGCCGGCATCAGCGGAAGGGCTGCTGCCTTCCGGCCACGTAGAGGGGATCGACCGATCCAAGACTCACGCACCCGGCCCGGGGCGAAGCGGGACGGCTGGTCCTCCCAGAGGGCCAGGATGGAGGCATCGGCGTGGGTGTCAGCCAGGACCTCCAGGACGTTCTCGGAGCCGCCGTTCAGGGCTATCCACTCGTGCACCAGCAGGCCCCTCACGACCAGGGCCCCGGGGAGCGTCGAGTCGCTGAGATGGGCACAAGGTCAGTAGGCACCACGAGATCGTAGAACGGCCCCCACGGTCCGCCCGACGATCTGGAGGTCCTGGAGCATCGACCAGTTGTCGACGTAGTAGATGTCCAGTCGAATCGCCTCCTCGAGGCTGAGGTCGTTGCGCCCCGACACCTGCCACAGTCCGGTCATCCCGGGGCGCACGCTCAGTCGACGGTGCATCCCCCCGCTGTAGAGAGCGACCTCCTCGGCGACCTGCGGCCGTGGGCCGACCAGGCTCATCTCGCCGCGGAGCACGTTGAAGAGCTGGGGGAGCTCGTCCACCGAGAATCGACGCAGCCACACACCGGGCCGCGTGATGCGTGGGTCGGCCTTCATCTTGAACAACAGCGCGTCCTGCCCGGTCTCGGCCTGAAGGGCGTCGAGCCGTTGCTCGGCGTCGACCACCATCGTCCGGAACTTCAGGCAGGGGAACTCGCGTCCCTCGCGCCCGATCCTTGCGTGACGAAATAGCACCGGTCCGCCGTCGTGTCGTTTGATCTGGAGAGCAGCGACGGCGAAGAGTGGCGAGAACAGCACGATGAGGACGGCGGAGCCCAGCATGTCGAAGAGGCGCTTCCCCCAGCGGGAGGCCTCCTGCGCCGTGGGAGGATCGATGTGGACGAGGGGGAGCCCTGCCACGGGTCGCATCCGGACACGATCGCTCGAGATGTCGGTGATGCTGGGTGCGACCACGACCTGGACTTCTTCGTGCTCCAGCTCCCACGCCAGCTCGCGCATGTCGTTCGACGAGCCGATGGCGCCTTGGGCGAGGAACACGATGTCGGCGCCGCACTCGAGCGCGACACTCGTCACTCGGTCGGCTCTTCCCAGCACGGGAACGCCGGCCGCCGTCTCCTCGCGGTCGACCTGAGGGAGAAGCGCGCCAATGATGTTGTAGCCGAGCCAGCGCTCCCGGCGGAAGACCGCCGCGATCTCGTCGACGTGGCGAGCGTCCCCGGCGATCAGGACGCGATGGAGAAGCGAGCCACGTCGCCGGGCCCGGTGCATCGTCAGCCGGAGAGCCCCGCGACCGAGCAGCAGCGCCGGGGCGCCGAGGGCGAACAACAGGAAGAAGAAACCACGCGAGAGCTCAACGTTGAACAGGTAACACCCCACCCCGAGCAGTCCGGCCGAAGCCAGACTGGCGTTCAGGATCCGCTTGAACTCCGACGCGCCGGCGCCGAAGAGATGGATGCGGTAGCCGCCTGCGAACCAGATGGCGAGCAGCCATCCAGCTACGAGGAGCGGCGCGACCAGGCGGACGCTCTCCGTCACGCCCCGCGGCGGCTCGAAGACCGGAAGAATTTGTCGCAAGTAGGTCGCCAGGAGTGCAGTGCCCCCGATGAGCACCACGTCGAGGAGGAATGCCGAGAGAGGGATGAAGCGAACGGCCTCGCGTGCGGTGGGCATCCCGCGCCGGCTGTCAGTGGCGGCCGAACCTGCCCTGGTCGTCATCGTTCTCATCCAGTCGCTGCGGTGGGTGGCCTGTCCGGCGGTCGCCGGAGAGACTTGCCAGTCGTTGACCCCTCTATCAGGACGCCGCGCCCAGGGTAGGCGAGGTCACCGATGGCTGCACACACTTCGAGAACGAAGGTTGGGAAGCTTCGTTAGGCCCGAACTTGCTCCTCTTGGTCCGGATCAGGCGTACCGGCCGCAGTCAGGGCCTGGACGTCTTGCGTCGGGGCGTACCCGTATCCGTAGCCATACCCGTAGCCGTAGCTGCCACCGCCTCGGCGGTGAGGGACCATGTTGAGCACCACCCCCACAGGCTCGGCACCGACTTGGTCGAGCCGGCCGAGAGCATTGCTGAACTGGTCGCGCGTCGTCTTACCCCAGCGGACCACCAGGAGAGCGCCGTCGGCCTGGGAGGCGAGCAGTGCGGCATCCGTGACCGGGAGCAGGGGGGGCGCGTCGATGACGACCGTGTCGTACCGACCGCGGACGGTGCTGAGAAGCTCCGCCATAGCGCGGGACTGAAGCAGGTCGGCCGGGTTCGGCGGGACGGCGCCGCTGGCTAGCACGTGCAGGCCGGTCGACTCATGGACCTGGACCGCGTCCTCGAACTTGACCTTGCCCACCAGGATGGTGGTGACGCCCACCGCGTTGTCGAGCCCGAGGGCGGCGACAGCCTTGGGTCGGCGCAGGTCGGCCTCCACGAGCAACGTCCGTCCGCCGGCCTGCGCCAGCGTGATGGCGAGGTTGACCGAGGTCGTGGTCTTGCCTTCCTCGGGGAGAGCTGACGTCACCACGAAGAGCTTGCTGCTCTGGTCGACGTCCACGAACTGGATGTTGGTGCGAAGCACCCGGAACGCTTCGACTCGTGGAGCGTGCGAGGACAGGTCGGTGACCAGGGGATGCAGCCGAGTCGCGGGGTCGAAGGCGATTGTGCCGAGCAGAGGCGCGTCAGTGTGGGCTGCAAGGTCCTCGAAGCCCTTCACCGTGGTGTCAAGAACCTCGCGCAGCACGGCCAGACCCACGCCGAGGAGCAGGCCCAGCACCAGGCCGAGGGCGAGGTTGCGGACCGGCTGCGGGCTGACTGCCTTCTCAGGCAGGCTCGCCGGGTCGACCACAACGGCCTTCAAGACGGCGACGTCGGCATCGGGCGGGGTCTCGAGCTCGTCGACGAGGTCTTCCATCTCGTCGGCGTACCCCTGGGCGATCCGCTGAGCCTCGGCCGAGTCGGCGTCGGTGGCCCGGATGAGGAGGTTGTTGGTCTCAGGCGTGACCTCGGCGGTCACCTTGCTGGCGAGCTCGTCCGGATCGAGGTCGAGACCGAGGTCCGCGATCACGGCGCGCGCCCGGCTCTCGCCCACGACGAGGTCGGCGTATGACGCGACCCGCTGGGTGGTCAGGTTGCCGCTCTGGACCGCGTCGCTCTCGGAGGTGGTCGAGACGAACATCTTCGCGGTCGACTGGTACATCGGCGTCGCTGTGAACGTGTAGAGCGATGCCACGGCAACCACGACCAGGGCGACCGAGACGACGAGCATCCACCGGCGGCGCAAGACGCCGACGTAGTCGCGCAATTCCACAGAAGTTCCGTTCGTTAGAGGTGCGGCGCATTACGACCACGCGACGTCTCGAAGCCCGGACTCTATCGTTGTCGGGATTCGAATAAGGATCGGATCGCCCGAAATACTTGCCCGGCGCGCCGCCACGGCGCAGTAGCAGTTCGCCGTCCGCCCGCAGGCCAAACGCTCGTCCGCGGCATCACCACGACGTAGTCCGGTGGTGATCAATCCCGCATGTCAGTCTCGACCTCACTTTCCCAAAGGCCGTTCTGTACCCCGAGAGACCAGCTACACCGATTCATGACAAAGCGCCGCCCGGGCATCATCCCGAGCGGCGCTTGGACCTGCCTGTGACAGGCGGTTGCTTCGTGTCAGTTGCCGACCTTGGAGGCGGCCGCGCTAGTCGCCTTCGCCGCGTTGGAGGCGGTCTTCTTGGCGGCGGTGCCGGTCGCCTTGGCGCTGCTCTTCGGCGTGCTCGCCTTCTTGGCTGCGGCCTTCTTGGTCGTCGACGCGGTGCGCTTGGCGCTCGCCGAGGCGGACTTCGCAGTCGACTTCGTGGCCTTGGCGGCCTGCGTGCGCGTGGTCTTCGCCTTCGCCGTGGTGGTGCGGGCGGACGAGACCGTCGCCTTGGTGGCCTCCTGGCGGCGGATCCGGCCGACGAGCACCTGACCGCGCTGGGCGAGGTCGCCGTACGCGTCGGTGGCGGTCGCGACGTTCTCCTGCAGCTCGGCCACGCGGGCCTCGATGGCCTCGCGGCGCGCCTTGGCGTCCTTCGACAGCGCGTCGACGCGGGAGCTGACCACGGTCAGGGCCTGGTCGCGCAGCGCCTTCGGCTCGAGGTCCAGGTCGGCGACGGACTTCTGGACGTCGGCGAGCCGCTTCTGCACGTCGGCGACGTACTCACGGAGGGCCTCGACGGCCAGGTCGGCAACGCCGGCACCGGCGTACAGGGTGCGGGTCGCCTCGGACTTGATGTCGAACTTGGCCTTGGCCATGTCGATCTCCTCTGGGTTGGCGGGGCCGGCACGGTGCCGGATCCCTCGTTCGTTCAGGACTCGTCGTTGGGTGTGGCGTCCTCGGCAGGCTCCGCGGGAGGCTGCTGGGCCGCATTCATCGCCAGGAACGACGAGTAGACGTCGAGCAGGGACTGCTTCTGACGCTCGGTGAGCCCGGTGTCGTTGAGGACGGCCAGCTCGACCGACCCCCCGACCCCGTCCTCGGGGCTGACGATCCCCGCGCGGATGTAGAGCTGCTCGGCCGAGATCCGCAGCGCCTTCGCGATCTGCTGCAGCACCTCGGCGGATGGCTTGCGCAGCCCTCGCTCGATCTGGCTCAGGTACGGGTTCGAGACGCCGGCCTGCTCGGCGAGCTGCCGCAGGGAGAGCTGCGCGGAGGTCCGCTGCTCCCTGAGGTAGTCGCCGAGGGACTCGACGGTCTTGGAGACCTTTCCCTGTGCCATGCCTCCATAGTGCTTGCTGCTGCTAGCAGTTGCAAGCAGAGTCGCGGTGAAGTGAGTCACTGGGAAGTAGAGAAACCTCTTGCTGGCAGGGATTCTCTCGTGAACCGGCCGCTAGCTGCTAGCGAGCAGCGTCAGAAGGCGGCACGGATCTCGCCGACCGGCCGACCCCCGCCGAGGAGCGGGAGCTCGCCCGTCGCTCGTACGGCGTCGCCGTCCACGCCGTCCTCCCGATCCACGCCGGAGCGGACCAGGGCGGCAGCCATCAGGACGGGTCGGACCCGGGGTGCACCGTCGTCGGTCTTCAGCGCGAATGCCCGGCCATCCGCCAACGCGACGACGTGACAGGACTCTGCGCCGGCCTTGCCGATCGCCCCGGGGATCGCCGTCAGCAGGGCGCGCTCGTCGCGGGTGGTCCCCGAGACGTACGCCGGGTGCGTCCGGATCGCGTCGGCGATCCGACGCTCCGGCCCCTCCGATGCGACGGCCAAGGTCCGGAACGCGCGCGCCAGGCCGACGAGGGAGGTGGACAGCAGCGGCGCGCCGCACCCGTCGACGGCGACGACCCCGATCTCCTCGCCGGTCAGCTCGGCGAACGTCTCGGCGATCGCGACCTGGAGCGGGTGCGCCGGGTCCAGGTAGGTCTCGGTGTCCCAGTCGTTGACGACGCACGTGGCCAGCATGGCGGCGTGCTTGCCGGAGCAGTTCATGTGGATCCGGGTCTTGCCGCCACCGGCGCGGAGCAGCGCCTCCCGGGCCGCGTCGTCGAGCGGGTAGTCCGGAGGCGTCTGCAACGCGTCCTCGTCCAGCCCGGCGCCGGCCAGGATCCGGCGTACTCCGTCGAGGTGGAAGCCTTCCCCGGAGTGGGACGCGCAGGCCAGAGCCAGCAGGTCAGGCGGGAGGTCCAGCCCCGCGCGGACCATCGCCAGCGCCTGCAGTGGCTTGTTGCACGAGCGGGGCAGGATCTGGCTCTCGGCGTCCCCCACGGACCACGTGACCGACCCGTCCGGGGCGAGCGCAACGACCGACCCGTAGTGGTGCCCCTCGACGAACCCCGAACGCACGATCTCCGCGACAACCACCGGTGACGACATGGCGCGAGGGTATCGAGGTCGTGCATGTCAGGATTGCGCCCGTGCCTGAACCCGTCCCGCAGCACTGCCCGACGCCGCGCGAGCTCGACGACCTCGAGCTCCTGGTGACCGGGGCCGCGCACCCGACGACCCGCTTCGGCGAGCCGGGCAGCCCGTTGTCCCTCACCCTTCCGCCTGAGGTCGAGTCCGCCGCCCGCGACGCGGGTGCCGTCGAGCTCGTCGACCCGGAGGGACTCCCGCTGGCGCGGGTGACCGTGCCGGGCGGTGAGGTCGAGTCACTGGCGCACGCGGAGTTCGGGCCGTTCCGTCACCTCTACCTCGCGCCGTCGACCGTGCACTGCCGCTATCGGGGACGCACCTTCGTCCCGGTCGCGGACGCGCTCACGGAGGGGCAGGTCGAGCAGCTGCGCGCCGCGGGCCCGCTCGTCCTGCTCACGCTCGTCGGCACCGGGACTGCCGACCTCTCGCCGGTCGGGCTCCTTCGGGCGACCCTCCGGGCGGCCGAGCTGATCGGCGACGCCGAGGTGGTCGCCGTCCCCCTTGCGTCGCACGGCGACGCGGATGCCGACCACGCTCTGGGCGTGCAGGTCGTGTCCACCTATGCCGGCGATGACCCGATCATCGGACTCGCGGACCCGACCGAGGACGACGTATACCCCGCCGGAATTGCGGAGGTCGTCGACTTCGAGCAGCCCCCGGTCGACCGGCAGGGGCTGGTGCTGTTCTTCACCGGCCTCTCCGGCAGCGGCAAGTCGACCCTCGCCCGGGCGCTGATGGACCGCCTGCTCGAGCAGGGCGGCCGCACCGTCACGAGCCTCGACGGCGACGTCGTACGCCGCAACCTCTCCGCGGGGCTGACGTTCTCCAAGGCGGACCGCGAGACCAACATCCGCCGCATCGGCTGGGTCGCGGCGGAGATCTCCCGCCACGGCGGCGTCGCTGTGTGCAGCCCGATCGCGCCCTTCGACGAGACCCGCCAGCAGGTGCGGGGAATGGTCGACGACGCGGGCGGGGCGTTCTTCCTCGTCCACGTCGCCACCCCGCTGGAGGAGTGTGAGCGGCGCGACCGCAAGGGGCTGTACGCCAAGGCTCGACGCGGCGAGATCCCTGAGTTCACCGGCATCTCGTCTCCTTATGAGGTGCCCGAAGACGCCGACGTGGCCGTCGACACCACGGGCCGCAGCATCGAGGACGCGCTCGACGACGTGCTGGACGCGCTCCGCGAGGCCGGCTACCTCGACCTCCCGTCCGCCCCGGTGGTCGAGCAGGGAGGCGCCCCGGCGCCGACCGTTGTCGAGACCCCGGAAACCGAGAAGCAGCGTCAGCCCGGGCCGACTGCAGGGTCACCGGGTTTCGACACGCTCAGGACCTCGTCCTTCGCTGCTCAACCACCGGCGGAAGACGCCCCGCTGAAGGTCCTCTTCGTCTGCACCGCCAACATCTGCCGCTCGCCCTTCATGGAGCTGATGGCCCGCCAGCTGGCCGGGCCGGACGCGAACATCGAGTTCCGCAGCGCGGGCACGCACGGCTTCACCGACCACGAGATGGACGAGGTGATGGCCACGACGCTCGCTCCTCGGGGCGTCGCGGATCACTCCGCCTTCCGGTCCCGCGCCATCGACAAGGCAATCCTCGACGAGGCGGACCTGGTGCTGACCGCCGAGGCGGCGCACCGCACCTTCATCCTCGACGACCACCCCGCGCTGTTCCGGAAGGTCTTCACGATCGGCCAGTTCGCGGAGGTCGTGCGCGCCCTCGGCCCGGACGTCTCCGGCCGCGAGCTGCTCGAGCAGGCCGCGCAACGCCGGGGCAACGCAGATGCCGCCCTCGACGTGCACGACCCCTATCGTCGTGGCCCCGAGGCGGCGGAGACGGCCGCGGCGGGCATCGAGGAACTGCTGCGCGTCGTCGTCCCGGCGCTCGCCGGAACGAGGGAGACCACCGCCTGATGATCGAGCTGCTCACGCTCACCGCCCTGTCCATCCTGGTGGCCGGGTTTGTCGTCGGGATCGTCGTCGGCCTCACCGGCATGGGCGGCGGGGCGCTGATGACCCCGGCGCTCATCTTCCTCGGCGTGGGCGACACAGCGACGGTCGTCACGGCCGACCTGACCGCGGCCGCGGTCTACAAGACCGGCGGCGCCGTCGTGCACGCACGTGAGGGATCGCCGAACCTCAACCTCGCGAAGTGGCTGATCCTGGGCTCGGTCCCGATGGCGCTGCTCGGCCCGCACCTGGTCGCCTGGTTCACCGACCCCGACGAGATCGATGACGTCCTCAAGCTCTGCATCGGGTTCGCCCTGCTCCTCGCCGCCGCGACGTACGCCCTCCGTCTCTACATCAACCTCCGCCGCGTCCGGTCCGGCGGCGCCGCCGGCGACCCGGACCCGCGGATCCGGCCCATTCCGACCCTCCTCGTCGGCGCCCTAGGCGGCCTTCTCGTCGGCATCACCAGCGTGGGCTCGGGCTCGGTCATCATGATCGCGCTGCTGATGCTCTACCCCGGCCTCTCGGCCGTGAAGCTGGTCGGCACCGACCTGGTCCAGGCGGTCCCGCTCGTCCTGGCCGCCGCCATCTCCAACATCGCGCTCCACGGCCTCGACTGGGAGCTGACCATCCCGCTCATCGCCGGCTCCGTCCCCGGCACGCTGCTGGGCAGCAAGATCGCGCCGCGGGTGCCGCAGTCCTTCATCCGGCGCGCCATCGTGGTGGTGCTGACGATGTCCGGCGTCGCCCTGCTCGACAAGGCCGGCTGGGCGCCCCTGGGCGTCGAGGAGACCCACCCGATGCTCATCGCCGGCGTCGGCGTGGCGATGGTCGTGCTGGTGCCGTTGATCTGGGGGTTCCTGCGCAAGGGGCAGGGGCTGCCGATGTACGGCGCCCCGACGGTCGCCGAACTCGAGAGTCCGGAGTTCGCGCGGAAGGCGGCCGCCGGCGGAGACCCCGAACCTCAGTCGCGGCCGTAGATGTCGCGCGTGTAGACCCGGTCGCTGACGTCGGCGAGGACGTCGGTGCGCCGGTTCGCCACGATGACGTCGGACCGCTTCTTGAACTCGTCGAGGTCGCGGACGACCTCGGAGCCGAGGAAGGCGTCGTCGTCCAGTGCCGGCTCGTAGACCAGCACCTCGACTCCCTCGGCCTTGAGGCGCCTCATCACGCCCTGGACCGACGACGTCCGAAAATTGTCCGACCCGGCCTTCATGATCAGCCGGTAGATGCCCACGGTCGCCGGGTGACGGCGCAGGATGTCGTCGGCGATGAAGTCCTTACGGGTGGTGTTGGCCTCGACGATCGCGCTGATCAGGTTCTGCGGCACGTCGCGGTAGTTGGCCTGCAGCTGCTTGGTGTCCTTGGGCAGGCAGTAGCCGCCGTAGCCGAAGCTCGGGTTGTTGTAGTGGTTGCCGATCCGCGGGTCCAGCCCGACGCCCTCGATGACCTGGGCGCTGTCGAGGCCGCGGGTGAGGGCGTAGGTGTCCAGCTCGTTGAAGAACGCGACCCGGAGCGCGAGGTAGGTGTTGGCGAAGAGCTTGATCGCCTCCGCCTCCGTGGAGTCGGTGAGGAGCACCGGGACGTCGTCGTCCTCCGCGCCCTCGACCAAGAGGTCGGCGAACGTGCGACCGCGCTCGCCCCGGTCGCCCACGACGATCCGCGACGGGTGGAGGTTGTCGTGGAGGGCCTTGCCCTCACGCAGGAACTCCGGGCTGAAGATGATCGCCGCACCCGGGTGCCGCTCGCGCAGCCCGGCGGTGAAGCCCACCGGCACCGTCGACTTGATGACCACCATGGCGGCCGGCGCGAGTTCGACGACGTCGGCGACCACGGACTCGACGGACGCGGTGTTGAAGTAGTTCGTCCGCTCGTCGTAGTCGGTGGGCGTCGCGACCACGACGAGCTCGACCCCGTCGTACGCCGCGTGCTTGTCGAGGGTGGCGACCAGGTCCAGCGGGCGGTGGGCGAGGTACTCCTCGAGCTCCGGGTCCTCCAGCGGCGACTCGCGCCGGTTGACCGACCCGACCTTCTCGGGGTCCAGGTCCAGGGCGCGCACCTCGTGGTGCTGCGCCAGGACGACGGCGTTGGAGAGGCCGACGTAGCCCAGCCCGGCGATGGCGATCTTCACCCGCCGAGCCTAGGTCGGCGGGCCGTCCAGGGGATGGAGTCGTCGGCCCGAAGGGCGCCGGTGCCCCGAGGATGAGTCCGCCATCACACTCGGTCTTGTCCAGTTTCGGACCGAGCGCCCCCTGACCGATACGATGGCCGCTGCTGTCCCGACGAGAGGTCCACCGTCAGTCATGACCAACACGCACCCCGACTACCGGCTGAGTCAGCTCGACCAGCTCGAGGCGGAGTCGATCCACATCTTCCGTGAGGTCGCCGCCGAGTTCGAGAAGCCCGTCCTGATGTTCTCGGGCGGCAAGGACTCCATCGTGATGCTGCGCCTGGCGGAGAAGGCCTTCTACCCGGCCAAGATCCCGTTCCCGGTGCTGCAGGTCGACACCGGCTACGACTTCCCCGAGGTCCTCGAGACCCGCGACCACTGGGTCAACCGCCTCGGCGTCCGGCTGATCGTCGCCAGCGTCGAGGAGGCGATCGCCAGCGGCGTCGTCGTCGACGACGGCAAGACCAGCCGCAACCGCATGCAGATCGGCACCCTGCTGAACGCCATCGAGGAGAACGGCTTCACCGCCGCCTTCGGTGGGGGTCGCCGCGACGAGGAGAAGGCCCGCGCCAAGGAGCGCGTCTACTCCCACCGCGACGAGTTCGGCCAGTGGGACCCGAAGATGCAGCGCCCCGAGCTGTGGAGCCTGTACAACGGGCGCCTGCACGCCGGCGAGCACATGCGGATCTTCCCGATCTCCAACTGGACCGAGCTCGACATCTGGGACTACATCGGCCAAGAGGGCATCGAGATCCCGTCGATCTACTTCTCCCACCAGCGCCGCGTCTTCGAGCGCGACGGCATGCTGCTGAGCGAGTCGGAGTTCAACCCGACGAAGCCGGGCGAGACCGTCGAGGAGCGCACGGTGCGGTTCCGCACCGTGGGTGACCTGACGCTGACCGGGTGCGTCGAGTCGACCGCCAGCACCATCGAGGAGATCATCGCCGAGGTCGCCGTGGCCCGGGTCACCGAGCGCGGCGCCACCCGTGGCGACGACCGGTTCTCCGAAGCCGCCATGGAGGACCGGAAGAAGGAAGGCTACTTCTGATGAGCACCGTCAAGAGCGACCAGATGGACCTGCTGAGGTTCGCCACGGCGGGCTCGGTGGACGACGGCAAGTCGACCCTCATCGGGCGGCTGCTGCTGGACTCCAAGTCGATCTTCGAGGACCAGCTCGAGGCCGTCGAGGCCACCAGCCAGTCCAAGGGCTACGACTACACCGACCTCGCGCTGCTGACCGACGGTCTGCGCTCCGAGCGCGAGCAGGGCATCACCATCGACGTGGCGTACCGCTACTTCGCGACGCCGCGGCGGAAGTTCATCATCGCCGACACCCCGGGCCACGTGCAGTACACGCGCAACATGGTCACCGGCGCCTCGACCGCCGACCTCGGGCTCGTGCTCGTCGACGCCCGCCAGGGACTGACCGAGCAGTCGCGCCGCCACGCGGTGATCCTGTCCCTGCTCCGGGTCCCGCACCTCGTGCTCGCCGTGAACAAGATGGACCTCGTCGACTACTCCGAGGAGATCTACGACAAGATCCACCAGGAGTTCACGACCTTTGCGACGAAGCTCAACATCCCGGACCTCGCGGTCATCCCGATCTCCGCGCTCGCCGGCGACAACGTCGTGAACCGCTCCGAGAACATGGACTGGTACTCCGGTCCCACGCTCATGCACCACCTCGAGAACGTCCACGTCGCCTCCGATCGCGACCTGGTCGATGTCCGCTTCCCCGTGCAGTACGTCGTGCGCCCGAAGTCTGACGAGCACCACGACTACCGCGGGTATGGCGGCATGGTCGCCGGTGGCGTCCTGAAGCCGGGCGACGAGGTCGTGGTGCTGCCCAGCGGCATGACGTCGAAGATCGCCGGCATCGACCTGTTCGACCGCGAGATCACCGAGGCGTTCCCGCCGATGTCGGTGACCGTGCGCCTCGAGGACGACGTCGACGTCTCGCGCGGCGACATGATCGCCCGGGTCAAGAACGCCCCGCAGCCCAGCCAGGACATCGACGCGATGGTCTGCTGGATGACCACCGCTCCGCTCAAGCCGCGGCAGAAGCTGGCCATCAAGCACACGACTCGCACGGCCCGCGCGCTGGTCAAGGACATCCAGTACCGCCTGGACGTGAACACGCTGCACCGCGACCAGGAGACCAAGGAGCTCGGCGTCAACGAGATCGGGCGGGTGCAGTTGCGCACGACCGTGCCGCTGCTCTGCGACCCGTACTCGCAGAACCGGACGACCGGCTCGTTCATCCTGATCGACGAAGCCACGGGCGTGACGGTGGGCGCTGGGATGATCAACTCCGGTAGTTGACGACGTGGTCCCCGTATGTCACTGGCGCCGAAGCGGGGGTTCGGACCTTTTGGGCCGTGGGGTTGTTGGCCGCCTTTCAATACCACCATCGACGACGCCTGGGCGTAACGCCGCTGACGAGTCACTAACAATGGTGACGACCGTCATTGAGGCAACTTGTATGCAGGGTCTTTCGTGTGAAGTAGCTTAATTTCGCCCAGTGGGCGGAAAGACTCGTCTAACATGTGTGTGATGTATGGACCGAACCACTCTGGACTGTCGTCGCGCGGTAAAGCAGGACTGGTTCGGAGGGTCAAGGGCTACGTGCTGGGGATAGAGGTCGCATTACACGTGGCGCGTGTGCGGTGAAACCTCCGAAGGATAATCGGCCCGTTGTCTTGCACGTGGTAGAGAGTATGGGCGGCGGTGTAGCGGCCGCCGTCAGCGACTACGTGTCGAATACGCCAGAGTGGGATCATCACATCACGATGGCGGAACGTCCGTCCGCACGGATCTCCCTCGGGCCGGAGTCCAAGTTCGCGTCCGTCACGCCGATGCCGAAGGGCCACCTACTGCGCATCCGGCAGTTGCGCAGACAACTCGCGCAACTAGGCCCCCGAGCGATCATTCACGCTCATTCGAGCTTCGGTGGCTTGTACGCCAGACTGGCCGCACTGACCGCGAGGAACCCAGTGGTCTACACGCCGCACTGCTACGGCTTTGAGCGGGCGGACCTCAAAAAGGCTGCTCGGGCTGCGGTGTACGCCGCCGAATGGGTGATGGCCCGCAGGACGACGGTGGTCGCCGGGTGCTCACCCCACGAGGCGTCTCTTGCGACGAAGTTGCGACCCGCCGGCACGGCGGTATTCGTTCCGAACTTGGGTCCCCAGACGGCACACCGTACCGGGCTCAGTCGTGCGGAGCGTCCGCTCGCTCCTCGCCTTGTTGGAGCTGGGCGCACAGTCCAGCAGAAGGACCCTGAGTTCTTCTGCACAGCGGTGAATGCCTTGAGATCGTCAGGTGTCACCGTGGATGCCACCTGGATCGGAGGTGGTGACGCCAAAGTAGAGGCCATGCTGCGGCAAGCCGACGTCCAGGTGACCGGATGGCTTGATCGAGAGGAAGCCATCGCCGCATTTGCGAACGCTGACGTCTACCTGCACTCTGCTGCCTGGGAAGGCTTCCCTATCGCCGTCCTCGAGGCTGCGGCGTATGGCGTTCCCACCGTTGTCAGGTCACTTGACTGCTTCCAAGACTACGACTTCCCATTCGTTCTATCGGACCCTCGCGAGATCGCCGAGGTGTGGCCGCAGATCTTCACGGAGGATGGCGTGGAGAGGGCTCACGACTTCATGACTCGACTTCTTCGGCGACACACGCCGGACGAGCAGGCGAGAGCCCTGAGGGCCTCATACCGAGCCGTAGCTGCTGCAGGCGAAGTCGAAGTGCTCTAGGGACATCCGATGCGAGATCGATATAAGGATTCGCTCCCGAGTTCAGTAGTCGCGATCCGACTCCACTCAATCGAAGGGCATGCGAGTGCAGCAGGTTAACGTCATCACCCGACACGCGATTCGAAACTATGGGTCCGTGCTGCAGGCCTATGCGACGAGACTGCTTCTCGAGCAGGCAGGAGTGCGGCCCCAGTTCGTCGACTACCGGCAGCCGGGAAGCGCTGATTCAGCACGAGGCTACGCCCCGGGTGGACCCGGGATCAAAGGGAAAGCCATCGATCTGGCCTACACCTTGTACCGACACGGCGAGGCAAAGCGCCGCGGGGTGTTGTTTGAGGAGTTCATTCAAAGAAACCTCGGAATGTCCCCTGAGACCTACTGGAGTAACGACGAATTGGGGGCGGCCGGCACGTGGGCGCAGAACGACCTGTTCTGCGTCGGGTCCGACCAAGTGTGGAATCTCAACTACAATGCCGACAATCGGCCCTATTATCTGGATTTCGCCCCGGTGGGGGCTAAGAAGTTCAGTCTATCTTCATCCATCGGGATGGGGCGGCTTCCCAAGTTGGAGGAGGACAACCTCCGCACGTCGCTCAGCACGTTTGCGGGCATCTCCGTCCGTGAACACGACGCGGCAGACTACCTGCAGAGCCTAGGCCTCGATGCGCAGCACCACCTTGACCCCACACTGGGCCTGGATGCAGGCATTTGGCGTGACGTGGGGGGGCGTGGCAACGGTGAAGATTATGTCTTGGTTTATCAGCTGAACCGCAATCCCGACCTCGAGCGTGCATCGGACCTGATCAGCGAGCACATGGGGATCCGAATCATCCGTGTGGAGTACTGGACAAACTTCCGGGGGCGCTCCGCCGAGAAGAATATTCGACCTGCGGTCGAGGAGTTCATCGCACTGTTTCGGGACGCGGCATGTGTCGTGACGGATTCGTTTCACGGCACGGCATTCTCCGTGACATTCGAGCGACCTTTTGTGGCGCTCATGCCGCCGCGGTACGGGAGCCGAATTCGCTCGCTTCTGCAACTGATCGACTTGGAGCATCGCGTCGCGTCCTCTCCTGATCAAGCACTGGACATGGTGCGCAACGAGCCCCTTCCTCGTCTGCGAGCGGATAGGCTGGAAAAGGAGAGGGCAGGGCTGAAAAACTACATCTCCGGGATGGTTAGAGCAGGCTAGGGGCCCTTGTCATCAGGACGCCATCTGTTACTCGTACCTCAGGAGAGCGATGTCCTCTGAATCTGTCGTGACCATCGGTTTGCCGGTTCGCCACGAGCTGGCCTCGTTCCGTGTGGCCGTTCGTTCGGTCTTCGCGCAGTCGTACCAGGACTGGCGCCTGATCATCGTGTGCGACGGATCGAGTGCCGAGGTGGTCGACGCCGCCCAGCAGATCTCGGATGCCCGCGTCTCGGTGGTGGCTGACGGCGAATCGCGTGGCTTGTCGGCACGCCTAAATGAGATCACTCGGGCCGCAACGACGGAACTGGTCGCACGCATGGACGCGGACGACGTCATGCACAGCGAGAGGCTGGCCCTCCAGATCGCGGCATTCCGGAGCGACCCCCACCTCGATCTGCTCGCAACCCGCGCCTACCTGATCGATGAGTACGACGAGATACACGGGACCTATCGGGAACCCCCTATCCCGACGGGAATTGCTGGGTACCTCCAGAATGGTGTCTTTACACATCCCACGGTGATGTTTCGTCGAACGTGGGGAGTTGCGTACCCATACAACGAGGAATGGTTGCGAACGGAAGACAAGGAAGTATGGTTCCGGGCGGCGCCGACGAGCAAGTTCTCTCGTTTGGAGACGCCCCTCCTTTACTATCGAGTACCGAAAAGACTGTCGATCCAGAAGCAATCGCGGACAGCATCGTACGATCGAAAGTTCCATCGCGCCCACGCCCGAGCGGCGGGGGCCTCTGTGTCTAGCCGTTCTGTTTACTTGGGCAAGTCCCTGGTGAAGCAAGGGATATTTGCTGCTGGAGTAACTGTGGGGTGGGGACCCCGGATCTTGGCCTCGAAAGCGAGTCCCCTCTCTCAGGACGAGCGTCGTCGAGCCGAGCGTGAACTGGCAGTTGTCTCAAACGTTGGCGTCCCGGGGTGGTAGCGCTGTGAGGCTCGATGGCGGTCACTCGTGCGCTCTCCACGGAGGACGACATTCATATCCTAAGAAGTACAAGTGATTGCGTACTTCGCGGTGGCGATTCTGGCTCCACTGCTGGTGCACCTGTCGGCGCAGATCTTCGGCAAGGAAACGCAGATCCATGAGGGGTCGGGCAATCGACTGAAGTGGATGGCGGTAAGTCCGTTCGAGATTGCGGCGCTCGGGACCCTTGTCCTCTTCGCGGGGACCCGGCTCAATGTCGGGACTGATTACGACCTCTATCGCCGAATCTATGACTCATTGTGGGTCCATGACTGGGGTTGGTCGATTGAAAATTCTCCGCAGGAGGTCGGGTTCACCCTACTCTCATTAGCCGTTAAGACAGCTGGAGGGGATGCCCGTCACCTGTTCTTGGTGGCAAGCGCCCTCACGGTTTGCTGTGCATACGCTGCAATCAGACTGGCGTCGCCTCGGCCGGGCCTTGCCTTGGCAACCTTTATTCTATTCGCGAGTTATCTCGCACCATTCAACACCGTGCGCCAAGGTTTGGCGGTTGCTCTCTTCGCGCTTGCCGTAGTAGTGGTGAGTCGCCGCTGGCGCGTGGGGCTATTGCTAGCGATTCTCGCCTGCCTGATTCACATCTCTGCGCTGGTTGCGTTGATTCTGTACTTTACGGTTTCTCGCCTCCGAGTCGATCGCGCAGGTATTCTGATCGGACTTGCCGTGGCGGCCGCCGGAAGTCGCGTCATTCTCGCAGTCCCTGCCTTACTGTCCATCCTGCGCTCGCTGAACGAACGCTATTCTGAATATGTCATGTCGGGAACGACAGCTGGTCTTGGCACGGTCTTGCTCGCGTTCTTTCACGCCGGGGCAGCAATGTTACTTCTGAAGGGCTCCGATTGGACGAGCCGCGAACTTTCTTGGGTGCGTTTCTACGCGCTCACGGGCCCACTCGCCATGCTTGGAACTTCAGTGCCGATTGCGACAAGACTCTCGGAGTACACCGCGATCTTTCTGCCATTTCTAATTGGTCAACTCGTGATGTCCGGCAGATTCAAGATGCTCACCAGGCCCAGCCTGATCGTCTTGGTCGGCGCTGGCTATATGGCCATGTATCTCTTGAACTATGGGGGTCTCTTGCCGTACCGGACGTGGCTCTAAATCTAACCTCAGGCTGGGCCAAGGGTCGGAGGGGCCACGGCGAGAAGTTGGCGGGTCACAGTCGGTTTGGTTGGTCTGTGGCCACTGCAGCACTGTGCAGTTACTACGTGGGTCGGTGGCCCGAGGGACTGAGCGGACCCCCGGTGGGGACTGAGGCGGTCGGGAGGCGTAGATATCGGACGGAGAGGGCGAATTTCGTCCCACTGCCGACCAGTGCTACCAAGCAGCCGGTGAGTATTACTGGCGCCTCGGACGATCCCATGGCCGACGCGACAATTAGCATCAGAACTCCCGAGACTGCCACCACTCGGAACTGCCGCCCGTAGCGGTTCAGGACGAGTAGCCCCGCAGCGATGACTTGACTCGCGGGATTGAGGGCAGCGGCGACACCCACTAGGGCCAGGTCTGCGTGACTGAACTTGAACCCCTCGCCGTAGATTGTCTGGATCATCGAGCTGCCGAAGGTCGCGAACGCGGTTGAGAAGGCCAAGCCGCAAGCGGCAGCGAAGAGCGCGCTCCGCAGCGCCGTCCGGATCACGTGCGCGGAACCTCGGGACTCGAGGAGGCCCTGGTACTCACCGATGTAGATCGAATTGATGGTCGTGCCGATAAGAGACCCGGCAATTAACAGGTAGGCGAGGGCAGCAAACCGACCAATGTCCTCAGGTTCGCCCAGCGCCGCGACGCACCACGTGGGAAGATTGAGTACAAGGATGGCAGTACCCTGCCATGCAGCGATGGGGCTGGAGAGTCTGGTGATCGTGACCAGATCGGAGACGGAGGGTAGCGCCCCACCTGGGCAGGTCTCTACCCGTCGGCAGACGAGGAAGGCTGCCACCGCGAGGGACAGTGATGACCCGATAGCAGATGCGCCGACGATTACCGTCGTGGAACTGGTAGCAGCGCTTGCTGCGAATGCGAGGACAAGGCTGGCTATTCCGTTGCAGAGCATCACCGCACCGAAGGACCCCAGTCGACGCCTCCGCTGGAGCGATGCGCAGAAGAGTTCGCCGAATGAATCTGCGACCTTCTGCCAAAGGATGACCGCAACAAGACTGAAGTCAATGCTATAGGTGGCCGCAAATCCGAGGAATGCGGCACTTCCAAGTACTCCCCCCGCTATGCGAAGGAGGAAGTACGACCGGAGCCGGTAGCGCTGGTGCAGTGTAATGTAACTGTCACGCAAGCCGAAGTTGGTGATGGTGAAGATGGTTGTTCCGGCGGCGAGACAGAGGGCGAAAGCTCCAGCTTCCGCGGTACCTCCAGCACGCGCGACTAGCCAGAAGACCACCCACTGAGCGACAGGGATGCTGAATGATCCGGCAGCGACTGTCAGTGCAGATACGCGCTTCAGCATGTCCTCCGCTCCTCACTACTTGATGCCCACCGCCGCCAGTTTGGCGCTAGTTCGGATCCCTGTTAGTCGGATCGATTTACTCGGGCGCAATTCGGTGCCGCCGCCCTGGATCCTGCGAGGATGCGAGGCTCGCGGTCGGCCACTAGGAAGGGTCCGGGGCGGCCGCGGCTCTGCATTGCCCCGTTCCAGTGGCGAGAGCGTTTAGTAGTTAGTCCATCCCGACTCAGTGATGAACAAAGATCTCTTCGGTCGGCCGCCGGGGGGACCGAGGTACGCGGTGGCCGGGGGCGGGATGACCAACCGCGATCATGACGATGATGTCTTCAGAGTTGGGGATCGCGGCCGCCTTGCGGAGCCGGTCCGACTGCGCATTGGGCTGAGACCAGTTAAGTAGACACGTGCCAAGCCCAAGGGCGTGGGCAACCCAGACCAGGGTCATAGCGAAGAGACCCCCGTCTATCCATCGCTGATTGCGTTCGCCGGCCCCGACGAACGAGGAGCGTCGTTCGGTCACCACGAACAGGCCAGGAACGGTGTGTCCGAAACCGGAGTTCCCATTGTGCAGTGAGAGCAATGAATCGATCGAGTCGCGATCGTCGAAGTAGTGGGCCCGGTACGAGCGACGGTTACACACGGATGGCGTGGAGCCTGCGAGTTCAACGACCCTGCGGATGATTGAGAGGTCCACGGGCTTCCTGGTGTCGAAGTTCCTCACACTGTGCCGGCTTCCCACAAACCGCGCGACAGACTCGTAGTCGTGGGCGCTGCCGTCCCAGTTTGAGACGGGCGTCACCTCGTCGGAAAACGAGCCATTGGCATTGAAGTCATCCAGAGAGGCGACCGCCGACCGGGCGTGGGACTCGCTGCGAAGCTGGTAGCCCTTGCGTTTGCTGAGAGCGAGGAGCTGGTCGATCTCAGCTCGACGAGCCGCACCGTACGGGCGTCGCGGTGCGGGGAAGCTCGTGCCCTTCTCCAGACCGTGATATCCGATTATCAATCTCGACTCAAGTGCTTCCTGATCGTCTCGACGATCGTCCGAACCCGCTGCACCCATATCCCAAGCAGTAGATGCGGCATAGTCGCGATAGTCCCGCACGAACTCCAGGGCGGTCGCATAACGCCGGTACCGTCGCACAACCCATCGAGGCGCCGTCTTGCCGACTCGGCTCTTCAGGCTCACAAACTTCCTTTCGGTGAACGGCTCTTTGATTCACGGACCCCAACAACCGCGATGCGCTCGGTGGGCAGTCCGATGCCATCGAGTTTCTCACGCGAGGATCCTCGTGTATGTCGACTAGTGCAACACGCTGGTCACGGCCATGGCCTCGATCCACCGATGAGGTGGCCTGGTGAGCACGTCGTGAAGTGAGGTGCCCTCAACTGCTGGAAAAGTTGTTCTCTCGGGGGACAGAGTTCCACCATCAAGGAGGGCTCTCGTCGATGCAACTTTGCATTCGTCGGCCGCGACCTCTGAGGTGTTCGATGATCCGATCCTCGTGTTGAAGCGCCTCAGGCTTGCTGCCGCTCCTGTTTGAGCTCAGGATGATGCCGCAGAAGATCGATCCCGCAGTCAAGGAGCGGTGCGTGCGACAGGTGCTGGAGCGTCTGCCGGGGTCAACTCCCCGCTGACCGCGGCCGTTGACGTCGTCGCGTGTCGCGAGGACTGGGCAAGGAGACCGTGCGCCGCTAGGTCATCCAGGGTCAGGTCGACGGCGGTCATCGTCGGGGTGTGACCAGCAAGGAACTGGCTGAGGTCAAGGAGTTGAAGGCGAAGGTCCGCCGACTCAAGGAGGACAACGAGATCCTGTGCAGGGCCTCGATCTTCTTCGCCAGGGAGGTCGACCCCCGCAATCGCTGATCGTCGTGTTCAGCGACGAGCTGCGGGTCGAAGGCCATGCGGTCGAGTCGACCTGTCGCGTTCTGGGTGAGCAGGGCTGTCAGATCGTCGCACGGACCTGCCGCGACTGGACGGGCGCGAACCGCCGGGTCGAGGGATCTGCACGATCAGCGACGCAGTCGTCATCGACTAGGTCCGTGACCTGGCGTGGCACAGACCACGAGGGCGTGCGGGGACGTTAAGTTCCCCACCGCTGGCTGGGTCGGGTGGTGCAGCAACCGGCGCCTGCACGGCACGCTTGGGATGATCACCCCAGTGGAGTTCGAGCAACCCCACTACGCGACTCTCAATCGAGAGCCGCACCCCGTATAGGGGCCGCGGAGAAGCTGGGGCGCCTCAAGGATAGTGAGCAGTAGGATGGCACCATGGCTGAGGTGTTCGCGGTGGAGTCGTATGTCGGCTTGCTGATCCACTTCGTGCTGATCGCCGTGTCGATCTATGCGTTCGTGATGAGCCTGACCTACTCAGCTGAGGCCTACAACGCCGCTGGCAAGTGGACCAAGCAGGGCTGGACGATCGTGCTGGGGCTGGGGGCGCTCTTCTCCCTGATCGGGATCAGTCTGCCGCTTCTGATCAGCCTCGCGTTTCTGATCGCGGCGCTGGTCTTTCTCGCCGACGTCCGTCCGGCGCTCGCGGGGCTGCGGCGACGCTGAGGACGACGTGAGGGGCTAGGCGACAACATCCGCAGGTTGGTCGTCCACAAGTTGCTCGAACTCCGACGTAGCCGGGGGGCGCGCCCCTACCGTTATCCCTGCGCAGGTTGAAAGACTGTGCAGGACGATGAGGGGGAGAGCATGACGATGTCCGAGGACCGCCCGTGGGGCTCCTGGCACGTCCTCGACGAGGGTGACGGGTTCAAGGTCAAGCGGATCGAGGTGAAGCCGCACTCGCGACTCTCCTACCAGACCCACGACCACCGCAGCGAGCACTGGGTGATCGTTACCGGCAAGGCCACGTGCATCATCGAGGGCGAGACCTCGATCGTCGGGCCGGGGGAGTGCGTCGACATCGACGTCCGCCAGCCGCACCGCATCTGCAACAACGAGGACGAGCAGCTGGTCATCATCGAGGTGCAGCGCGGCGACTACTGCGGGGAGGACGACATCGTCCGCCTTGAGGACGACTACGGCCGCTCGCAGTAGCGCGCCAACGCCACCAGCGCGTCCTCCGGTTCGAAGCCGGTGGCCACGATCTTCGCGAGGTCCAGCACGCTGTTGCTGGGCCTCGCAGCCATTTCCTTGCCGGCCGAGTACTCCTCGGTGCTCACCGGCGTCACATCGTCCGCGGACCGTCCGCTGAGGCGGTACACCTCCTTGGCCAGGTCGGCCCACGAGGTGGTGGGCCCGCCGTTGCTGAGGTTGTAGGTGCCGTACGGGGCGTCGACGTCCAGCAGGTGGTGGGTCGCGCGGGAGAGCTCGGAGGTGAAGGTGAGTCGACCGACCTGGTCGTCGACCACGGACGGCGTCACGCCCTTCTCGGCGAGGGTCTGCATGGTGCGCACGAAGTTCTTGCCCTCGCCGATCACCCAGGAGGTGCGCAGCAGGTAGTGGCGGGGCGCGAGCCCGACGGCGATGTCGCCGGCCGCCTTGGTCTGCGCGTAGACACCCAGCGGGCTCAGCGGCTCGTCCTCGGTGTGCGTCTCCGCGGTCCCGTCGAAGACATAGTCCGAGGAGTAGTGCACCAGCGTGAACCGGTGCTCCGCGGCGAGCCGGGAGAGCGTCGCCGGCCCTTGGGCGTTGGCGGCCCAGGCAGCGCGACGTCCCTCCTTGGTCTCGGCGGCGTCGACGGCGGTGTAGGCCGCCGCGTTCAGCACGAGCTGGTACTCGTGCCACGGCCAGGCAGTGACGGCGTCCGTGTAGGTGACGTCGAGGTCGGCCAGGTCGGCCAGCTCCGCGTCCGGGAACTCGACCTGGAGAGCACGGCCGAGCTGCCCGTTCGCGCCGATGATCAGGGTCTTCTTGGGCGCCATTCGCTCAGCCTCGGCCAGGGCGGGGTTGGCCCGGTCCTTGTCGGAGATCTCCGCCTCGTCGAGCGGGATCGGCCACGGGATCGCGACGGTGGCGTCGGCGAGGTCGAGCGCGGGGTACGGCGTGGCCGGTCGCCAGTGCTCGTTGACGAGGTAGGAGTAGGTGACCCCGTCCTCGAGGGTCTGGTAGCTGTTGCCGACGCCGCGGGGGACGAAGACCGCCGTCGCTGGGTCTAGCTCGACGGTGAAGACCGCGCCGAACGACTCGCCCTCGCGCATGTCCACCCAGGCGCCGAAGGCCCGACCGTTGGCCACGGAGACGAACTTGTCCCACGGCTCGGTGTGGATGCCTCGGGTGGTGCCGCGCTTGGCGTTGAACGACATGTTGTTCTGCACCGGCCCGAAGTCGGGCAGGCCGAGCGCAACCATCTTCTCGCGCTGCCAGTTCTCCTTGAACCAGCCGCGGGCGTCCTCACGCAGGTCGAGCCGCAGCACCACCAGACCCGGGATCGGAGTGGTCTCGAGAGTGGGGAGGCTCATCGGGCTGCTTTCGTTGGTCCGGTTCGGTTCGGTTGGTTGGTGTTGCTTGTGGGGCTGCGGGGGTTTCGACACGCTCAGGACTTCGTCCTTCGCTGCTCAACCACCGGTGGTGGGTTGTGGGGGTTTCGACATCGCTCGGGACTTCGTCCTTCGCTGCTCAACCACCGGTGGTGGGTTGTTGGGCTTTCGGCACCGGTCAGGTCTTCGTTCTTTGCTGCTCAAGCTCCGGTGGGGGGTGGGTTACTGGCCCTGGGCGGCGTACGTGGCCTCGACGGTGTCCTTGTGGGGGCGCCACCAGGCCTCGTGGTCGACGTACCACTGGATGGTGTCGGCGAGGCCCTTCTCAAAATCGCTGAAGCGGGGCTCCCAGCCCAGCTCGGTGCGGAGCTTGGTGGAGTCGATCGCGTAGCGCAGGTCGTGGCCGGCGCGGTCGTTGACGTGGTCGAAGTCGTCCTCGGGGCGGCCGAAGTGGCGCAGGATCATCCGGACGACGTCGAGGTTGTTCTGCTCGCCGTCGGCGCCGACCAGGTAGGTCTCGCCGATCCGACCCTGCTGCAGGATCCTGAGCACGGCGGAGGAGTGGTCGTCGGCGTGGATCCAGTCGCGGACGTTGAGCCCGGCGCCGTACAGCTTGGGCCGGCCGCCGTCGATGACGTTGGTGATCTGGCGGGGGATGAACTTCTCGATGTGCTGCCAGGGGCCGTAGTTGTTGGAGCAGTTCGAGATCGTCGCCTGGACCCCGAAGCTGCGCACCCAGGCGCGGACCAGTAGGTCGGATCCGGCCTTGGTCGAGGAGTAGGGGCTCGACGGGTTGTACGGCGTGGCCTCGGTGAACCGCTCTGGGGCGTCGAGCTCGAGGTCGCCGTACACCTCGTCGGTGGAGATGTGGTGCAGCCGGGTCCCGGCCTTGCGAACAGCCTCCAGGATCGTGAAGGTGCCGATCAGGTTGGTCTGCACGAACGGGCTGGGGTCGTTCAGCGAGTTGTCGTTGTGGGACTCCGCGGCGAAGTGGACGACCGCGTCGTGCTCGGCGACCAGCGGACCCACGACGGCGGCGTCGGCGACGTCGCCCACGACCAGGGAGACGCGGTCGTCGGGGAGAACGGCGAGCGACTCCCGGCTGGCGGCGTAGGTGAGCTTGTCGAGCACGGTGACTGTGGCGTCGGTGTGCTCGATGACGTGGTGGACGAAGTTGGAGCCGATGAAGCCGGCGCCGCCGGTGACGAGGAGTCGATTCACGGCTCCCAGTCTAGGGAACCTCAGAGCGCCTGACCTCGATTGGCTAGGGTCGCCGCCATGAGAGGCATCATCCTGGCCGGCGGCACTGGTTCGCGGCTGCACCCGATCACGCTCGGGATCAGCAAGCAGCTCGTTCCGGTCTACGACAAGCCGATGATCTACTACCCGCTCTCCACCCTGATGCTGGCGGGTATCCAGGACGTCCTGGTGATCACGACCCCGCACGAGGCGTCGCTGTTCGAGCGGCTGCTGGGGGACGGCTCGCAGTTCGGGATCCGCCTCAGCTACGCGACCCAGCCCAGCCCCGACGGGCTGGCCCAGGCGTTCGTCATCGGCGAGGAGCACATCGGCGATGACCGCGTCGCGCTGATCCTCGGCGACAACATCTTCTACGGCGAGGGCCTGGGCACCCGCCTGCAGCGCTTCCGAGATCTCGACGGCGCGGCCGTCTTCGGCTACCGCGTGGCCGATCCCACGGCGTACGGCGTGGTGGAGTTCGACGAGAACGGCATGGCGCTGTCCTTGGAGGAGAAGCCCGCGGAGCCGAAGAGCAGCTTCGCGGTGCCGGGCCTCTACTTCTACGGCAACGATGTCGTGCAGTTCGCCAAGGACCTGAAGCCGTCGGCGCGGGGCGAGCTTGAGATCACCGACCTCAACCGGATCTATCTGGAGGCTGGTCGCCTGCAGGTCGAGGTGCTCCCGCGCGGCTCCGCGTGGCTGGACACCGGGACTTTCGACGACATGAACGACGCCAGCAACTTCGTGCGCACCATCGAGCACCGCCAGGGGACCAAGATCGGCGCGCCCGAAGAGGTGGCCTGGCGGATGGGGTTCATCGACGACGACGGTCTCGCGGAGCGGGCGTCGAAGCTGATGAAGAGCGGGTACGGCGCGTACCTGATGGACCTGTTGGCGCACTGACGGACAGGGCTGGCAAGTCGCCTACCGGTCTCGGCAACGGTCGGCGCTGGAGCGCCTCCCTGCTCGACCTCCGTCAGTAGGCTCCCCGGCTCGAAAACACCGCGCCGAAGGTCTTCATCAGGATCGACAGGTCCTGCACCATCGACCAGTTGTCGACGTAGTAGAGGTCGAGGCGGATCGCCTCGCTCCAGGACAGGTCCGAGCGCCCCGAGACCTGCCACAGGCCCGTCATCCCGGGGCGCACATGCAGGCGGCGCGCGGTGTCGGCCTCGTAGCTCGCGACCTCGAGGGGGAGCGGCGGCCGCGGCCCGACGAGGCTCATCTCGCCCTTGAGGACGTTGAGCAGCTGGGGCAGCTCATCCAGAGAGAAACGACGGAGCCACTTGCCCGGGCGGGTGATGCGCGGGTCGTCCTGCATCTTGAACAGGCCGCCCTCGTAGCTTTGCTCGGCGTGCAGCTTCGCGAGCAGCTCCTCGGCGTTCGTGACCATGCTGCGGAACTTGAGGCAGTCGAACCTCTCGCCGTCCCGCCCGATCCGGGTCTGGCGGAACAGCACCGGACCCCGGTCGTGCAGCTTGATCTGCAACGCCGCGACGAGGAAGACGGGGCTGAAGGCGAGGATGAGAGCGGCGGACCCGAGGATGTCGAACGTGCGCTTGCCCCACCGGGAGGCGTCGCTCCACGCCGGCGGGTCGATGTGCATCAGCGGCAGGCCACCCACGGGACGGACGCGTACGCGTTCGCTCGAGATGTCGGTGACGCTGGGCGCCACGACCACCTGGACGTCGTGGTGCTCGAGGTCCCAGACCATCCGGCGCATCTGATTGGCGGACCCCAGCGCCCCGCCCGCGAAGAAGATGACGTCGGCACCGCACTCGAGCACCACCGAGGTGGCCTCGTCGGCGTTGCCCAGGACCGGCACGCCCAGGCTCGTCTCCTCGGTGAGGTCGTGCGCCGGAGTCACGCACCCGACCACCTGGTAGCCCAGCCAGGTCTCGCGGCGAAGCACGGCCGCGACGTCGTCGACGTGGGACGGGGATCCGGCGATGAGGACCCGGTGGCGAAGGACGCCGCGGCGGCGGGCGCTGTGCAGCATGCGGCGCAACGCGCGGCGGCACAGCAGGAGAAGAGGAAGTGCGAGGCCGAAGGCCAGTACGAAGAAGCCGCGGCTGAGATCGGCGTTGGTGACGAAGGAACCGACGCCGACCAGGGCGGCGGCCACCAGAGTCGCGTTGGCGACACGCTTGTACTCGTCGGTGCCCGCGCCAAAGACGGTCTTCTCGTAGGCGCCGAACAGCGAGAGGACCAGCAGCCACCCTGCCACCATGACGGGGCCGAGAAGCACCAACTCGTCAGATAGGTCAGCAGGTGAGTCGAAGAAGCCCAGCCGCTTTCGACCCAGGACGGCGATGACCGTGCAGGCAACCAGGACGACGAGGTCGAGGAGGAGCGTGGTAGCGGGGAGGTAGTGCAGAGCGCGGCTCGGCTTCGCGGAACTGAGACGTCCGCGCTGCTCAGAGAGGATCGACATGTGTTTCCCAGTAGTTCACCCGGCGCGGGTGGAGCTCACGGTTTGTGGCAGCGCTGCCACTTGAACTGTTCTTGGCTGGTATAACGCGCGTGGCTCGGGAAAGTTAAGCAGCGATCGCGCGGACTTATTCGGCTTTGGAGTAAACGCCGATCCTAGGACAATCAGGAGTTCGCTCTATCTCCCTCGACCATCCGAGAGACCACGTCCTCGAAGGAAAGCGTCGGTGCCCAGCCCAGCTCGGCGCGTGCCTTGCTGGAGTCCCCGGTCAGGTCGGTCACGTCGGCGGGCCGCACGAGCGCAGGGTCCACCTTGATGTGCTGCTCCCACTGGGTGACCCCGGCATAGTCGAAGGCGGCGGTTACGAAGTCCCGGACCGTCCGGCCTTCCCCGGTCGCGACGACGTAATCCGCAGCCCTGGGGGCTCGGGCGGCCCGGACCATGGCGTCGACGTAGTCGGGAGCCCAGCCCCAGTCGCGGCGGGCGTCGAGGTTCCCGAGGGTGATCGTGTCGGTCTCACCGCGCAGGATGGCGGCGACCCCGGCGGTGATCTTGCGAGTCACGAAGTGGGGTGGGCGGCGAGGCGACTCGTGGTTGTAGAGGATCGCGCTGACCGCGTGGACCCCGCGCTGGCGGTAGACCCCGACCATGAGGTGGGCGTAGGCCTTCGCCGCCCCGTACGGGTTGATCGGTCGGATCGGGGTGGTCTCGTCCTGGGGCGAGACCGTGGGCTCGCCGAAGATCTCGGCGCTGGAGGCCTGCACGAACCGGACGGCGTGCCCGTGCCTCTCCTGGACCTGGAAGGCGCTCTCGAGGAGGGCGGCAGCGGCCAGGCCGTTCACGCGGCTCGTGAGATCGGGCTCCTCCCAGGATCGGGCGACGGAGCTGACCGCGGCCAGGTTGTAGACCTCGTGCGGGTCGAGGTCGAGGAGCAGGGCGCGGATCCGTTCGACGTCCGCGACGTCGCCCACATGCGTGCTGACGCGGGCGCTCGCCGCGCCCTCGCCCTCCAGGGCGAGGGCGTGGACGTCGTACCCCTCGTCCAGCAAGCGCTCGACGAGGTAGCTGCCGTCCTGGCCGCTCGCGCCGGTGACGAATGCGCGGGGCATCTCACCAACCCTGCTGTGCGGCGGCGAGGTCGGCGTCGACCATCATCGCGACGAGCTCCCCGAAGGACACCCGGGGCTTCCAGCCCAGGACCTCCCGGGCCTTGCTGGCGTCGCCGACCAGGGTGTCGACCTCGGCCGGGCGCATGAACTGCGGGTCCTGGCGCACGTACGGCGTCCAGTCCTCGATGCCGACGTGGGCGAAGGCTGCGTCGAGGAAGTCACGGATCGAATGGGTCTCCCCGGTGGCGACCACATAGTCGTCGGCGACCGGCTGCTGGAGCATCAGCCACATCGCCTCGACATAGTCGCCGGCGAAGCCCCAGTCCCGCTCCGCATCGAGGTTGCCCAGGGTGAGGTCCCGCTGCAGGCCGAGGTGGATGCGAGCCACCGCCTGGCTGATCTTGCGGGTCACGAACTCCGGCCCGCGCCGGGGCGACTCGTGGTTGAAGAGGATGCCCGACGACGCGTGCATGCCGTAGGACTCGCGGTAGTTGATGGTCATGTAGTGGCCGAAGACCTTGCTGACGCCGTACGGCGACCGCGGCCACAGCAGGGTCCGCTCGTGCTGAGGCGTCTCCTGCACCTTGCCGAACATCTCCGAGCTCGAGGCCTGGTAGAAGCGGACGTGCTCGGGGCGGTCGCCGGTGTGCAGGCGCAGTGCCTCGAGCATGTTCAGCACGCCCTTGGCGGTGACGTCGGTGGTGAGGTGCGCGTTCTCCCACGAGTAGGCGACGAAGGAGACGGCGCCCAGGTTGTAGACCTCGTCGGGGTCGGAGTCGCGCAGCGCCCGGAGCAGGCTCGACATGTCCGTGAGGTCGCCGTTGTGCAGTCGGACGTCGGGCAGGAGCTCCTCGACCAGCTCGCGCTTCGGGTTGTTCTGACCACGGATCACGCCGTGGACGGTGTATCCCTTGGTGAGCAGCAGCTCGGCGAGATAGAGGCCGTCCTGGCCGGTGATGCCGGTGATGAGCGCGGTGGGCATGCACGGATCATGCCAGCGGCGACCGACTGGTGCTGCGCGAAGCCCGGCCTCGCCGTGGGGCCGCCGTCGTGTCGAAGCCGATCCGGCATGTTCATGGACGAGGCGATCCGCCTGCGCCCAGCGAGCGGCCTCTGGGAGGCTCTGCTCTCGTGACACGAATCGAAGGCCTCGACGGTGTTCGCGCGTTTGCCGTGACGTCCGTGATCCTGTCGCACATCGGCATCCCGGTGTTCCGAGGCGGTGGCTACGGAGTGCTCGTCTTCTTCGTGCTCTCCGGCTACCTCATGACGACGCTGCTGTTGCGCGAACGCGACCGGACCAGCACCATCCGTCTCGGAGCGTTCTACGGCCGTCGAGCGGTCAGGCTGCTGCCAGCGTTGGCCGTGGTCATGGCCGCGACCCTGGCCTTCGTGACGATCGTGTCCCCCGGTACGGACGAAGCGCGAGGCACCTATCAGGCGGTACTTCCGGCGTTGTTCTACTTCTCCAACTGGCACTGGTTCTTCCAGGGCACCGAGTTCGAGGTCCTGGCCTACTTCGGGCACTTCTGGTCGCTGTCGGTTGAGGAGCAGTTCTATCTGGTGTGGCCGGTGACGTTGTTGGTTCTCCTGCGTCGGGCCTCGGAACTCGCTCTCGCATGGGCTCTCGTGGGCGTGGCTGTCTGCAGCTTGGGGATCCGACTCGTGACCATCCGCGGTGCTGACGACGCGCACCTGTTGTTCGGGACACACGCCGTGATGGATCAGCTCGCGATCGGCGCACTTCTCGCCCTGTTGCTGCGTCTGGTGCCGTCCCGGACCTCGGCGGCCTGTCGGGTTGGCGCGTGGCCATCGGTCGCTGTCGTCGTGATCGCGATGCTCGTTGCGGATCCCGAGGCGGACGGCGTCCGAGGCGTGTTGAGCAACACGATCGGCACCTCAATCGTTGCGGTGGCGACCGCGCTGGTGCTCGGTCACGTCATCACGGCACAGGGTGGGTTGCTTGCGAGAACCCTCGCCTTGCGGCCGGTTGCTTGGGTGGGTGGGGTGTCCTATGCCATGTACCTGTGGCACATCCTCGTCATCGCGGTTGCGCTTCGCTTCAGCGAGAACCTCGCGATGGCGACGGTGCTGACATTTGGAGGCACCTTCGTCGCGGCGTGGCTCTCCCACCGGCTCATCGAGACGCCAGCATCGGAGCGATTCAAGTCGCGGTTCGAGGTCTCGGGACCTGTGGGGTCTGCCACGCGTTGAGGCTCTGACCGCGGTTCGCGGGGGCGCCCCTATTGACGCGCGCTATCGGCCGACGGTTATCCGGCGATGTGCCGGCTGCCCCGGTCGGCCTCGAACCGCTCCCAGGCACCCCAGGCCTCGGGGTGGATGTCGTGCCGGCGGCACCATTCCTCGAACGGCGTGCCGAGGGGCTCGTCACTGTGCTCGAAAAGCTGCCCCAGGAAGAGCTCGAAACCGGCCATGTCCAAATGATGCCCCGCTGGGTATCTCTGTAACCAGAACTTTCACCAATCTTTAACTTGCCGTGGATTCGTCGCGAGCCGAACGTGATATCCGCGCGGCGAGGCGAAGTCACCAGGTCGGTGGCGGGGCGGGCAGGCCGAAGTCGGCCGCCCGCCTCTCGCGGAACTGCCGGTCCTGCTCGTTCTCCCGACCCCGCATCTCGAGCAGGCGTTTCGCCAGGGCCTGCTGGTTGCGCTTGGCGAGCTCGCGCTCGCGCTTGGCTTGGTCCTTGTCCCGCTTCTTCGGCTTCTTGGGCTCCGCGGCGCGGTTCACGTCCTCGTCGAGCTTGTCGGCGAGGCGCCGGTCGACCTTGGCGGCGACCTTCCGGTCCCGCTCCTGCTGGCGTACGTCCCGGCCCGCCCCGTCCTCGAGCTGCGGGTCTTCCTCGCGGCAGGCGACCAGCGCCGTACGGCCCAGGGACCAAGCCGCCTCGGCGTCCGAGCGGCCGGCCCGCTTGAGGGCGGCGTCCCCCACGGCCTCGTGCGCCAGCGCCAGGTTGTTGCGTACGACGCACTCCCACTCCTGCGGCGCGTGGGCCAGCGCGTCCTCGTACGACCCGATCGCGCCCGGCCAGTCCTTCTCGCGGTGCTCGGCCGCGCCCTCGTTGAACGGCGCGACCCACCGTTCGAACGGCGCGACGGCCTGGTTGGCGCGGAAGTCGTCGCGCGCCTCGGCGTACCGCTTGTCCTCGAAGCCGGAGAGGCCCGACGACTGCTGGACCAGGAGCACGCCGACCCGCCCCGAGACGGCGAGCATCAGCACCGCGGGCAGCAGCCCGATCAGGTAGAGACGGTTCCGCACGCGGGTGCGGTCCCGGGCGCTCATCGCGACCTCCGGGCGTTCAGCAGGCGCCGCCAGAAGTGCCGCAGGTCGAGGAGCGCGAGCGGGAGCAGGGCCAGCGCGAACATCCAGTAGAGCTGCAGGGCGTTGGGCACCTCGACGCCGTCCTGGGTGGACTCGCGGAACTGGTCGGTCCAGGTCGCGGCGAGGTCCTCGAGCCCGCCGGGCCGGGTCCGGTGGAGGTACGGCGCGTCCAGCTGGTCGGCGACTCGGCGCAGGTTGCGCTGGTCGATCCGGGAGACCGCGTCCCGGCCCCGGGCGGCGTCCGTGACCCAGCCCGCGGCCGGCCGGTCCTCCTCCGCGGGCATCCGCGCGCCCTTCTTCGAGCCGTAGCCCAGCACAGCTCCGCCGTCCACCGCGAGGAGCGTGAGCGGCTTGTACGTCTGCTGCCGGCCCCCGCCGGTGTTCTCCCCGTCGCTCATCAGGACCACCAGGCGCACCCGCTGGGGGTCGCGCTGCCGCATCTGCCGGAGCAGCCCGGTCAGCAGGTTGAGCGGCCGGTCGAGACGGGACCCGACCCCGCTCAGCGGCTCCTCGCGGCTGACCAGCTCGACGGTGTCGGCGATGACCCGCTCGTCCTTGGTGGAGGGCAGGTCGATGGCGGCCCGCCGGCCGAAGGTGACCAGCGTGAAGCGACCCGTGGGGAGGGCCTCGACGAGCTCGGCGATGTCGGCCCGGGCGCCCTCGAGCCGGGACCTGTCCCGACGCCAGTCCAGCGCCGACATCGACGTGGTCCGGTCCAGGACGACGACGATCTCCATCTCGGCGGTCCGGGTCGGCACCGGCTCTCGCCCGACGCCCGGGCCCCAGGCGATCCCCGCCAGCAGGACCACCATCAGCGCGCGCCGCAGCCACGCCAGGCGCTCGCTGCGCCGGGACCACACGAGGCCGAACACCACGACGGCCAGCAGGATCAGCCCACCGGCCACGACCACGGTGGGATCGACGGGCCAGCTCATCGGCGCCTCCCGACGACGGCGCCGCCGAGCAGCAGCACCAGGCCGGCGGTCGCGACCCCCAGCGGAGCAGTGGGATCGTCCTCGTCGATGCCGGCCGGTCGGGGACGGAGGCGCTCCACCTCGTTGCGCTGGATCGCGCGCACCAGGTCGCCGACGGCCACCTCGTCCTCGACCACCGACGACCGCCCGCCAGTGTCGGCGGCGGCGGCGGCGAGCTGCGCCAGGGCGGTGCGGTCCATCCCCGGCGTGCCGATCCCGTAGACCACGACCCGGTCCCGGACCGCCTCGCGCGCCGCCTCGGGGAGGGTGAAGATCCCGGCGCCGACCGGGTCGTTGGCCGTGGCGAGCACGACCGCCCGGCCCCGCCCCTTGCTGACCTTGTCGAACCGCTGCAGGCACGACATCAGCCCGTCGCCGGCCTGGTTGGTCTGCCCGGTCCCGGTGTCCACGCCGGCGAAGTAGCTCGCGTCCTGGTTGGCGAACGCCCTCGCCGCGTCCCGCAGCTCGCCGGCGACGTACCCGTAGTCGTCGGTCAGCGGCAGCACCGTCACCCCCGCGCCGCTGAAGATGGTCAGGCCCAGCCGCTCGCCGTTCAGCTCCGCCAGCAGCGTCTGGAAGCTGTCGAGGACCTGGCGGTTCCACGGGCCCATCGAGGGGGAGACGTCGAGGCACAGCATGATGTCGCGGCCGTTGCGATCGGGGTCCGCCAGCACCTGGCGCACCGGGCGGGCGCCCATCCAGATCGTCCCGACGACCAGCAGCAGCGCCCCGGTCGCGGCCACCCCCGCGACGAGCAGCTCCCGCCGGGCCAGCTTCCGGAAGCGGGGCAGGCTGCGCAGCCTGTCGGTGTGCGCGACCAGCAGTCCGGCCGGGACCCGCCGCGGCCGCCGCGTCCACCACAGCAGGAGGAGCACCACGGCGACGGCGAGCCCCACCGCCAGCCGCGGCCAGGTCAGGTCGTTCATGGCTGCCACTCCGTGATCGCGGCGCGGGCGTCGGCCAGGGCCCGGTCCAGCCGCTGCGCGGGCGCGCCCTCGGTGCCGGGGGCGAACTCGGGCGGGTAGACCAGCGCCACGAGGTCCACGACGGTGCTGGGCGCGCCGGCCCGCAGCTGCTCCAGCGTCATCGTGCGTACGTCGACCGGCCCGGCCTCGGCGGCGAAGGACCGGACGATCCGGCTGATCGCCTGGTGCGCCTCGCGCAGGCCGAGCGACCCCGCCGCGACCTCCCGCTCCACGGCGTCCAGCTGCTCCAGGTGCTCCCGCCGGTGCTGGCGGGGCTCCGGGGGACGGCGCACGCGCGGGGGCCGGGCCCACCAGGTCACCCCGAGGTAGTAGGCGAGCACCAGCACCGGCAGCAGCACCGCGAGCCAGGTCAGCCACGGGGCGTAGGCGACTGGGCCGGTGAACTCAGCGGCGCCGACCATGGCGGTGCCTCTCCAGCAGCCGGAAGATCGCCGGCACCGCGGACTCGTGGTCGACGACCCGCTCGTGGGGCACGCCCATCCGGTCCAGCCGGGTACGCCGGTCCCGCGCCTCCGCGGTGAGCAGCGCGGCGTACTCCGCCCGGAGCTTCGCGTCGCCGCGGGCCCAGTCCGGCAGCGGCGCCCCGGTGTCCACGTCGCTGAGCGCGTCGACGGTCTCGCGCGTCGGGTCCAGGTCGCCGATGGTCACCAGCAGCAGCTCGTGCTGGGCCTGCGCCCGGCGCAGGGCGGCGACCAGCCGGTCGTCGACCACGGGCTCGTCGCAGACGACGACCATGATCGTGCGGCGGCGTACGACGCGGGCGACGTGGTCCAGCAGGCGGGTGAGGTCGGACGGCGGGCCGGCGGGGTCGATCGCGTCGTGCACGGCGGCCAGCCCGTGCTCGAGCCGGATCTCCCGGCCGGACGCCGGGCGGGCGTGCGCGGACTCGGCGTCCCCCCAGGCCACGCTGACCAGGTCGCCGTTGCGGACCGCCAGCCAGCCGAGGACGCCGGTCACGAACACGGCGAGGTCGCGCTTGGGCACCTTGCGGTCGTTGACCGCGGCCATGCTGCGCCCGGTGGAGACGACCAGGAGCAGGACGTGCTTGCGGGTGGCGACGTACCGCTTGATCAGCATCTGGTTGCTGCGGGCCGAGGCCTTCCAGTCCAGGTCGCGGACGTCGTCGCCGCGCACGTACTCGCGCAGGTCGTTGAGGTCCATGGACCGGCCCACCTGCGCGGAGGCGTACTCGCCCTGCAGCAGCCCGCGGACCTTGCGGTGGGCGTGGATCGCCATCCGCGCCTTGATCCGGGGGAGGTGGGTGGTCATCAGGGGGAGGGGACGGCGTCGAACACGGCGTCGATGATCTCCTCGGGGCGCACCCTGTCGGCCAGCGCCTCGAAGCTCAGGTGCAGCCGGTGCCGGAGCACGCCGTACCGCAGCCGCCGGACGTCCTCGGGGATCACGTGGTTGCGGCCGGCCTGGACGGCGAGGGCGCGCGCCACCTGGAAGAACGCGATGCTGCCGCGCGGGCTGGCGCCGAGCTCGACGTACCGGCCCTGGTCGGGACCGAGGACCTCGCCGACGTGGCGGGTCGCGTGCACCAGGCGGACGATGTAGTCGCGGATCGCGGCGTCGACGTACACCCGCTCGGTCAGCCGCTGCAGCCGGACGACGTCCTCGGTGGTGAGCACCGGGTGGACGTCCTTGGCGTGCGGGCCGAGCGTGCCGGCGGCGACCCGGTCGAGCACGGCGATCTCGTCGGTGAGCGAGGGGTAGTCCACGACCTCCTTGAGCAGGAACCGGTCCATCTGGGCCTCGGGGAGGACGTAGGTGCCCTCCTCCTCAACCGGGTTCTGGGTGGCGAGCACCATGAACGGCTCGGGCAGGGGGTGCACGACGCCGGCGATGGAGGTCTGCCTCTCCTGCATCGCCTCGAGCATCGCGGACTGGGTCTTCGCGCTCGCGCGGTTGACCTCGTCGAGGAGCACGATGTTGGCGTGCACCGGCCCGAGCTGGGTGTCGAACTCGTGGGTGCGCGGGTCATAGAGCTGGGTGCCGATGATGTCGCTGGGCAGCAGGTCCGGGGTGCACTGGATGCGTGCGAAGTCGGCACTGACCGAGTGGGCCAGGGTGGAGGCGGCCAGCGTCTTGGCCAGGCCCGGCACGCTCTCGAGCAGCAGGTGCCCCTCGGCGAGCAGCGTGGTGATCAACGCGGTGCGGACCTGCTCCTGGCCGGCGATCCGGGAGGAGAACGTCGCCTCGACCGCGGACAGCAGCCGTCGTGCCTCGGCCAGCTCGGCGGCCTCGATCGTGCTCATGGTGCTCCTCGTGCGGCGGGCATGGGCGCTCAGTGTGTCGGACGGGGCCGGCGCGGACAGCGAAACGGGGTCGCCGGGTGTCGTGATCAGTAGGCTGCGGCGCATGAAGGTCCTGGTCACCGGCGGCGCCGGCTACATCGGCTCGATCACCTGCAAGGCGCTGGAGGCGGCCGGGCACACGCCCGTCGTGCTCGACTCGCTGCTCGAGGGGCCGCGGGTCTTCGTCCGCGACCGGATCTTCTACGAGGGCGACATCGCCGACCGGGCGCTGCTGCGGCGGATCGTCGAGGAGCACCCCGACCTGGACGCCACCATCCACATGGCGGCGCGGATCGTCGTACCGGAGTCGGTGGAGAATCCGTACGAGTACTACCGCGACAACGTCGCGAAGAGCCTCGAGCTCTTCGACGAGCTGAGCGCGCTGGGCAAGAACCGGGTGATCTTCTCCAGCTCCGCGTCGCTCTACGCGACCAAGGACACCTTCAAGGTGACCGAGGAGGACGCGCTCGCGCCCGGTTCGCCGTACGCCCGCACGAAGCTGATGATGGAGCAGGTCCTCCAGGACGTCTCGGCCGCCACCGAGCTGCGCGCGATCATCCTGCGCTACTTCAACCCGATCGGGTCCGACCCCGACCTCGAGTCCGGCATCTACGCCAAGGAGCCCTCGCACGTCCTGGGCCAGCTGGTGATGGCCGCGCGCGGCCAGAAGGACTCCTTCACGATCACCGGCACCGACCTGCCCACCCGCGACGGCACCGGCATCCGCGACTACATCCACGTCTGGGACATCGCCCGGGCGCACGTGCGCGCGGTCGAGGAGTTCGACGCGGTGCTCGCGAAGGTGCAGGCGCCGAGCGTGATCATCAACCTCGGCACCGGCGACGGCGTCACCGTGCGCGAGCTGGTGGGGGCTTTCCAGGAGGTGTTCGGCCGCGAGGTGCCGATCTCCGAGGCGCCGCCGCGTCCCGGCGACGCCGTCGGCGCCTACGCGAACGCCGACCGCGCCGCCGAGCTGCTCGGCTGGCGCACCGAGCTGTCTCTGCAGGAGGCGATCGCCTCCGCGCTCGCCTGGGGCGAGAAGCGCCGGGAGATCCTCGGCTACGAGTAGTCGCGACCTCCCGATTTGTCCTCCAGTGACCGAAGCGTCGCACGTCGCAAGGAATCGGCCCTTCGGCGTTGGACGGCGAGGCCGGAATCGGTCGTCAAGTGCAGTGCCACCGGCCACACCGACTGACCGATTGCTACATGCCGAGGACACGCGACCTGTGCCGATCGTTTCGACCGGCTCCTGGCCGCCCCATCGCCTCGTTCCGGGCTAGTGGAGCGAGTTCGAGCGAGGACTCTTCCGAAAGGCGAGTCCGATGACAGAGTCGGACCCTCTGCCTGTCTATCTCGGAAGGTCAACCGTGCGACTTAAGTTTGCGATTTCGCTCAGCCTCGCCGTCATTGCACTGTTCGTCTGGAACCCCGGCGTCGCATCGTCCGCGCGGGCTCTCATCACGGGCGCGGACATCAAGGACGGCTCAGTAACTTCGGCGGACATCAAGGACAAGTCGTTGAAGACCACGGACCTCAGCCGGGCGACCGTGAAGGGGCTGAAAGGCGCCACCGGATCGCGCGGTGCTCAGGGGCCCCAGGGTGCTGTCGGCCCACAGGGTGAACAGGGTCCGCAGGGAGCAGTTCACGCTTGGGGGACGGTCCGGGACGGTCAGTTGGTGGACCAATCGGGTGGACTCACGCTCGAGCCAGACCCGCATGGGCTCGGTGTTCCCTGCATCAGGGTCCCTGGCCGCCATGCCGCTACATCGGCGATGGTCGTGACGATGCGGTTCGGCGGATCCTTGAGTCATGAGCAGTGGCAGGGCGAGTACTTGGCTGTTGGACGTTGTGGGGACATGTTCGCGGTGATGGGCTCGGCCGCTGCCCGCCAGTCCTTCAACTTCGTGGTGCCCTGATCAATCCTGGTCCACGATCTGCGTGGGGGTTCTGGGGAATTTGGCACTTGGCACGTGCCTGACGACGTTCTTCGTGCCTGGATTTTCGGACCGACTGATGATTCAACGTGATCGCGGTCGGTCAGGACGACGCGAACCGTGTGGCTGGCTGTCTGACAATAGGAGCGTTCTTAATGTGAAGGAAACGTCTTAGGCATAGCGTCCCCTCGGGGGCTCGGGATCCCTCCCGTTCCGACGAGTGAGGATGCAGATGACGTTGCAGGAGACGAGCGACCAGCACACCTGGTGGCGCCGGGCCGCGGCCCGGACCGTACCGATCGTGCTGGTGGCCGGCGGACTCGCCGGCCTGACCACGACCCCGGCGTACGCCGCGGACCCGATCGACGGCGCACAGACCGTCGGTGACGCGGTGTTCCCGAACGTCGGGAACGGCGGGTACGACGCGCTGCACTACGACGTCGACATCGCCTGGAACGCCACCGGCGTCGTCGGCTCCACGATGACCGGCAACTTCGGGTCCGCCTCGACCACCATGGTCGCCGCGACGACCGGCGCGCCGCTGCGCTCGTTCTCCCTCGACTTCGAGGGTCTGGAGATCGACTCGGTCACGGTCGACGGCCAGCCCGCGACCTTCGAGCGCGTCCAGGACGCCGCCGCGATCAAGTTCAAGCTCGTGATCACCCCGGCCACGCCGGTCGAGGGCGAGTTCACCACCGTCGTGAAGTACCACGGCACCCCGAGCGTCCACGTCGACCCCGACAACTCGTGGGAGGGCTGGGTGCCGACGAGCGACGGCGCCACCTTCATGGGCCAGCCGGTGGGCTCGATGGCCGGCTACCCCAACAACAACACGCCGGGCGACAAGGCGACGTACACCTTCTCCCTCGACGTCCCCACGACGCTGACCAGCGCGACCGGTACCGGCCCCGCGGCCGCGGTGAGCAACGGCGAGCTGGAGTCGAGGACCCAGAGCGCCAACGGCCGGCGGACCACGTGGGAGTGGGTCCAGGAGAAGCAGATGGCCAGTGAGCTGGCGCTGATCTCCGTCGGCAAGTACGACGTGATGGAGTCGCAGGTGACCCTGGCCAGCGGCCGGGTCATCCCCGAGTGGTCGTTCATGGACGCCTCGCTGTCGGACGCCAACAAGGCCACGATCCGCAACCGCCGCTCCCAGATCGGCCCGATCATCAACCGCCTGGAGTCGATCTTCGGCCCCTACCCGGGCAACAGCACCGGCGTGGTCATCGACACCGTGCCGTCGGGCATCAACTACGCGCTCGAGACCCAGGACCGCTCGTTCTTCCCCAGCACGAACTCGGTCGCGGGCAACACACTGATCCACGAGCTCGCCCACCAGTGGTACGGCGACAACGTCTCGCCCGGGCTGTGGACCGACATCTGGATCAACGAGGGCATGGCGTCGTGGTCCCCGACCTGGCACAACAGCGTGCTCGCGTCGGCGACCCCCAACCCGACCGCCGTCGAGACGACGTACTTCAACAACTGGAACAACACCGCCGCGACCAGCGCCAACTGGCAGACGCCGCCCGGCGCGCAGACGGACCCGGCGAACATCTACGGCTACCAGACCTACACGCGCGGCGCGCAGTTCTGGGAGGCGCTGCGCACGGTGCTGCGTGACGAGGACTTCTTCAGGGTCGTCAAGGAGTGGCAGTTCCGGTACGCCGGACAGAGCCCCCGCGGCGACGCGCTGAAGGACCTGGCCGAGGAGATCTCCGGCCACGACCTCGACGCGTTCTGGCAGGACTGGATCTACGACGCCGACAAGCCCGCCTGGCCGGCCAAGTACGACGTGTCCCTGACCTCGACTCCCGCCCAGGGCGCCGTGACCGGCGGCACCGCGATGACCTACACGCTCAGCGCCGCCAACACCGGCCGGGTCGCCCTGACCGACGGTGTCGTCACCGTCGACATCACCCCGCTGACCGACGACGCCACGATCGGCACCCTGCCGGCCGGCGTCACCCGCAGCGGCAACACGCTGACCTGGGTCGTGCCCACGACGGCCACCGGCACGACGGCCACCGTCGAGATCCCGGTGACGGTCACCGGCACCGCGGTCCGCGAGACGGTCTTCGCCACCGCGGAGGCTGCCTCCCTCGGCGGCGCCTGCGCCGTCTGCTCGGCGCTCGAGACGGCGCCCCGGCCGGTCATCACCGGCACCCCCGCCGTCGGCTCGACGCTCACCGCGACGACCACCGGCTGGCCCACGGGCACCACCTTCGCCGATTACCAGTGGTTCGTCGGCGGCGTGGCCGTCGCCGGCGCCACCACGACGACGTACACCCCGACCGCGGCCGACGCCGGCAAGACCGTGACCTTCGCCGTCACCGGCACGGCTCCGGGCTTCGCCGCCACCCGCCGGATCAGCAACGCCACCGCGGTCCCGGCGCCCACGCCGACCCTGAGCGCGACGCCGCAGGTCGGCGTCCCGGTCTCGGTCGTCACCGGCGGCTGGGAGGCGGGCACGACCCTCACCTACCAGTGGTCGGTCGGCGGCGTGCCCGTCGCCGGCGCCACCGGGTCGTCGTACCGGCCCGTCGCCGCCGACGCCGGGCGCCCGCTCACGGTCGCGGTCACCGGCACCCGGGCCGGCTCCGCGCCGGTCACCCGCACCAGCGCGCCGGTCACCGTCGCGCCGGGTGCCCTGACGGCCACGCCGACGCCGGTGCTCAGCGGGACGCCGACCGTCGGCAGCCCGGTCACCGTCAACGTCGGCACCTGGGACGCGGGCACCACGCTCCGCTACCGGTGGACCGTGGGCGGCAGGGTGCTCGAGGGCGTCACGGGGACGACGTACACCCCGAGCGCCGCCGACCTCGGCCGCACGCTGGTGTTCACCGTCATCGGGAGCAGGACCGGCTACGCCACGGTGGAGCGCTCCAGCGCGCCGGTGGAGGTCGCGGCCGGCACGCTCGACCTGACGCCCGTGCCGACCATCGAGGGCGCCGCGAAGTACCGCTCGACGCTCACCGCCGTGCCCGGCACCTGGGACGACGGCGTCACGCCGAGCTTCCAGTGGCTGCGCGACGGCAAGCCGATCGCCGGCGCCACGGGCTCGTCGTACCGCCTCGGCGTCGACGACGTCCGCGCGCGGATCAGCGTCGAGGTCACCGGCAGCAAGGCCGGCTACGCCTCGGTGACGCGGACCAGCGCCGCCACCGCGCCGGTGTCCGCGCTGACCCTCGGGTCCGGCGCGATCGGCATCTCCGGCAAGACGAAGGTCGGCAAGGTGCTGAAGGCGAGCGCCACCGGCTTCGGCTCGGGCGTCACGGCGTCGTACACCTGGTACGCCGGCGACAAGAAGATCGGCACCGGGAAGAGGATCACGCTCACCCGGGCCGCGCTCGGCAAGCGGGTCTCGGTCCGCGTCGTGCTCCGCAAGACGGGCTACGCCACGAAGACCGTGACGAGCGCGAAGACCGCGAAGGTCACGAAGAAGTAGCAGCACCCCGGACGCCCCCGAGCTCGGTACTTCCGAGCCCGGGGGCGTCTTGTGCGTGAGGGGGTCTCGATTCGCGGCGACCACCGGTGGTCGAGCAGGGAAGGCGCTCTGCGCCTGAGCGGTGTCGAGACCTGGTAACCCGTCGTGCGGCGGTGACCACCCTTGTCTGCACGCTGCGGGGGTCTCGACATCGTCGGCGCTGGGGCGCCTCCTGCGACCACCGGTGGTCGAGCAGGGAAGGCGCTCTGCGCCTGAGCGGTGTCGAGACCTGGTAACCCGTCGTGCGGCGGTGACCACCCTTGTCTGCACGCTGCGGGGGTCTCGACATCGTCGGCGCTGGGGCGCCTCCTGCTCGACCTCCGGTGGCGCTGGTTCCTCGCGGGCTACTCGACCAACGAAGCTCGCGTTGGTCCGGTGGTCGAGCAGGGAAGGCGCTCTGCGCCTGATCGGTGTCGAGACCGGGCAACCCGTCGTAGGGCGGTGACCACCCTTGTCTGCACGCTGCGGGGGTCTCGACATCGTCGGCGCTGGGGCGCCTCCTGCTCGACCACCGGGGGCGGGGGTCTCGACATCGTCGGCGCTGGGGCGCCTCCTGCTCGACCTCCGGGGGCGGGGGTCTCGACGTCGTCGGCGCTGGGGCGCCTCCTGCTCGACCTCCGGGTCGGGTCAGCGCAGGACGAAGTCGACGAGCTCGGTGACCCGGCGCAGGATCTCCTCGTCGGGGAGGTGCTGCTGGTCGCCGGGGATGGTCAGCCGCTGCATGGTGACCGCGCCGTACAGCGAGAGGACGAGCGCCGGGGCCGGCAGGTCGGCGGGGGCCTCGCCGCGCTCCACCGCGCGGGCGACGACCGCCAGGACGGCGGCGGCGTGCTGCTCGGCGATCCGCCGGCTGAACGTGCCGAGCGCGGACGGCGAGGCGGCGGCGTCCACCGCGAGCCGCAGCGTCGCCCAGCCGGCGGGGTCGAGGTAGTGGCGGAACAGGTTGGCCGAGATCGCGATCAGGTCGCCGCGGAGGCTGCCGGTGTCGACGTCCTCGATCCCGCCGGTGCGGGCGTCGACGGCGTCGATGAGCAGCGAGTCCTTGTCCTGCCAGCGCAGGTAGACCGTCGACTTCCCGACGCCCGCGCGCCGCGCGACGCCGTCCATCGTGAAGCCGGCCCAGCCGCGCTCGCCGTACTCCTCCAGGGCGGCGTCGAGGATCCGCTGCTCGGCGCCCGGGGTGCGCGGCCGGCCGCGGCCACGGCGTACCTGCGGCTCCGGAGCGGCGGCACTGGACACCCGCGCATTCAACCACCGTCGTACCCTCGCGGCGTGAGCTGGTTCGAGCGCAACACCCACCGCTGGGACGAGTGGTCGCTGGCCGACCTGCTCGCCGCGAAGGGGGACCAGCGGGTCAGCCTGGTGGTGCCCGCGCGCAACGAGGCTGCCACCGTCGGCGACGTGGTCACCCGGGTGCGCGAGGCGCTGGTCGAGACCGTCGCGATCCTCGACGAGATCGTGGTCGTCGACTCCGACTCGACCGACGACACGTACGCCGTCGCGACCGACGCCGGCGCGGTCGTGCACCGCGCCGCCGAGATCCGCCCCGACCTCGGCACCCGGCAGGGCAAGGGGGAGGCGATGTGGAAGTCGCTGTTCGTCACCCGTGGCGACCTGATCGTGTTCATGGACGCCGACCTGCTCGACTGGGACACCCACTTCGTGCCCGGCCTGCTGGGGCCGCTGCTCACCCGGCCCGAGGTGTCGCTGGTGAAGGGGTTCTACGAGCGGCCGGGGGCCGACGGCCCGTTCGAGGGCGGCCGGGTCACCGAGCTGGTCGCGCGGCCGCTGCTGGCGCTGCTCTTCCCGCCGCTCACGGGGCTGGTGCAGCCGCTGGCGGGGGAGTGGGCGGTACGCCGGTCGCTGTTCGCGTCGCTCTCCGTGCCCAGCGGGTACGCCGTGGAGCTCGCCGCGCTCGTCGACACCTGGCGCACCGAGGGGCTGGACGCGATCGCGCAGGTCGACCTCGGCCGGCGCGCGCACCGGCACCAGGCACTGCGCGACCTCGGCGCGATGGCGACCCAGATCCTCACCGCCGGCTGGGCGCGGTCCTCGCACAGCCACCACGCGGACGAGATCGCGCTGACCCAGTTCGGGCCCGGCGTGGCGCCGCACGTGCACGCCGTACCCGTCGTCGAGCGGCCGCCCGCCGCGCCGCTGCTGGTGGCCCGATGACGCTGCGGCTGGGGCGGCACGAGTTCGCCGACGACGCGACGCTGATGATGGCGATCGTCAACCGCACCCCCGACTCCTTCTACGACCGCGGCGCGACCTGGGCGGAGGACAAGGCGTTCGAGCGGGTCGCGCGGGTCGTCGAGCAGGGCGCGGAGATCGTCGACATCGGCGGCATCAAGGCCGCGCCCGGCGCCGAGATCGGCCCCGAGGAGGAGATGTCGCGGGTGGTGGACTTCGTCGCGCGGGTCCGCGCGGCGTACCCCTCCCTCGTCATCTCCGTCGACACTTGGCGCGCGTCGGTCGGCCGGGCGGTGTGTGAGGCCGGCGCCGACGTCCTCAACGACGCGTGGGGCGGGGCCGACCCCGAGCTGGTCGACGCCGCCGCCGAGCACGGCGCGGCGATCGTCTGCACGCACACCGGCGGCGCCACGCCGCGGACCCGCCCCTACCGGGTGGAGTACGACGACGTGGTGGCCGCCGCGATCGCCGACACGGTGGCGTACGCCGAGCGCGCGGTCGCCGCGGGCGTCTCCAAGGAGTCGGTGGTCATCGACCCGGCCCACGACTTCGGCAAGAACACCTTCCACTCCCTCGAGCTCACCCGGCGGCTGGGGGAGATGGTCGCGACCGGGTGGCCGGTGCTGGTGTCGCTGTCGAACAAGGACTTCGTCGGCGAGACCCTCGACCTGCCGGTCGGCGAACGGCTCACCGGCACCCTCGCCGCCACCGCGGTCTGCGCGCTCGCCGGCGCCCGGATCTACCGCGTGCACGAGGTCGTCGAGACCCGGCAGGTGGTCGACATGGTGGCCTCGATCGCCGGGCGGCGGCCACCCGCGCGGGCGATCCGGGGGCTCGCATGAATCTCGATACGGTCGCTGCGCGACCTACTCGATCACCGAGATTCGTGCTGGTCCCCGGCGTGCTCGCGCTGCTGCCGGAGTACGCCGGCTTGAGCGACCCGGTCGCCGAGCTGCGGGCGGCGTGCCTGGAGGCGGTGTCCTGGCTGGGGTCGTCGGTGACGGTGCTCGCGGACGCGCAGGGCGCCCGGGTGGCCGACCACCTGCTCGGCGCCACGTCCCGCGACGGCGACCACCCGTCGTACCTCGTCGTCGGCAACGGCTCCGCCCGCCGCTCGGAGAAGGCACCGGGGCACCTGGACGAGCGGTCCTTCGCGTTCGACGCCGGGCTGCGGGCCGCGCTCGCGTCGGGCGACGTGACCTGGTCGGACTTCGGGCTCGGGAGCGAGCTGCTCGCGTCGCTCGACGGGATCCGGGAGCTCTTCGGGCTGCTGCCCGCGGGCTGCCCGGCGGAGGTGCTCTACGACGACGACCCGTTCGGGGTGCAGTACTGGGTGATGCGGTGGGAGGTCTCGTGAAGGTCCTCCTCGGTCCGCGGAGCGGCGACCTCGCCGACCTGTACGCCGTCCCGCGCACGCCGTGGCTGCGGGCCAACATGGTGAGCTCCGTCGACGGGGCCGCCGCGGGCGCCGACGGGCGCAGCGGGTCGATCAACAACGCCGCCGACAAGCTGGTCTTCGAGACCCTGCGCGGCCTGGCGGACGCGGTCCTGGTGGGCGCGGGGACCGCGCGGACGGAGGGGTACGGGCCGGCCGCCGTGCCGGTCGTGGTGGTCAGCCGGCGCGGCGAGGTGCCCGCGACCCTGCAGGGCGCTGAGCCGGGACGGGTGCTGCTCGCGACCTGCGCGTCGTCCCCGGGACTCGCGGCGGCCCGCGACCTGCTGGGCGCGGACCAGGTGCTGGTGTGCGGCGACGAGCAGGTCGATCTCGCCCAGCTGCGGACCCGGCTCGTGGACCGCGGGCTGGTCAGCCTGCTCGCCGAGGGCGGCCCCAGCCTGCTCCGCGACCTGCTCGCCGCGGGGGTGGTCGACGAGCTCTGCGCGACGGTCGTCCCGCGGCTGCTGGCCGGTGCCGGCCCCCGGATGACGGTCGGCGCGCCGCTCGACGTACCCCTGTCGCTGGAGCTGCTGCTCGAGCACGACGGGACCCTGCTGGCACGCTGGTTCACCCGCTCGTAGGGCCGAACGCCCCTTCCTGGAGGCGCCCGGGCGACGTACCGTCGGCCAGATGGGAACGCCGGAGCTCCTGCTCACCGCCCTCGCGGAGGACCCGGCGGGGCTGCTGCCGGCCCGCCAGCAGATGGCGCTGTCCCTCGGCTGGCACATCGTGCTCGCGTGCTTCGGCGTCGCGTTCCCGGCGATCATCTTCGCGATGCACTGGCGCGGGATCTACCGCGACGACGCCGACGCGCTCGTCCTCGCGCAGCGCTGGGCCAAGGTCTCGGCGGTGCTGTTCGCGATCGGCGCGGTCTCCGGCACGGTGCTCAGCTTCGAGATGGGCCTGCTCTGGCCCGGCCTGATGGGCACGTACGGCGACGTGCTCGGGCTGCCGTTCGCCTTCGAGGGGCTGGCGTTCTTCCTCGAGGCGATCTTCCTCGGCATCTACCTGTACGGCTGGGGCCGGATGCCACCGCGCCGGCACCTCCTCATGATCGTGCCGATGGCGTTCATGGGCATCTTCGGCGCGTTCTGCGTGATCGCGGTGAACGCCTGGATGAACGTGCCGGTCGGCTTCGACGTCGTCGACGGCCGGGTGACCAACATCGACCCGTGGGCGGTGCTGCTCAACCCCGGCGCGTTCTTCCAGTTCCTGCACATGTGGATCGCGGCGTACATGGTCGTCGGGTTCCTGATCGCCTCGGTCTACGCGGTCGGGATGCTCAAGGGCCGCCGCGACCGGCGCCACCGGCTCGGGTTCACCCTGCCGTTCGTCTTCGCCAGCCTCGCGACGATCGTGCAGCCGGTCGTCGGCCACCTGCTCGGCGGCCGGCTGGCCGAGACGCAGCCGGCGAAGCTGGCCGCCTTCGAGCTCGCGACCGAGACCGAGAGCCCCTCCCCGCTGGTGATCGGCGGGTTCCTGATCGACGGCGAGGTGCGGTGGGCGCTGGAGATCCCCTACCTCGGCTCGCTGTTCGCCCGGAACTCCTTCACGAAGGGGGTCCAGGGGCTCGACACCATCCCGGTCGAGGACCAGCCGCCGGTCAACATCACCCACTGGGCGTTCCAGTCGATGGTCGGGATCGGCACCCTGCTCGTGCTGGTGGTGGTCCTGTACTGGTTCGCGCGGTGGCGGGGCCGCGACCTGCTGGACCACCGGCTGTTCCTCCGGTTCATCTCGATCAGCGGCGTCCTGGCCGTCATCGCCATGGAGGCGGGGTGGATCGCCACCGAGGTCGGCCGCCAGCCGTGGATCGTGTACGGCGTGATGCGGACCTCCGAGGGCGCCGGCAGCAACTCGGGGCTGTGGTGGCTGCTGGGCATCACCGCGGTCGTGTACGCCGCGATGACCGCGGGCGCGGTGCTGGTGCTGCGCTCGATGGCGCGGCGCTGGCGCGCCGGGGAGGAGGACCTGCCGAGCCCGTACGGGCCGGAGGCCCAGCTCCCGCACGGGTCGGCGCGCCGATGACGCTGCCGCTCGCGGTCGCCGCCGCGCTCTTCGTCGGCGTGCTGGCCTACGGCCTCTTCGGCGGCGCCGACTTCGGCTCGGGGTTCTACGACCTCTTGGCGGGCGGCCCGGCCAAGGGGGCCGAGCTCCGTACCCTCATCGACCACAGCATCGGCCCGGTCTGGGAGGCCAACCACGTCTGGCTGATCTACGTCCTGGTGATGTGGTGGACGGCGTTCCCGGAGTCGTTCGCCGCGGCGATGTCGACGCTGATCCTGCCGTTCCTGCTCGCGCTGCTCGGCATCGTCCTGCGCGGGGCCAGCTTCGCGTTCCGCAAGTACTCCGCCACCCTGGGCCAGGCGCGGGTCTTTGGCGCCTTCTTCGCACTCTCCTCGGTGGTCACGCCGTTCTTCTTCGGCACCATCGCCGGGGCGATCGCCTCCGGGCGGGTGCCGGCGGAGGGCCGCGGCGAGCTGATCGGCTCGTGGGTGAACCCGACCTCGCTCTTCGGCGGCGTGATCGCGGTCGGCACCTGCGCGTTCCTCGGCGGGGTGTTCCTCGCCGCGGACGCGGCTCGCGGGGGCTCCGAGCGGCTGGCCGAGCAGCTCCGGGTCCGCACGCTCGCGGTGGGGCTGGTGACGGGGGCGATCGTCTTCGCGGCCCTGGTGCCGCTGGAGCGGGACGCGCCCACGCTCGCGGACGGCCTGGAGACGCAGGCGGCGCCGCTCGTGATCGCCTCCGCGCTGGCCGGCGTCGCCACCCTCGTGCTGCTCGTCCGGCGGCGGTACGCGATCGCCCGGTTCACCGCGGTGGCCGCGGTGGCCGCCGTGCTCCTCGGCTGGGGCGTCGGGCAGTACCCCTGGCTACTCGTCGACCAGGTCACCATCGAGGACGCCGCCGGCGCCGACGCCACCCTCGCGGCCCTGCTCGTCGCGGCCGGCCTCGCCGCCGTCCTCGTCGTCCCCGCCCTCGCGTACCTCTACCGGCTCACCCAGACGGAGGCCTGGTCGCACCACTGACCGGTGGTCGAGCAGGGAAGGCGCTCCGCGCCTGACCGTTGTCGAGACCCCCGCACCCAAGAGCCCACCGTCACCACCGCGGCGTACGACGGCGCTCACCGCCGCGGCGAGCGATCCCGTCCTCGCGCCAGCGCCGGCAGCTCACCGAGCCGACCCTCGATGAGCGCCAGCCGCTTCGCACGACCCCAGCGCTGGATCTGCTTCTCCAGGGCGAACGCGTCCTCGACCCGCGCCACCTCGACGCTCCACGCCAGGCGCACCGGTCGCCGCCGACGGGGACGGGTGTACGCCGCGCCGCCCTCGCCCGAGCTGTGCTCCGTCAGCCGGCGCTCGAGGTCGACGGTGCTGCCGACGTAGAACGAGCCGTCTGCGCACTCGAGGATGTAGGTCCAGGCCATGGCGGTGCCGTGCCCTCCGGGTCCTGGGGACGAAACCGCGGTGGTCACCGGCTGTGGATGAGGTCTGCTTTCGGGTGCGGGGGTCTCGACATCGGTCAGGCGCTGGGCGCCTTCCCTGCTCGACCACCGGGGGTCGGGGCGCCTTTCCTGCTCGACCACCGGACGGGCAGGCTGGTGCCATGCCCACGCCTCGCTCGTCCACCCCGGTCTGGCAGCAGGCGCTCGCGGTGGTCGGGGGCTTCGTGCTCCTGTTGTGGGTGCTGGAGGTGGTCGACACGGCGTCCGGGCACCAGCTGGATGGGTACGGCGTGCGGCCGCGGGACGACGAGGGGCTGGTGGGGATCCTCTTCGCGCCGCTCCTGCACGGCGGGTGGGGCCACCTCAGCGCGAACACCGTGCCGGTCCTCGTCCTGGGGTTCCTCGTGCTGGCGACCGGGCTCGCGCGCGGGCTGGCCGCGACCGGCGTCATCTGGGTGATCGGGGGGCTCGGCACCTGGCTCGTGGCGCCCGCGAACACCGTCCACCTGGGCGCGTCCGTGCTGGTGTTCGGGTGGCTGACGTACCTGGTCGTGCGCGGGTTCGTGAACCGCCGGGGCGGCGAGATCGTCCTCGGGATCGTGGTCCTCCTGGTGTGGGGCGGCCTGCTGTGGGGCGTGCTGCCCGGCGCGGCCGGCGTCTCCTGGCAGGGGCACCTCTTCGGCGCGGTCGGAGGCGTCGTCGCGGCCTGGTCAGCGCGCTCGCTACGCTCCCCGGCGTGAACGAGGAGCTGCTGGTCCGGCGGGAGCCGGGCGTCGTCGAGGTGACGTTCAACCGTCCGGAGCGCCGCAACGCCTTCACCCGGGCGATGTACGCCGAGCTGCGGGCGCTGTGCGAGGAGCTCGCCGGCGACACCGACGTCCGCGCCCTGGTGCTGCGGGGCGCCGGCGGCAAGGCGTTCGCGGCCGGCAACGAGATCACCGACTTCGTCGAGGCCGACGCGGTCGCCTACGAGAACTGGATCCGCGAGCTCCTCGAGGCGCTGTTCGCGCTGCCCCAGGTCACCATCGCGGCGGTCGACGGCGTCTGCGTCGGCGGCGGGCTGGCGGTCGCGTCCCACTGCGACCTGCGGATCGCGACCCCGGGCTCCCGGTTCGGCTACCCGATCGCCCGCACCCTGGGCAACGCGCTGTCGGCCTCGATCGTCTACCGCACCGCCGCCGTCTTCGGGGAGTCGCTGACCCGCGAGATGCTGCTGACCTCGCGGCTGGTCGCCGCCGACCGTGCGTACGCCGTGGGCGCGGTGCTCGCCGTCGTCGACGACCTCGACGCGGAGCTGTCCGATCTCCTCGCCGGGCTGCGCGCCGCCTCCGGCGTCACCCTGCGCACCACCAAGTCGCAGCTGCTCGACCGGGCGCGGGTGGCCGAGGCGTCGCCGCGCCACGACGAGGCGACGCTGCGCGAGGTCTACACCGGGCCGGACTTCGCCGAGGGGGTCCGCGCGTTCGTGGCCAAGGAGAAGCCGGCCTTCCGATGAGCCGCGCGCGGTGGGCCCTCACCGGGCTGGAGCGGCGCTGGGACAGCGTGCTGGAGCGGCGGCGCTCCGGACGCGTGCCGCAGCACTTCCGGATCGTGTCGTACGGCGGCCACGGCAGCGGCGACCGCGTGGTCGTGCGCGGCCGGGTGCTCGACGACGCGGAGCCGCCCGAGACGATCGCGGGCGAGAGCGCGTGGGCCGCGGTGCGCCGTACCGCCGCGGGCTTCGTGACCAACGAGCTCCGCGGCGTACCTCTCCGCGTCGAGGTCGGTGGGGCCACCGCGGACGCGGTCAGCGACGACGACGGGTACGTCCGCGTCGAGCTCCGCGGCGCGCACCTCGAAGCACCGTGGACGACCGGGACGCTCGCGCTCGCCGCGCCGTACCGCGGGATCGACGACGCGCGGGTGCCGGTGCGGATCCGGGTGAGCGACGCGCGCGCCGAGCTGGGCGTGATCTCCGACCTCGACGACACCGTGCTGCAGACCGGCGTGCAGCGCACCTGGTCGATGGTCCGGCAGACGCTGACCGGCTCGGTGCTCACGCGGACGGCGTTCGCGGGCGCGGCGGAGCTGTACGCGGCGCTGGGGCGCACCGACGGCCGCAACCCGTTCTTCTACGTCTCCTCGAGCCCGTGGAACCTGCACGACTTCCTGCACGGGTTCCTCGCGCACCGGGGCTTCCCGCCGGGGCCGGTGCTGCTGCGCGACTTCGTCGTCGGCGGGCACAAGCGGGACCGGATCGAGGAGGTGCTGCGCACCCACCCCGACCTGCGGTTCGTGCTGATCGGGGACTCCGGCGAGCACGACCCGGAGATCTACGCCGAGACCGTCCGCCGGCACCCCGGGCGGGTCATCGCGGTCTACATCCGCGAGGTGCGGCTGGACCCGGGCGACGGACGCGTGGAGGCCGTCACCGACGCGTGGGACCACGAGGTGCCGTTCGTGCTCGCCGCCGACTCGCTCGTCGTCGCCCGGCACCTGCGGGGGCTCGGGCTGCTGACCGAGGCCGACGTGGCCGCCGTCGCGGCGGCCGTCAGGGACTAGCGGGCCAGCGACCGGTGCGCGTCGACCAGTGACGGTCCGTACCAGGTCAGCAGTCGCCCGCTGACCAGCTCGACCGGCGTCCGGCTGAACGCCTCCGGACCGTCGGTGGGGGTGAACAGGTACGGCTCGTCCGGCAGCAGGACGACGTCCGCCCCCGCCGCGTCCAGCTCGGCGACGTCGAGCGCCGGGTAGCGCGCCGGGTGGTCGGCGTACACGTTGGCGAGGCCGAGGCGCCGAGCCAGATCGCCGGTGAACGTGCGGCTGCCGACGACCATCCAGGGGTCGCGCCAGATCGGGACGACCACGGTGCGGCGTACGGCGGGCAGCGGGCCGCACCACAGGTCGCGGGCCGACGCGAGCCAGTCCGGCCGCTCCCAGCCCAGGACGTCGTCGAAGAGCTCCTCGAAGGCCGCGACCGCCTCCGGCACGGTCTCGATCTCGGTGACGTGCACCCGGACGCCGGCGTCGCGGAGGCGGCGTACGTCGAGCTCGCGGTTCTCCTCCTTGTTGACCACGACGAGGTCGGGGGAGAGGGCGCGGACCGCGGCGAGGTCGGGGTTCTTCGTCCCGCGGACGCGGGTGACCTCGAGGCCGGGCGGGTGCGTGCACCAGTCGGTGGCGCCGACCACGGCAGCCGGGCGGACGCTCGCCAGCGCCTCGGTGATCGAGGGCACCAGCGAGACGACGCGCTCCACCGTCATGCCGTCACCGCAGCGACATGGACCCCGACAGCGTCGGCTCGAACGGCAGCTTCGCGTGCTCGGCGATCTTGGCGTCGACCTTGGTGGCGACGTCCTCGGGCCACGGCGAGGTCTTGCGGGTGGTCATGTCGATGTGGAGGAAGATCTCCTCCATCACGTAGGCGACCCGCTGGCGGGACTCGTCGACGAGGTACGCCAGCGCGTGGATCGCCCGCTCGGAGCGGCCCAGGAGCCGGACCCGCACCGAGACCTTGTCGCCGGTGAGCAGCTCGGAGACGTAGGTCAGGTGGTGCTCGGCGGAGAAGATCGCGAAGCCCTTGTCGACCCAGTTGGTCGGGATCCCGACCTCGGTCAGTGCCTCGTCGAGGCCCTCGCTGGCGATGCCGAGGTAGAAGCGCACGTTGAGGTGGCCGTTGATGTCCTCGAACGCGACGGGGACGGAGCGGTCGCCGTACATCGGCAGGTCGGCGAGCTGGTCGTACGTCGGCAAGGTGGTCACCGGCGCAGGTTATCGGCAGGCGCCGCGGCGCGGACCACCGGTGGTCGAGCGTCTCACTACCGGTGGTCGAGCAGCGAGCGCCAGCGAGCGTTGTCGAGACCCGTTCCCGGTGGTCGAGCAGCGAGCGCCAGCGAGCGTTGTCGAGACCCCTGCAGGGTGGAGGCGACGGTGGCCACCGCCGTACGTCGGGTTGCGGGGGTCTCGACAACGGTCAGGCGCTGCGCGCCTTCCCTGCTCGACCACCGGGGGTCGAGCAGCGAGCGCCAGCGAGCGTTGTCGAGACCTCCGCAGGGTGGAGGCCGCGGTGGTCGCCGTCGTACGTCGGGTTGCGGGGTCTCGACATCGGTCAGGCGCTGCGCGCCTTCCCTGCTCGACCTCCGGGGTCGAGCGTTGTCGAGACCTCCGCAGGGTGGAGATGGCGGTGGTTGGCGTCGTACGTCGGGTTGCGGGGGTCTCGACATCGGTCAGGCGCTGCGCGCCTTCCCTGCTCGACCGCCGGGGTCAGACGTTGCGGCGGTAGGCGCCGCCGACCTCGAAGAACGCCTCGGTGACCTGGCCGAGGGAGCAGACCCGGGCGGCGTCCATGAGGACGGCGAAGACGTTCTCGCCGGTGGTGGCGGCCTCCTTGAGCCGGGCGAGCGCGGCGGCGGACTCCGGGGAGTTCGCGGTCTGGAAGTCGCGGACCCGCCGCAGCTGCGACTCCTTCTCCCCGTCGGTCGCACGGGCCAGCTCGACGTGGTCGGGCGTGCCGTCGCCGGCGTCCTTGCGGAGGAAGGTGTTGACGCCGACGATCGGCAGCGTCCCGTCGTGCTTGCGGTGCTCGTAGAGCATCGACTCGTCCTGGATCCGGCCGCGCTGGTAGCCGGTCTCCATCGCGCCGAGGACGCCGCCGCGCTCGCTGATCCGGTCGAACTCGGTGAGCACCGCCTCCTCCACGAGGTCGGTGAGCTGGTCGATGACGAAGGAGCCCTGGAGCGGGTTCTCGTTCATCGCCAGCCCCCACTCGCGGTTGATGATCAGCTGGATCGCCAGCGCGCGGCGTACCGAGTCCTCGCTGGGGGTGGTCACCGCCTCGTCGAAGGCGTTGGTGTGCAGGCTGTTGGCGTTGTCGTAGATCGCGATCAGCGCCTGCAGCGTGGTGCGGATGTCGTTGAAGTCCATCTCCTGCGCGTGCAGGGAACGACCGGACGTCTGCACGTGGTACTTCAGCTTCTGCGAGCGCTCGTTGGCGCCGTACCTGTCGCGCATCGCGACCGCCCAGATGCGGCGGGCGACGCGGCCGATGACGGAGTACTCCGGGTCCATGCCGTTGGAGAAGAAGAACGACAGGTTGGGCGCGAAGTCGTCGATGTCCATGCCGCGGGCGAGGTAGGCCTCGACGTACGTGAACCCGTTGGCGAGGGTGAACGCGAGCTGGCTGATGGGGTTCGCCCCGGCCTCGGCGATGTGGTAGCCGGAGATGCTCACCGAGTAGAAGTTGCGGACCCCCTGGTCAATGAACCACTCCTGGATGTCGGCCATGCAGCGCAGCGAGAACTCGGTGGAGAACAGGCAGGTGTTCTGGCCCTGGTCCTCCTTGAGGATGTCGGCCTGGACGGTGCCGCGGACGGTCTTGAGCGCCTCCACCGGGTCGACCCCCTGCTCGCGCGCCTGGTCGAGCACGGTGTTGAGGAAGAACGCGAGCACGGTGGGCGCCGGGCCGTTGATCGTCATCGACACGCTGGTCGTCGGCGAGAGCAGGTCGAACCCGTCGTAGAGCTGCTTCATGTCGTCGAGCGTCGCGACGGAGACGCCGGACGTGCCGACCTTGCCGTAGATGTCGGGGCGCTCGTGGGGGTCGCGGCCGTAGAGGGTGACCGAGTCGAACGCCGTGGACAGGCGGGTCGCCTCGTTGCCCTCGGAGAGGAGCTTGAACCGGCGGTTGGTGCGCGCGGGGTCGCCCTCGCCGGCGAACATCCGGGCCGGGTCCTCGCCCTCGCGCTTGAACGGGAAGACGCCGGCGGTGAACGGGAAGAACCCCGGGAGGCCCTCGCGCCGGAAGAAGCGGACCAGCTCGCCGTGGTCGGCGTACGTCGGCAGCGCGACGCGGGGGACGGTGTTGCCGGAGAGCGACTCGCGGCCGGGCTTCTCGGCGTACGCCCGGATGGTGTCGGGCCAGCTGGCGAGCTGCTCGGCGACGGTGGGGTCGAGGTTCGTGCGAGCCTGCTCGAGGAGGCCGTCGACCTCCTCGCGCGCGGTGAGCTCGCCGGCGACCGCCTCGAGGCGCTGCACGCGGCGCGCCTGCTCGGCGACCTCCTCGGTGCGGGCGTGGTAGCCGCGGACCGCGTCGGTGATCTCGGCGAGGTAGCGGACCCGGTCGGCGGGCACGACCTGGCGGATCGTGGAGGAGTGGCGTACGTCGACCGGCGCGAGCGTGCCCTGGTCGAGGGGGAGCCCCTGCTCGCCGAGGAGGCCGCGCAGGTGCTGGTAGAGCGCGGTGACGCCGTCGTCGTTGAAGGTGGCGGCGGAGGTGCCGAAGACCGGCATGTCGGCGGGCTGCTTGCCGAAGGCCTCGCGGTTGCGGACCAGCTGGCGGCCGACGTCGCGCAGCGCGTCGTGGGCGCCGCGGCGCTCGAACTTGTTGATCGCGACGACGTCGGCGAAGTCGAGCATGTCGATCTTCTCCAGCTGCGAGGCGGCGCCGAACTCCGGCGTCATCACGTAGAGGGAGGTGTCGACGAAGGGCACGATCGCGGCGTCGCCCTGGCCGATGCCGGGGGTCTCGACGATGACCAGGTCGAAGCCGGCGGCCTTGATGACGGTGAGGACGTCGTCGAGGTGGTCGGGGAGCTCGTGGGCGCCGCGGGTCGCGAGGCTGCGGAAGAAGACCCGGTCGCCGTCGACGGAGTTCATCCGGATCCGGTCGCCGAGCAGCGCGCCGCCGCCCTTGCGGCGGGTGGGGTCGACCGCGAGGACCGCGACCCGCAGCTTGTCCTGCTGGTCGACCCGGAGCCGGCGTACCAGCTCGTCGGTCAGGGAGGACTTGCCGGAGCCGCCGGTGCCGGTGATGCCGAGGACGGGGGTACGCCGGCGCGCGGCGGCGTCGCGCAGGGTCGCCAGGGCGTCGGCGGGGAGCCGGCCGGACTCGGCGCCGGTGATCGCGCGGGCGATCGCGGCCCGCTCGCCGGCGAGGACCTGCTCGGCGGTCGCCTCGCGGTGGGCCCAGAGGTCGACGTCGCAGTCGCGGACGACCGAGCTGATCATGCCGACCAGGCCCATCCGCTGGCCGTCCTCGGGGGAGAAGATCGTGACGCCGCTCGCCCGCAGCCGCTCGATCTCGTCGTGGACGATCACGCCGCCCCCGCCGCCGACGACCTTGACGTGGCCGGCGCCCTGGGCGCGGAGCGACTCGACGAGGTACTCGAAGTACTCGACGTGCCCGCCCTGGTAGGAGGAGACCGCGACCCCCTGGACGTCCTCCTCGAGCGCCGCGTCGACGACCTCCTGGACGGAGCGGTTGTGGCCGAGGTGGATGACCTCGCAGCCCTGGCTCTGCAGGATCCGCCGCATGATGTTGATCGAGGCGTCGTGGCCGTCGAAGAGGCTGGACGCCGTCACCAGGCGGACGGGGTGCTGGGGGACATGGAGCTCGGGCACGGGGGCCTCCGGGGAAATGGTTGGACGTCCAACCATCTGATGGTAGGCGGACCTCGGCGTACCGGGAAGTAGCCAGAACTAGCCGGACACTGTGCGGACTGATCCGCCGAGTCGGCGCTTGTGTTCGCTTTCCCCACAGGCCCGCTGTGGAGAACCCGGACACAAGCGCCGACTCGGCGTTCCTTCAGTGCGGGCTCAGCCGTCGACGAGGTCGCCGGCGCTGGCGCGCAGCTCGCCGAGCAGCGCGGTCAGCGCGGTGACCTGCTGCGGCGCGAGGCCCGGCCGCTCGAACACGTCGCGGTTGAGGCCCTCGGTCGCGGTCTCGACGACCTCGCGCCCGGCCTCGGTGATGGAGGCGACCACGACCCGGCGGTCGTCGTCGCGCCGCGCGCGCCCGACGTACCCCTGCTTCTCGAGGCGGTCCACCGCGCTGGTCACGCTGGTGGCGTGCACCTGCAGCAGCGAGCCGAGGCGGGTCATCGGCATGCCGCCGGCGGAGGAGAACGAGAGCAGCCGCAGCACCTCGTAGCGGGCGAACGTCAGGTCCAGGGGACGCAGCACCGCGTCGATCCGCTCGAGGAGCAGCTGCTGGACCCGCACCACGGACGTCACCATGGCCATCCCGTCGGCGGCGTCGCCCCACCCGTGGCGCGTCCACTGCCGGTGCGCCTCGCGGATCGGGTCTCGCTCGCTCACGCCCGACAGCGTAGGGAATGCCCGGGGCGTCGTGGGGGTTCTGAGACGACGTGGCCTCCGACGACTCCCGACGCGTCTCGCTGCTGCTCGGGCTGCTCTTCGGCCTGACCGGCATGGGCTCGGCGTCGGCGGCGATCGCGCTGCCCGCGGTGGGCGCGCACTTCGGGATCGGCGTCGGCGACGCGGCGTGGACGATCAGCCTGTACGCGCTGATGCTCGCGGTCACGACGGCCGTCTACGGCCGGGTCTCCGACCTGGTCGGGGTGCGGACGCCGCTGCTGGTGGGCATCGGGCTGATGACCGCGGGCGCGCTCGTCGCCGCCTTCGCGCCGTCGTACGGCGTGCTGCTGGCGGCCCGGCTGCTGCAGGGCGCCGGGGCGGCCGCCGTACCCACGCTGGGGGTGGCGATCCTCAGCGCCAGGTACGACGGGTCGGTGCGCGGGCTCGCCTTCGGTCGGCTGGCCGGTGTGGCCGCCGCGGTCTCGTGCCTCGGCCCGCTGCTCGGCGGCGCGGTGGAGCACGCCTTCGGGTGGCGCGCGGTGATGGCGATCCCGGTGCTGGGGCTGCTGGTCATCCCGTTCCTGTGGCGCGCGCTGGTCGGCGACGGCTCCGGCGCGAGCCTCGACATCCTCGGCGCGGTGCTGGTCGCGCTGACCGCCGCTGGGCTGGTGCTGCTGGTGCAGTCGCCGTCCACCGGCCTGGTCGTCGCGCTGGTCGGGGTCGTGCTGATGGTGCTGGGCGCGCCGCTGGTGGCGCTGCAGGTGCGGCGCCGCCCGCTCGACGGGTTCCTGCCGCTGTCGGTGATCGGCAACAAGACCGTCGTACGCAGCGCGCTGGCGGCCGCGGCGGTGCCCGCCGCGTGGTTCGGCCAGCTGATCGCGGTGCCGGCCGTGCTCGTCGCCGACGGCTGGGAGCCGTGGCAGGTCGGGCTGCTGCTGGTGCCGAGCGCGGTCGTCGCGCTCGCCGTACCCCGGGTCGCCGGGCCGCTGCTCGACCGGATCGGCGCCTCGGCGTCCCTCGCCGTCTCCGGGGTCGCCGCCTCGCTCGCGCTGCTGGTCGCCGCGCTCGGCGCCGCGCTCGACCTCCCGGCGGTGCTCGGCGTCGCCGTACTGCTGGTGACGCTCGCCTTCGGGCTGGGCCAGCCCTCGCTCAGTGCCGCCGTCGGCGCCGCTGTCCACGTCGACGTCCGCGGCGTCGCGCTCGGCATCGCCACGCTGGTGTTCATGACCGGCGGCTCGGTCGGCTCGGCCGTCGTCGGCGGGGCCGGCGACGTGCTCGGCGTACCCGTCAGCCTCGCGCTCCTCGCCGTACTGCCCCTCCTCGGCCTGCTCGCTCTCCTCCCCGAGCTGAAGCGGGTCCCCGAGCCGGTCTGAGCTCCTCGCGGGATAGTCCGGCACGATCCGGTCGCGATCTGGGCCGGGGAACAACCGAAACGTGCCGGACTACCCCGGAGCGGTGCTGGTCGGGGTAATCCGACACATCCGTGCTGTTTTCCACCGCCGAAACGACCAGGGAGTGGCGGACTACCCCGACCGAAGTAGTCCGGCACGATCCGGTCGCGATCCCGGCCGGGCAACAGCCGAAACGTGCCGGACTACCCGGGAGACGGTGGCAGGGTGGGCGCGTGCAGGTGGGGATGACGTTGCCGGTGATGGAGCCGGACCTCTGGGCGGACGAGGGGACGCTGGAGGCGTGGGCCCGGGCGACGGACGAGGGGCCGTTCTCGTCGGTGTGCTTCGGGGAGCGGGTGGCCTTCGACAACCCGGAGACCCTGACCCTGCTGGGGGCGGTGGCGGCGTGGACGCGGCGGGTGCGGATCGCGACGACCGTCGTCGTGCCGCAGCTGCACGACCCGGTGCTGCTCGCGAAGGCGCTCGCCACCGGTGACCGGCTCAGCGGCGGCCGGCTCTCGGTGGGGTTGGGGGTGGGCGGCCGCGAGGAGGACTACCGGGCCGCGGGCGCCGACCCGGCGACGCAGACGATCCGAGAGCTGGCCGACCGCGCCGCGGTGCTGCGCGCGGTCTGGCGCGGGGAGCACGACACCGGGTCGGTACGCCGTGTCGGCCCGCCGCCGGCGCAGGACGGCGGCCCGGAGCTGCTCGTCGGCACGATGGGTCCGCGGACGATCCGGAACGCCGCGGGCTGGGCCGACGGCCTGGCCGGCGTCACCCTCGACCTCGACACGGCGGCGGTCGGCCGCCTCTTCGACCTGGCCCGGACGGCGTGGGCCGACGCCGGCCGTCCGGCGCCGCGGCTGACCACGTCGTTCTGGTTCGCGCTCGAGGAGACCTCGGACGGCGACCCGCGCGCCCAGGTGCACCGGCACCTGCGCCACTACATGAACTGGCTCCCTGCCGGCCTCGTCGACGCGATGGCACCGGCCACGGGCTTCGCCGGCACCGGCCGGCAGCTCGTCGAGACGCTCCGGCGGTTCGCGGACCTCGGCACCGACGAGGTGCAGCTGATCCCGACGTGCTCGGACGTCGCCCAGGTGCACCGGGTCGCGGAGCTCATCGCCTCCGCACCGGCCGGGTGAGAAGTCCGCATAGCGGCCCACGCGGGGCGCCCGCCCCCTACCTTGTCCGGATGCGCAACGAGTGGGTCCCGGCCTCGGCAGCCCTGCTCGTCACCGGCGCGATGGCCCTCGCGCTCGCGTCGATCCTGACGCCGGACGGCTCGAACGCCGCCGAGACCCTGCGGCTGGTCCGCGAGCAGGACAGCCGCTGGCTCGCCGTGTCCGCGATCTACTTCCTCGCCGCCGCCATGCTGATCCTCGGCCTGCCGTCGCTGCTGGTGCTGCTCGACCGCCCGCGGGGACGGTACGTCGGGCTCGCCGGCGTCGTCTCGCTGGCGATCGGCTTCGTCGGGGTCGCCGGCTACGCCGCGCTGCTGGTCTTCTTCCGGGCCCTGGTGAAGACCGAGGCGATCCGCGACCAGGCCCTGGACGCGCTGGGGGAGGACGTGGGCCTGCGGATCTTCCTCTACGGGTGGATCGTGGCGTTCCTCCTCGGCGAGCTGCTGCTGGCCGCCGCGCTGCTGCGGGCGCGCAGCACGCCCCGGTGGGCACCGCTGCTGATGCTGGGCCACGTCCTGACCGTCCCGCTGGCTGCGCTGCTGCCCGACGCGGTCACCCGGACGACGGCCCTGGCCTTCGCGCTCGCCTTCGCCGGAGTCGGGGTCCGGGCGGCCGACGCGCACCTGGGGTCGGTACGCCGCCTCGTGGTCTAGACCACTAGGCGACTGTGAGCCAGGCCACCCCAGGGTGGATTCCGGGCCGGGCCCTGGGGTGCGACACCCCACCCGGTGTCGGCCGGCGACGCCGACGCTGAGGAGTTGGTCACAAAGAGGGGTCCCTATTGCCCGGTTGTCTGACAAAAGACAGGATGCGGGGGCCCGCTGTCGGCAATGCTGCCGACGTTCGCGGGCGGATCCCACTACCCCGAGGACCTCTGTGCAGAAGACACGATCCCGGACCTGGCGCGCTGGCGCCGGTGTCCTCTCGGTGGCCGCCCTGGCCGCCGCCCTCCTCCCCGCCGCCGTCTCCCAGGCGGCACCGGCACCGGCCGCACCGGCCGCCGCGCCGGACTCCGACCTCTGGACGCCCTTCGCGGCGCGTCTCCCCGAGACGAGCAGCGGCAAGCCCCGCCGCGTCGACCCGAGCAAGTACGCGGCGTACACCCTCGACGCCGCCGGCCTCGACGGCCTGCTCGACACCGCGCCCCGCGAGGAGAGTGGCCGTGCGGGCTCCCTGCTGACCGTCCCCTCGCCCGAGGGTGACCTGGTCGAGTTCCGCATCGTCGAGTCCCCGGTGATGGAGGCCGGCCTCGCCGCCGCCCACCCGGAGATCGAGACGTACGCCGGCGTTGCCGTCGACTCCGCCGCCTCGATCCGCCTCGACGTCACGCCGATGGGCTTCCACGCCTCCGTGCGGTCCCCGGGCCAGGCGTCCTGGTACGTCGACCCCGCCTTCAACGGCGACGACAGCGTCTACCTGTCCTACCTCGGCTCCTCGCTCCCCGCGCCCGAGAAGGGCCTGATCGAGCCCGAGGGCATGGCCGCCGAGCACGCCCAGCAGATCGCCAAGGGTGCCAAGGCCGGCGAGGCCGCGCCCGGTGACCCGGTGCTGCACCGCACCTACCGGCTCGCGCTGGTGACCGACACGAGCTACGCGCGCTACTTCGGCACCGAGAACGTGCTCGCCGAGAAGGTCACGCTGATGAACCGCGTGAACCAGATCTACAACGACGACTTCGCGATCCGGATGATCCTGATCGACGAGACCGACAAGCTCAACCTCGACACCGCGGAGAAGGCCTGGGGCGCCAACGGGCCCTGTGGGCCGGTCGGCTGCTTCGCGCCCGACCAGTTCACCGCCGGCTGCACCGGTGGCCTGCTGAACCGCAACCAGTTCGCGCTGGGTCAGCTCGTCGGCCCGGAGAACTACGACGTCGGCCACATCGCGCTCGGCAACAACGGCGGCGGCGTCGCCGGCCTGGGCGTCGTCGGCGGCAACGGCAAGGCCCGTGGCTGCACCGGCCTGCCCCAGCCCGAGGGCGACTACATGGCCATCGACTACGTGGCCCACGAGATCGGTCACCAGTTCGGCGGCAACCACACCTTCAACGGCACGCAGGCCAGCTGCGGTGGCAACAAGGCCGCCCCGTCGGTGGAGCCGGGCTCCGGCTCGTCGGTGATGGCCTACGCCGGCATCTGCCAGCAGGACAACATCCAGCCGCACACCGACCCGTACTTCTCGCAGTGGTCGCAGCAGGAGATCACCGCCACGATCACGGCCACCCCGGTCGTGAGCGAGGTGCAGACCGTGATCCTCAGCGGCTTCGACACCGACGGTGAGTCCTTCACGCTGTCGTACGGCGGCCAGACGTCCGCCCCGATCGTTCGCGGCGCGGCGACCTACACCACCGCGACCATCGACGCGGCCCTCGAGGCGATCCTGCCCGCGGGCGGCACCGTCACCGTGGCCGCCCTCGGCGGCAGCGGCACCCTCTCGGACGCCGGCTTCCAGCTGACGTTCAGCGGCACCACCAACACGCTCGCCGGCACCGACCTGCCGGCCGTCGGGGTCACCCCCAGCGAGGGCGTCACGGCGATCGTCAGCGAGACCACCAAGGGCGCCATGCGCACCAACGGCGGCCGCACCGTGGAGACCATCGCCAACCGCACGCCGGTCGCCTCGGCGCCGGCGACGGCCAGCATCCCGCTGCGTACCCCCTTCCAGCTCACCGGGTCTGCGACCGACGCGGACAACGACTCGATGATCTACCTGTGGGAGCAGTCCGACCGGGGCGCCGGCACCGGCACCTCGCTGGTCAGCCAGACGAAGACCAACGGCCCGCTGTTCCGGGTCTTCGGCACCTTCGCCAACGTCACCCCGGCCGGCACGCTGCTGCTCGACAGCCCCGGGTTGAACATCGCCGACGGGAACCCGACCCGGACCTTCCCGGACATGAAGCAGATCCTCGAGAACAACACCAACGCCGCGTCCGGCGTGTGCCCGGCTGCTCCGGCGGCCCCGGCCTCCGGTGGCGCGAGCAACGTGCCGATCCCGATCGTGGACTGCTTCTCGGAGTGGCTGCCGACCGCCGACTACGTCGGCAGCACCCAGGCCGGCAACAGCGACCCGGTCGCGCTGAACTTCCGGTTCACCGCGCGTGACATGGACCCGCAGGGCGGCGGCTACTCGTTCGCCAACACCAAGGTGCTCGTCGACAAGACCGCGGGCCCGTTCCTGGTCAACTCCAAGAACGCCGCGGCAGCAGCGATCGCCGGCCGTACCGAGGCCATCACCTGGGCGGTCGCGGGCACCAACAAGCCCACGCTGGCCGAGAACGTGAAGATCTCGCTCTCCACCGATGGCGGCGCGACGTTCCCGGTCGTGCTGAACGAGAGCACCCCGAACGACGGCACCGAGCCGGTCACCTGGCCGAACATCGGCACCGAGAAGGCCCGGATCAAGGTCGAGGCCGTCGGCAACGTCTTCTTCGACGTCAACAACGCCGACTTCCAGATCGTGGCCAAGGCCGTCGAGGCGCCGGAGACGACCATCACCTCCGGTCCGGCCGACGACAGCATCCTGCTCTCGCGGAAGACGTCCTTCGGGCTGTCCTCCTCGGTGGACGGGGCGAGCTTCACGTGCACCCTCGACGGGGAGGCCCGGAAGTGCGGCACGCTGCGCGGCCTCGCCGCCGGGACCCACGTGTTCACCGCGGCGGCCACCGCCGAGGGCGCCACGGACGCCACGCCGGTCACCCGGACCTTCACGGTCCCGCTGAACGACCGGCAGCTGCAGGATCGCGGGCCGTGGAAGAACAAGACGGCCGGCGACGCCTACCGCGGCACGTTCTCCACGGTGGCGAAGAAGGGTGCTCGCCTGACCACGAAGGTCAGCGACGCCGAGCGGCTCGCGCTGGTCGTGGGCACCTCGCGGAAGGCCGGCCGGGTGTTCGTGCTGGTCAACGGTGACCGGATCGGCGCCGTCTCGCTGAAGGGCAAGAAGGCCGGCAAGAAGGTCATCGAGCTGCCCGCGTTCGACGAGGCGCTGTCGGGCCGGGTCGCGATCGTGACCGCCAACGGCCGCACCGTCCGCATCGAGGGACTCGCGGTGGTCACGGGATCCTGATCCCGAGCCTCACCTAGCAGCACCAGCAACAACGAGGGCCCGGTGCCCGGCGGTCACCCGTCGGGCACCGGGCCCTCGCACGTGCTCAGCCCAGTGCTCAGCCGAGCGCCCGCAGCGCCGCCGCGAGCTCGCCGACCTGCGCCAGCGGCGCGTCGTACCCGGGGAAGTAGCAGCAGACCCGCTCGGCGATCGCGCCGAACCGCCGGCCCAGCTCGGCCGCGCACTCCTCGGGGGTGCCACGGACCCCGATCGTCGCGACCATCTCGTCGGTGACCAGGTCCATCATCGCGACGACGTCGCCCTGCTTGGACAGGGCGTTGAGCTCCGGCTGGAGGTCGCCCCAGCCCTCGACGTCCAGCACCGCGCGGTACGCCGGGGTGGAGCCGTAGAACGCGAGCAGCCCGCGCACGCCGGTGGTGGCCGCGGCCAGCTCCGCCTCGGTGCGGCCCATCGCCAGGATCGCCTGCGGGAAGACGTCGAACGACGTGCGCCCGCTGCGCTCCAGGCCCTCCGCGATCGCGGGTAGCGTGCGCTCGGCGAGGTGCCTCGCGCTGTGGAACGGCATCACCAGCAGCCCGTCGGCGACCTCGGCGGCGGTGCGGGTCATCACCGGGCCGAGCGCGCCGAGCAGCACCGGCGGCGGGCCGTAGGGGTTCGGTCCCGGGACGAACGTCGGCGGCATCAGCGTGTGCCGGGTGTGCTCGCCGCGGAAGTCCAGCCGGGTGCCGTCCTGCCAGGAGCCGAGGATCGCCTTCACCGCCAGCACGATCTCGCGCATCCGCGCGGCCGGCGGCGACCAGGTCGCGCCGTACCGCTTCTCGACGTGCGGCCTGATCTGCGAGCCCAGGCCGAGGCGGAACCTGCCGCCGGACATCAGCTGCAGGTCCCAGGCGGTGTGCGCGAGGTGCATCGGCGAGCGCGGCATCGCGATCGCCACGTTGGTCATCAGGTCGGTCTCGACCACCCCGGCGGCCGCGGCCAGGGGCAGGAAGACGTCGTGCGGCCCCTCGAAGGTGAACAGCCCGTCCACCCCCGCCGCCACCAGCGCGCGGGCGCGGTCGGCGGCCTGGTCGGGGCGGGCGTCGAGCTGGACGTCGAGGAGCATGGGCCGAACGTAGGGCACCGTGCGGCAAAGTGGAACAGGTTCTACTTCTTCTCAGGCGCTCGCCCGCCGGACCAGGGACGGCGGGAAGATCACCCGCATCGCCGAGGCCGACCGCTCGCCGTCGACCTGCTCGAGCAGCAGCCGGGTCGCCTGCTCGGCCATCTCGCGGATCGGGTTGCGGATCGTGGTGAGCGGCGGGTCGGTGCGCTCGGGGACGCCGAGGTCGTCGTACCCGATCACCGCGACGTCGTCGGGGACCTTCCGCCCGGTCGCGGCGAGCACCTTGAGCGCGCCGGCAGCCATCAGGTCGGAGGCGACGACGAGGCCGTCGAGGTCGGGGTGCCGCCCGAGCAGGGTGGCGGCCGCGCGCTCGCCGCCGGCCTCGGTGAAGTCGCCGTGCTCGACGGCGTCGGTGGCCAGGCCGGCCTGGCGCATCGCGGAGTACCACCCGTCGAGGCGGTCGACGCCCGCGGTCATGTCGGCCGGGCCGGCGACCGTGCCGATCCGCCGGCACCCGCGCTCGACCAGGAACTCGGTCGCCTCGCGACCGCCGGCGACGTTGTCGGCGTCGACGTAGGCGACCTTGTCGGCGCTGGTCCACGGCCGGCCGACGAACGCGCACGGCAGGTCGAGCGCCGCGAGGTGGTCGGCGAGGCTGTCGCTGCGGTGGTGGGAGACCACCAGCGCGCCGTCGATGTGCCGGTTGCGCAGGTAGCGGAGCATCCGCTGCTCCTCCTCGCCGGGCCGCGCGAGCAGCAGCACCAGCTGCAGGTCGCGCTCGGAGAGCACCCGGGTGGCGCCGCGCAGCGTGTGGGCGAAGAACGGGTCGGAGAAGACCCGCTCGTCGGGCTCGGGCACGACCAGCGCGACCGAGTCGGTACGCCGGGTCACCAGGCTGCGCGCGGCCGGGTTGGGGGTGTAGCCCAGCGTCCGGACGGCGGCGTCGACCGCGGCCAGCGCGGCCGGGCTGACCCGGTTGCCGCCGTTGATCGCCCGCGACGCGGTGGCCCGCGAGACCCCGGCCAGGCGGGCGACCTCGTCGAGCGTCGGCGAGCCCCCGGGTCCGAGGCCGCTGCGGGTGCTCACGCGGGCCACGCTACCGACCTCACGGGGTGCCCTCGGGCAGCTGTCCGGTGCGGGCGGCCTCGGCGTAGTAGCGGGCGCTGGCCTTCGGCGTCCGGACCTGGGTGTCGTAGTCGACGTGCACGATGCCGAACCGCTGCCGGTAGCCGTAGGCCCACTCGTAGTTGTCGAGCAGCGACCAGGCGAAGTACCCGCGCACGTCGACGCCCTGCGCGATCGCGGCGTGCGTGGCCCGCAGGTGCGCGTCGATGAAGCCCAGCCGGTCGGCGTCGTCGACGGCCCCGTCGGGGCCGACCTCGTCGTCGTACGCCGCGCCGTTCTCGGTGATGACGAGCGGCGGGGCGGTGTACTCGTCGCGGAGCCGCAACAGCAGGCGGGTCAGCCCCTCGGGCTGGACCTCCCAGTCCATCCCGGTGACCGGCAGCCCGCGCCGGGGGAAGCTGACGTCCTCGCAGCCCGGGAACGGCGTGCCGACCGGCCGCGGCGCGTGCTCGATGCGCGACCCGAGCAGCTGCGACCCGTCCTCGACGGGGCGGCCGCACGCGGCGTCGCCGTGGTAGTAGTTCACGCCCAGGACGTCGAGCGGCGTGCTGATCAGCGCAAGGTCGCCGTCGTGGACGAAGTCCTGCCACTGCTTGCCCTGGAAGGTCATCCCCCCGGTGTCGCCGGCGAGGTCGTCGGCGTACCGGCCCCGGAGGATCGGGTCGAGGAAGACCCGGTTCCAGAAGCCGTCGATGCGGCGGGCCGCGTCGAGGTCGGCGGGCTCGGCGGGGTCGAACGGGTCCGCCACGGTGAGGTTGAGCGTGATGCCGAGCTGCGCCGTCGTCTCCCGGCGGCGGAGCTCGTTGACGACCAGCCCGTGGCCGAGCATCAGGTGGTGGGCGGCGACGACGCCGGCGACGCCCTCCTGGCGGCCCGGCGCGTGCTGCCCGCCGGTGTAGCCGAGGAACGCCGAGCACCACGGCTCGTTCATCGTGGTCCAGTACGGCACCCGGTCGCCCAGGGCGTCGTGCAGGGTCAGCGCGTAGTCGGCGAAGCGGTAGGCGGTGTCGCGGTGGGTCCAGCCGCCGGCCTCCTCGAGCGCCTGCGGCAGGTCCCAGTGGTAGAGCGTGATCCACGGCGTGACGCCCTGGTCGAGCAGCTCGTCGACCAGGCGGGCGTAGAAGTCGATGCCGGCCTGGTTGGGCGCGCCGCCGTCGGGACGGACCCGCGGCCACGCGGTGGAGAAGCGGTACGCGCCGAGGTGCAGCGAGCGCATCAGCGCGACGTCCTCGGGGACCCGGTGGTAGTGGTCGCAGGCCACGTCGCCGGTGTCGCCGCCGAGCACCGCGCCCGGGACCCGGGCGAAGGTGTCCCAGATCGACGGCGTCCGGCCGTCCTCGGCGGTGGCGCCCTCGACCTGGTACGCCGCGGTCGCCGCGCCCCAGAGGAAGTCGGGGGGGAAGACCAGCGGCCCGGGGGTGGCCGGCGTGGTCGTGGTGGGGGAGAAGATCATCCCTTCACGGCTCCTTGCATGATGCCGGCGACCAGCTGGCGGCCGCTGACGATGAACAGGACGAGCAGCGGGATCGTGGCGAGCCCGGTGCCGCAGAGGACGAGTGCGTAGTCGGTGGTCTGGCCCTGGCCGCTGATCGCCAGCTCGTCCAGGGCGACCTGGAGGGTCTGGTTGTCCTTGAGCGCGACGAGCGGCCACATGTACTCGGTCCAGACCGTCATGAAGGTGAACAGGAACAGGATCGCCATCGCCGGCCGGGCCGCCGGGACGGCGACGGTCCAGAAGGTGCGGAGCATCGAGGCGCCGTCGACCCGCGCCGCCTCGATCAGCTCGCCGGGGATCGCGTCGACGAGGAACTGCCGCATGAAGAACACGCCGAACGCCGTGACCAGCGTGGGCAGGGCGACCGCGAGCAGCGTGTCGTAGAGGCCGTAGTCGGTGATGATGATGAACAGCGGCACGATCGCGAGCTGGGTCGGGACCGCCATGGTGAGGATGACGAAGCCCATCAGCGCGTTGCTGCCGCGGAACTGCAGCTTGGCGAAGCTGTAGCCGGCCAGGGTCGAGAAGAAGACGACCGAGGCCGCACAGGCGGTCGACACGATGACGCTGTTGGCCATCGCCTGCCAGAAGTCGATGGTGTCGAACACCCGGCCGGCGTTCTCGAGGAAGTGCCCGCCGGGGAGGAGCGGCGGAGGCATCTCCATCGCCTCGGTCTTGGTGTGCGAGCCGATCACGAACGACCAGTAGAGCGGCAGGGCCGACCCCAGGACGAAGGCGGCGAGCAGGGCGTAGACCACCCAGCTCGGACGGTTCACCAGTCTGCTGCGCCGGCTCATGAGGTCCTCCTCGTGACGTAGCGGGTGAGGGCGAAGTTGAGCAGGGCGATGCCGACGATCACCAGGAAGAGGACCCACGCGGCCGCGGAGGCCCGCCCGTAGAAGCCGTCGACGATGCCGCGGTCGTAGATGTAGAGCGCCAGGGTCATGTACTGGTGGTCGGCGCCGCCCTCGCGGCTGATCGAGTCGTCGAAGAGACGGGGCTCGGTGAAGATCTGCAGGCCGCCGATGGTGCTGGTGACGATGACGAAGATCATCGTCGGCCGGATCATCGGGAGCGTGATCGACCAGAACTGGCGCAGCCGGCCCGCGCCGTCCAGGGCGGCGGACTCGTAGAGGTCCCGGGGCACGGCCTGCATGGCCGCCAGGAAGATCAGGGTGTTGTAGCCGGTCCAGCGCCAGTTGACCATGCTCGAGATCGCGACGTGGCTCCAGAGGCGGTCGACGTGCCACCGGATGGGCTCGAGGCCGACCTCGCGGAGGATCGCGTTGATCAGCCCCGACTGGTCGGCGAAGAGGCTGCCGAAGATGAGGGCGGCGGCCGCGGGTGCGACGGCGAACGGCAGCAGGACGCTCATCCGCCAGAAGGTCGCGGCGCGGAGCCGGTTGTCGAGGAGCGCCGCGATCGAGACCGCGAGGACGACCTGCGGCACCGACGACATCACGAAGATGCTGAAGGTGTTGACCATCGCCTTGCGGAAGATCGGGTCGGCCAGGACGAACTCGAAGTTCTCCAGGCCGGTGAACTCGCCGCGCTCGCGGTAGAGCTTGTCCCAGTCGTGCACCGAGAGGTAGCCGGTGTAGAGGAGCGGGAAGAGCCCGACCAGCGCGAACAGCACGAAGAACGGGGAGATGTAGAGGTAGGGGGAGAACCGCAGGTCCCAGCGGGACCGCCGCCGGCTGCGAACCAGTCGGGCCGCCCGCGCCGGGTCGTCCGCGGTCGCCGTCCCCGGGGGTCGGTGGGCGCGGCGTCGGGGCCGGGTCGTTCATCGGTGAGCATCGGCGCCCTTCCTGTGGGGGTCCTCGGCACGTCGTCGTGGGTGGCGGCGGGTGGAGGTCGGGCCGTCCGGGAGGCGGTCCCGGACGGCCCGACGGTCTGTCCGCTCCGTCAACCGGAGCGAGATCAGCGGGGCGCGATCACTGCAGCGAGGCGACGTCCTGCTCGAAGGTCGCCCACGAGTCATCGGGGCTGGTGCCCTGGTCGACGCGGTTGATGGCGTCCTGGAACTTCTGCAGGATGTCGGAGTACAGCGGACCGTGGTGCGGCTGGACGGTGATCGCCGCGGCCCGGTTGGAGAAGATCTCGCCGGCCGGTGCGCCGTTGAAGTACTCGTCGGTGGCCGTGAGGACGGTCTCGGACTCGAGCGCCTCGACCTGCGAGGGGAAGTTGCCGGTCAGTTCGAAGACCGCGGCCTGCTGCTCGGGAGCGGTGATCCAGGTGATGAACTCCATCGCCTCGGTCTGGTGGGTCGAGGTCTTCGGGATGGAGAGGTACGACCCGCCCCAGTTGCCGCCGCCGCCCGGGAAGACGTCGGCGATGTCCCAGACGACGCCGTCGGGTGCGGGGTCGCCGGTGTTCTCCTTGATGTTGTTGCGCATCCAGCCGGGGCAGGCGATGGTCGCGATGCCCGGGTCCTTGAACCCGGCGGTCCAGTCGGGGCTCCACTGGACGGCCTTGCTGCCGAGGTCGGTGTGCGAGGTGACGGTCTCCCAGACGTTCGCGAGCTCCTCGCTCGTCACGTCGACGGAGTTGTCCTCCTGCTCGAAGGGGTACTCGACCTGGTTCAGCATCGCCTGGGCGATCGACCCGCTGGCGTCGTAGAAGTGGGCGTCCGAGTTCTTCTTGAACTCCTCGCCGAGGGCGAAGTAGTCGTCCCAGGTGCCCATCCGGGCGGCCACCTCCTCGCGGTCGGTCGGGAGGCCCGCGGCCTCGAACAGGTCCGCGCGGTAGCAGATCGCCTCCGGGCCGGCGTCGGTCGCGTAGCCGAGCAGCTGACCGTCCGCGCTGGTGGCGTCGGTCTCCTTGAACTCCAGCCAGCGGCCCTCGACCTCGGGCTGGGCCAGGTCGACCCAGACGTCGGGAGCGGCGACGATCGCCGGCATGTAGTCGCCCTCGACGGCGACGATGTCGGGGAGGCCCTCGCCGCCGGCCTGGATGCTGGTGGTGATCTCGGCCTTCCAGTCGTCCCACTTCGACACCTTGGTCTGCTCGACCTGGATGTCGGGGTGCTCCTCGTTCCACTGGTCGATGAGCGCGTCGTAGCCGAACTCGCCGAACGTGGTGAGGGTGACGGCCTCGCCCTCGGCGAGCTCCTCCTGCTCCGCGGACTCCTTGGGGTCGCTGTCGCCACCGCAGGCGGCGGTCAGCGCGATGACGAGGACGCCGACGGCGGCGCCGGCGAGGGACCGGCGTACCGGTCGAGAGGTTGAGTTGCGCACGGTGACACTCCTTGACTTGCACGGATCGCATGGGTGCATGGATGGCGTCGATCGGAGGTCCCGGGCGGGGGTGGAATGGTGAGAGCGCTTCCACGGATCGACGTCGTCACCATGACATGCGTCACATCGGGTGTCAACGGGTCGCCCGGATCGGCGCGGGGTTGCCGGGTGATGGGCGTGGAAACGCTTCCACTAGACGCCATCCCAGTGGCGTCGTACTGTGGCGGTCAGATGACCCACGTCACACCGCCGAGCGGCTCTCGCGGCGGGTGACCTCCGGAGAGGAACGTCATGGCCACGGTGCGGTTCGAGCACGCCGAGCACGTCTATCCCGGCGCTGAGCGGCCGGCTGTCAACGACCTGGAGCTCACCGTCGAGGACGGCGAGCTGATGGTCCTCGTCGGTCCGTCCGGCTGCGGGAAGTCCACCTCGCTGCGGATGCTGGCCGGGCTCGAGGACTGCACCTCGGGATCGATCTGGATCGGCGACCACGACGTCACCCACGTCGCGCCGAAGGACCGGGACATCGCGATGGTCTTCCAGAACTACGCGCTCTACCCGCACATGAGCGTCGCCGACAACATGGCGTTCGCGCTGAAGATGGCCGGCGTCAGCAAGGCCGAGCGGGCGACCCGGGTCGCCGAGGCGGCGCGGCTGCTGGACCTGGAGGACTACCTCGGCCGCAAGCCCAAGGCGCTCTCCGGCGGCCAGCGGCAGCGGGTGGCGATGGGCCGGGCCATCGTGCGCCAGCCGCAGGTGTTCTGCATGGACGAGCCGCTGTCCAACCTCGACGCCAAGCTGCGGGTCTCCACCCGCACCCAGATCGCCGCGCTGCAGCAGCGGCTGGGGATCACGACCGTCTACGTCACCCACGACCAGGTCGAGGCGATGACGATGGGCGACCGGGTCGCGGTGCTCAAGGACGGCGAGCTGCAGCAGGTCGACACCCCGCTCGCGCTCTACGACAAGCCCGCCAACCTCTTCGTCGCCGGGTTCATCGGCTCACCGGCGATGAACCTGCTGACCGCGAAGACCTCCGGCTCCGGGACCGCCGTCGTCGACGGCTACACGCTGCCGGTCGACCGGTCTGCGGCCGCCCGCTCGACCGGGGCGGTGACCCTCGGCGTACGTCCCGAGTCGTGGCGGCTCGCCGCCGACGGCGAGGAGGGCTACCCGGTCAAGGTCGCGGTCGTCGAGGAGCTCGGCGCCGACGCCTACCTCTACGCCACACCCGCGGACCCGACGTACGAGTCCGGCGAGCTGCTCTCCCAGGTGGTCGCCCGGATCGACGCCCGGATGTCGCTCACCAAGGGCGAGGTCGTCCGCCTCACCACCACCCCCGACAAGGTGCACGTCTTCGACACCGCCACCGGGGAGCGGCTCACCGCCTGACCCCAACGCCGAGTCGGCGTGAGTTCACGTGCGAGTCGGCGTGAGTTGTGCGGTCACCCGCAAACTCACGCCGACTCGGCGTACAACTCACGCCGACTCGGCGTACATGCTGGGGGCTACTTGGCGGACTTGCGGGCGCGGGAGGCGATCTTGGCGCGCTCGTTCTGGTCCAGGATGACCTTGCGGATGCGGACCATCTCGGGGGTGACCTCGACGCACTCGTCGTCGCGGCAGAACTCCAGGCACTGCTCGAGGGAGAGCTTCTTCGGCGGGATGAGCTTCTCGAAGTTGTCGGAGGTGGCGGACCGGATGTTGGTCTGCTGCTTCTCCTTGGTGATGTTGACGTCCATGTCGTCGGCGCGGGAGTTCTCGCCGACGATCATGCCCTCGTAGACCTCGGTGGCCGGGTCGACGAACATGACGCCGCGCTCCTGCAGCGAGGTCATGGCGTACGCCGTGGCCGCGCCCTTGCGGTCGGCGACCAGCGAGCCGTTGTTGCGCGAGCGGATCTCGCCGGCCCACGGCTCGTACTTCTCGAAGATGTGGTGCGCGATGCCGGTGCCGCGGGTGTCGGTGAGGAACTCGGTGCGGAAGCCGATCAGGCCGCGCGCCGGGACCAGGAACTCCATCCGCACCCAGCCGGTGCCGTGGTTGGTCATCTGCTCCATGCGGCCCTTGCGGGTGGCGAGCAGCTCGGTGATCGCGCCGAGGTACTCCTCGGGCGCGTCGATCGTGAGCCGCTCGACCGGCTCGTGGACCTTGCCGTCGATCTCGCGGGTGACCACCTGCGGCTTGCCGACGGTGAGCTCGAAGCCCTCGCGGCGCATCTGCTCGACGAGGATCGCCAGCGCCAGCTCGCCACGGCCCTGGACCTCCCAGGCGTCGGGACGCTCGGTCGGGAGGATCTTCAGCGACACGTTGCCGATCAGCTCCTGGTCGAGGCGGTCCTTGACCAGGCGCGCGGTCACCTTGCCGCCCTTGGTGCGACCGACCAGCGGCGAGGTGTTGGTGCCGATGGTCATCGAGATCGCGGGCTCGTCGACGTGGATCAGCGGCAGCGCGACCGGGTTCTCCGGGTCGGCCAGCGTCTCGCCGATGGTGATGTCGGGGATGCCGGCGATCGCGACGATGTCGCCGGGGCCGGCCATCTCGCCGGGCTTGCGCTCGAGGCCCTCGGTGATGAGCAGCTCGGTGATCTTCACGCGGTTGACGGTGCCGTCGCGCTTCATCCACGCGACCTGCTGGCCCTTGCGCAGCTCGCCCTGGTGGACGCGGACCAGCGCGAGGCGGCCGAGGAACGGCGAGGAGTCGAGGTTGGTGACGTGCGCCTGCAGCGGCGCGCCCTCAACGTACGTCGGCGCGGGGATCGTCTCGAGGATCGTCTTGAACAGCGGCTCGAGGTTGTCGGAGGCGGGCAGCTCGCCGTTCTCGGGGGCCTCGAGGCCGGCGACGCCGGCGCGGCCGGAGGCGTAGACGACGGGGAAGTCGAGCGCGTCCTGGCTGTGCGAGTCGTCGAGCAGGTCCATGAACAGCTCGTAGGTCTCGTCGACGACCTCGGTGATCCGGGCGTCGTGGCGGTCGGTCTTGTTGACCACCAGGATCACCGGCATGTCGGCGTTCAGCGCCTTGCGCAGCACGAAGCGGGTCTGGGGGAGCGGGCCCTCGGAGGCGTCGACGAGCAGCACGATGCCGTCGACCATGGACAGGCCGCGCTCGACCTCGCCACCGAAGTCGGCGTGGCCCGGGGTGTCGATGATGTTGATGGTCATCGGCTTGCCGCCGGCCGCGGGACCCGCGTAGTGCACCGCGGTGTTCTTCGCGAGGATCGTGATGCCCTTCTCGCGCTCGAGGTCGCCGGAGTCCATGACCCGGTCGGCCACGCTCTCGGCCTCGTGCTCGGTGAACGCGCCGGCCTGGCGGAGCATCGCGTCGACCAACGTGGTCTTGCCGTGGTCGACGTGCGCGACGATCGCGACGTTGCGCAGGTTGGCGGTCCTGGTCTCAGACATGGGCGTACAGGGTCACTTCCGGTGGGTGGCGAGGGGCCCGACGGGCCTCGTCGAGTCTACTGGCGCGCGGGGCTGCCGCCGATTTGACGGACGTCGCCCCCGTGGAAGTGGGCCGTCACCGCCGGCACGTCCATCCGGAGGTACGGCGCGTAGCGGCCGGCCAGGGATCCGTCCGGCCAGAAGCGCGCCTCGTGCAGCACGCCGTCCTCGGTCCAGCTGCACCGCCAGATCCCGCCGGTGCGCTGCACCTCCGGGCGCCGGCGCCGGGGCGCGTCCGGCGGGTCGACCGGGGCCCGGCCGGCGGCCGCGCGCCAGGCCTCGCCCAGCAGCGCCACGAGCGTGGTCTCCGCGAGCGGTCCCGGCGGCTGGAAGGTCGCGAGCTGGCGCTGGTCGCCCGCCTCGTCGACCCGGGCGATCCGGCCCCAGTAGCCGTCGTGGCGCACGACGTACTGCTGCCCGTCCGCCGCGACCAGCCGGCAGTACGACGGCGCGTGCACCTCGATCCGGCCGCCGAGGTCCCCGACGGCCGCCACCGTGTCCGGGCCGAGCAGCCGATCGGTGGTCGCGCCCGCGCGCTCGCGGGCCGTCGCGTCCTCGGCCGCCCAGTGCCGGCGGTACCCCTCCTGCCGCATCGCCTCGCGGTCGGGCAGCCGGCCGCTGAGCAGCGACTCCAACAGCAGCTCGGGCGGGGCGCTCGCCCAGTAGTCGAAGCGCACCGTCGTGACCTGGAGGTCGGCCAGCGTCCGGTCGGCGTCGCGCAGGACCCGCATCTGCTCCTCGGCGTACATGCCCACCCAGTCGCCGTCGACGCGCACCACCCAGGTGCCGGACCCGCCGCCGACCGAGACGCCGGGCCGCATGTGCGCGAGGAACGCGCCCAGGGTGGTCTCCCCGGGCACCTCGAGCACCCGGTCGTGGGAGACGGCGTCGTCGCCCATCGTCACGCTGTCCCGGTCCACCGTCACCCGCACGCGCACCAGTGTGCGGGAGGCACCAGGACCGTGGCCGATCGGTCCAGATCGGTCGCCAGGAGCCCGACCTGAGCGAAATCGGGTCAACCGGCCCCTGGGGCCGCCGTCGGACTAGACCCGCCCGCACCGCGGGCCGCTTCCATGGTGGTCGGCCGGCCGTCGACCCCTACCGTCTCGGGCATGAGTGCGCCTCGGGAGCCGCGCCGACGGTGCCGTGCATCGATCGGATCCGTGGTGCTCCACGTCGCCGTCCTGCTGATCGGGGTGCTGATCGCGATCGGCCCGCCCACCCCCACGGCGGCCACGTGGACGACCCCGGCGTCCGACGACGGACCGCGGCTCACCTCCCCCGAGGACACCGCCCGGCGGTAGTCCTTGCCGCTGTCGGTGGTCGCCCGCACGCTGGGGGCATGTGGTGCTCCTTCGTCCCGCCGTACCTGATCCAACGGCTCGCGGCCGCCCGCGCCGCGCCGTACGACCTGACGCTGCTGGAGGACGAGCGCCTCCGGTCCGCGCGCCTCCGTGCCACGCGGCCCGCCCGCGCCGCCGCGGGCGCGCCCGCCTGGACCGTCCACGACGCCGGCGGTACGACCGACCTGCCCGGGCGGCCGGTGCGCTCGGCAGGGGAGGCGCCGGTGGGTGACCCGGCGGTCGACGAGGCGGCCCTCGGCGTCACCACGTCGTTGGCACTGTTCGCCGAGGCCTACGGCCGCGCGTCGTACGACGGGGAGGGTGCGCCGGTCAGCCTCACCGTCCACTACGGCGCGGGCTACGCGAACGCGTTCTGGGACGGCACCCAGCTGGTGTTCGGCGACGGCGACGGGCGGGTCTTCGACCGGTTCACCAAGCCCGTCGAGGTGCTGGGCCACGAGCTCACCCACGCGGTCATCGAGCGCACCGCGGGGCTGGTCTACGAGGGGCAGTCCGGGGCGCTCAACGAGTCGGTCTCCGACGTCTTCGCCGCGTGCGGCAAGCAGCGGCTGCTCGACCAGACCGCGGCGGAGGCGGACTGGCTGATCGGGGTGGGGCTCTTCCTGCCCGGCGTGCAGGCCCGCGCGCTGCGCGACATGGCCGCGCCGGGCACGGCGTACGACGACCCGGAGCTGGGCCGCGACCCGCAGCCGGGGCACCTCGACGACTACGTCGAGACCACCGACGACCGCGGCGGGGTGCACGTCAACTCCGGCATCCCCAACCGCGCCTTCCACCTCGCCGCCGTCGCGATCGGCGGCCGGTCGTGGGAGGGCGCCGGCCGGGTCTGGTACGACGCGCTCACCGGCGGCCGGGTCGGTCCCCGGGCCGACTTCGCGTCGTTCGCCGCTGCGACCGTCGCCGCCGCCGGGCCGCACGCGGACGCCGTCCGCGAGGCGTGGTCGGGCGTGGGCGTGGTGCCGGGGGAGGAAGCCGGGTCAGGACCGGGGTCGGCGGGTGCCCCCGCCCACGCCGGGGTGGTCGCCGTCCGCCGCAGCGGCGGCTTCGCGGGCCTGGTGTCCGAGGGGCGCGTCGAGCTCGGGTCCGACGACCCCCGGGGCGGCGAGGTCGCCGACCTGGTGGGCCGGATCGACCTCGGGCGCGCGCTCACGAGGCGGGAGCCGGCGGTGCCCGACGGCTACCTCTACTCCTTCGAGCTGCCGGGCGGCAGCGCGACCCTCCCCGAGCAGGCGCTCACGCCCGACCTGCGCCGGCTGGCCGAGGTGCTGCTCGAGGGCTGACGGCACGGCTCCTGCGCCGGCGAGAGCTTTGTCGGCCGGCCGATGGAACTCATCCCTGGACGACAAAGGTTCATCGTCCCAGCGCGAGCTTCATCGGCCGGCCGATGAAACTTACGGGCGGCCTCAGGCGAGCGCGCGGTCGAGCGCGGCGGCGACGTGCAGCGTCGTGGCCGGGAAGACGGGGACGTCGACGTCGGCCTGCTGGACGAGCAGCTCCAGCTCGGTGCAGCCGAGCACGACCCCACCGGCGCCGGCGTCCCAGAGGTCCTCGATCACGCGGACGATCTCGCGGCGCGACGCGGTCTCGACCCGCCCGTGCACCAGCTCCTCGTAAATGACCCGGTCGACGGTGGCGTGCTCGGCCGCCGGCGGCACGTGCACGGTGAGGCCGTGTCCCGCGATCCGGTCGGTGAAGAACGGCCGGGACATCGCGAACTCGGTGCCGACGAAGCCGAGCGAGGTCACGCCCTGCGCGGTGGCGGCGTCGGCGAGCACGTCGGCGAGGTGCAGCAGCGGGATGCCGACCGCGTCCGCGACCTGCTCGGCGACGAGGTGGTACGTCGTGGTGCACAGCAGCAGGAAGTCCGCCCCGGCGCGCTCCACGCCCTGCGCGGCCGCGGTGAGGACGGCGGCGACGTCGTCCCAGCGCTCCGCCTCCTGCAGGGCGGTCACCTCGGCGAAGTCGACCGAGGAGAGCACGGTGCGGGCCGAGCTGAGCTGGCCGACGCGCTCCTCGACGCCGCGGTTGAGCGCTTCGTAGTAGGCAGCGGAGCTCTCCCAGCTGAGGCCCCCGACGAGTCCGATGGTCTGCACGCGCTCAGTCTTCCAGCACTCGGTGCACCTTGTGCTGCGCGGCCTGCGCCCGTGGACGGATCACCAGCTCGTCGATGTTGACGTGGGCCGGCCGGGTGACCATCCAGGTGATCGCGTCGGCGACGTCCTCGGCTACCAGGGGCTCGGCGACGCCGGCGTACACCGACTCGGCGCGGTCGCGGTCGCCGCCGAAGCGCACCAGCGCGAACTCGTCGGTGCGGACCATCCCGGGCGCGACCTCCATGACCCGCACCGGCTGGTCCCACAGCTCGAGGCGCAGGGTCTCGGTGACGACCTGGGTGCCGTGCTTGGCGGCGGTGTAGCCGGCGCCGCCCTCGTAGGCGATCCGGCCCGCGGTGGAGCCGACGTTGAGGACCACGCCGGCCCCGCTGGCCACCAGTGCCGGGAGCAGGGCCCGGGTCACCTGCATCAGGCCGATGACGTTGACCTCGTACATCCGCCGCCAGTCCTCGCTGACCGCCTCCGCGACCGGCGCCGCGCCGAACGCGCCGCCGGCGTTGTTGACCAGGACGTCGAGCCGGTCGCCGACCCGGTCGGCCAGCGCGGCGACCGACGCCTCGTCGGTGACGTCGCAGACCACGGCCGTGCCGCCGATCTCCGCGGCGAGCTGCTCGACCCGGTCGGCGCGGCGGGCCGCGCAGAACACGTGGAACCCGGCGGCGGCCAGGCCGCGGGCGGTCGCCGCCCCGATCCCGCTGCTGGCTCCGGTCACGACGGCGGTACGGAGGGGTGGGGTGCTCACCGCGCCATTCTGCGCACCGCGCCGCGTGGGCTGGCACACTGCCTGACGACTGAGACGCTGTCGGCCCAGGACCGGGCCGGGACAGGGGGCGCGATGGACCCGCGGGTGCTCGCCCGGGTGTGCGGGGTGCTGGGCGGACTCGCCTGGGTGGTGCGCTGGGCGCTCGCCGGGCAGGACGCCGGCGACGGTGCGCTCGACGCGGCGTACTGGGCGGGGCTGGCGCTGCTCGGGATCGGGCTCGCGGGTGCCGGAGCCGCCCTGGTCAGCCCGCGCACCCCGTGGCTCCGGGCGCTGGTCGCGGTGTGCTTCCCGCTGCTTGGCTGGTCGGTGCTCATGGTCCTGCGCGACGCCGTCGGCGGCGCGGAGCCCGACGCCCGCCTCGACGGCCTGCTGGGCGTGCTGGCGTTGCTGGTGTGGGTACCGCTCGTGGTGAGGTCGCGCCGCGCCCGTCCCCGTGCGCACGCCGGGACGCACGCAGCCTGACCGCGGTCCCGGCCCTCGGACGTTTCGGAGGGGGCAGCGGGAATCGACACCGGCCCCCGATGGTTGGGTCTCGCGGAGAAGCCCGACCCGCGCCGGGCGAGGACCAGGAGAGGACGACGTGGACCCCATCAAGCGGCTGGCGATGATCAGCCTGCACACCTCGCCGCTGGACCAGCCCGGCACCGGCGACGCGGGCGGGATGAACGTCTACGTCATCGAGGTCGCCCGGCGGCTGGCCGCCCGGGGCATCGAGGTCGACATCTTTACGCGCGCGACCAGCTCCGCGCTCGAGCCGCTCGTCGCCGCGGGCGACGGGATCACCGTGCGGCACGTGCACGCCGGTCCGTTCGAGGGGCTCACCAAGGCCGAGCTGCCCGGCCAGCTGTGCGTCTTCGCGCGCGAGGTGCTGCGCACCGAGGCGGCCCAGCCCCTCGGCCACTACGACGCCGTGCACTCCCACTACTGGCTCTCCGGGCAGGTCGGCGCGCTGGCCCGCGACCGCTGGGGCGTGCCGCTGGTGCACTCGATGCACACCATGGCCAAGGTGAAGAACGCCGCGCTGGCGGTGGGGGACACCCCGGAGCCGGCCGCCCGGATCATCGGGGAGGAGCAGGTCGTCGAGGCCGCCGACATGCTGATCGCGAACACCGACCTCGAGGCCACGCAGCTGGTCGAGCTGTACGGCGCGGACCCCGGCTGCGTCGAGGTCGTGCACCCCGGTGTGGACCTCACCGTCTTCCGTCCCCACGACCGGGCCGCGACCCGGCGCGAGCTCGGGCTGCCCGCCGACGCGCACGTGCTGCTGTTCGCCGGCCGGATCCAGCCGCTCAAGGCGCCCGACGTGCTGCTGCGGGCGGTCGCCGTGCTCCTCGACCGGCGACCGGGCCTGCGCGCCCGGATGGTCGTGCCGGTCGTCGGCGGACCGTCCGGCAGCGGGCTGGACCGGCCGGAGTCGCTGGCGGCGCTGGCGACCGAGCTCGGGCTCGACGACGTGGTGCGGTTCGTGCCGCCGGTCTCGCAGGCCGACCTGGCGCGGTGGTACGCCGCCGCGACGCTGGTCGCGGTCCCGTCGTACAACGAGTCGTTCGGGCTGGTCGCCGCCGAGGCGCAGGCCACCGGCACCCCCGTCGTGGCGGCCGCCGTCGGCGGGCTGACCACGGTGGTGCGCGACCGGCACAGCGGGCTGCTCGTGGACGGGCACGACGCCGGGGTGTGGGCCTCGGCCCTCGGCCGGGTGCTCGAGGACGACGGGCTGCGGGTCTCGCTGGAGGCGGGCGCGCTGGAGCAGGCGCGCCAGTTCTCGTGGGAGGCGACGGCCCGGCGGACCCTCGAGGTCTACGAGCGGGCGCGGTCGGCGATGCGCGAGTCGGTCTCGTGATGGAGTCCGGCCCCGCGCCCGGCTCGGCGGCCGCGGAGCGCGCCCAGGTGGTTCGCGACCACCTGGTCGAGACCGGGATCGAGTTCGAGGAGGCGTCACCCGGCGTGTTCTCGTTGACGCTCCCGGGCGAGAAGAAGCTGCAGACCGCCGTACGCCTCGACCTCGGGGAGCACGCCCTCGGCGTGCACGCCTTCGTGTGCCGCAAGCCCGACGAGAACCACGAGCGCGTCTACCGCTGGCTGCTCGAGCGCAACCTGCGGATGTACGCCGTGTCCTTCGCCGTCGACCGCCTCGGGGACATCTACCTCGACGCGCGGCTGCCGCTCGCCGCGGTCACCCCCGACGAGCTCGACCGGCTGCTCGGCTCGGTGCTGACCTACGCCGACGACTCGTTCAACGCGATCCTCGAGCTCGGCTTCGCCTCCTCGATCCGCAAGGAGTGGGAGTGGCGCAAGCTCCGCGGGGAGTCCACCCGCAACCTCGACGCCTTCCGCGGCTGGCTCGAGGCCGGCGAGGACCCGCCCACCCCCTGACGCACCCCTCGACGCGGGCGACCACTGTCTGCGGAGGGACCTCGCCGAGTGAGCGCACGGGTGCACGACTCGGCGAGGTCCTCCGCAGACAGGGGTCAGGCGAGGCCCACGAGGCGGAGGTAGGCGTCGGCGAGGACGCCGCCGACGAGCACCCCGCCGAGCGTGCCGGCGAGCAGGAACGGGCCGAAGGGGATCCGGGTGCCGCGGCCCGCGCCCGCGCCGCGCTGGAGCGCGAGGGCGACGGCGCCGAGCAGGGAGCCGAGGGCGAAGGCGAGACCGAGACCGACCGCCGCCTCGGCGACACCGAACGCGCCGAGGAAGCCGCCGAGCACCGGGGCGAGGGCCACGTCGCCGAGGCCCATGCCGCGGCCCCGGGTCAGGACGTGCAGGCCGCCGATGACGGCGAGCCAGATGCCGGCGCCGACCAGCACCGGGACGGCCTGGTCGAGGACGGCCTCGGCCCCGCTGCGCGACCCGGTCCACGCCCAGCCGGCCGCGAGGGCCAGCCCGGTGAGCGCGGCGGTCATGCCGGTGAGGACGAACGGCAGCCGCCCGTGGTCGAGGTCGATGAGGGCGAGCGCGACGCCGGCAGCGGCCAGCACGGCGGCCGCGGCGAGCAGCGACCAGCCGGGTGCGCCGCGCAGGTCGGCGAGCCGGATCGCCAGGACGCCGAAGAGCAGCCCGGTGCCGGCCTCGACGACGGGGTAGCGCGCCGAGATCGGGGACGCGCAGTCGCGGCAGCGCCCGCGCAGCACCAGCCAGGACAGCACCGGCACGTTGTCGAACCCGCGTACGGCGTGGCCGCAGGCCGGGCACGCCGAACCGGGGCTGGCGACCGAGAGGCCGGCCGGCACCCGGTGGGCGACGACGTTCACGAACGAGCCGGCCGCCAGCCCGAGGACGACCGCGAGGCCGACCACCACGCCGAGCGGCAGGGCGCCGTACAGGGTCACGGGCGGCCGCCCGCGCGGGTGCCGCTGTCCTGCGCGCCGGCCTTGCCGACCTCGTCGGGGTCGGGCGCCACCAGCGGCGGGGCGACGTAGGTGAAGCCGGTGATCTGCACCGAGGTGGTCTCCGTGTCGCTGGTCACCACGGTCTCCTGGACGAGGAACGCACGGTCCATGCTCTCGAGGTGGCCGAGCAGCTTCTGCAGGTCCTCGTACGGCGCCTCGACGGTGACCACCACGGTCTGGACGGCGAGCGACGCGGGCACGTCGGTGGGCTCGGTCGCGGCCACCTCGCCCTCGGCGACCGCCGGGAGCGGGGCCGTCGGGGACAGCGCGGTCACCTGGTCGGCATCGATCCCGGCCAGGGCGGCGGCCTCGTCGACCATCTCGAAGAAGCCGGGCTGGTCGGCGGTCGGGGGGAACACGGCGGCGAGGGCGTCGGCCTGCTTCTCGGTGGTCGCGAGCTCGTCGCGCTGCTTCTGCAGGGCGTGCACCTTCACCGACAGCAGCTGGTTGGCGTCGGCCGTGTCGACCAGCGTCGTCCGGGTGTCGGCGAGCTCCGAGGTCGCGGGGCCGACGAGGAAGAGCCAGCTGGCGCCCGCGACCAGGACCAGGGCCACGACGCCGGCGACCAGGTTGGCGCGGGCCGTGGTCAGGTAGTTGCGCGTGGTCATCGGCTCTCCTCCCGGACGGGCGTCGCCGGGGCGGCGACTCCGTCGTAGCGGTGGGTGAACGATTCGGGGGAGAGGCCGACGGACCCGGAGAAGGTCACCACGCCCTCCGCGGTCGTCGTGGTGTTGACGAACGGTTCGACGAACAGCGGGTCCCGACCGAGGTCGCGCACGAGCGCGGAGACCGCCTGGCGGTTCGGCGCCGTGCCCTCCAGCGTCACGCAGGCGACCACGGCGCGGGCCGCGAACGGGTCCGGTCCGGGGCAGGTCGCGACGATGCCGCGGGTCTCGGCCAGCAGCTCGGCGGACGGGACGGCGGCGGCGGGGTCGACGGCGCCGTCCGTGGCCGGGCTGGTGAACGAGACCAGGGTGAGCTCGGCGCCCTGCGGGGTCGCGTCCTGCAGCGCGGACAGCGCGTCGGACTGGCTGACCTGGGTCCACATCGTGCCGTGCACGGTCTCGGCGCGGCGCTGGACGTCGCCGACGTACGTCGAGACCGGTGCGAGCTCGGAGATCTGGGCGCGCAGCGTGTCGCCGGCGAACACCTCGGAGTCGAGGTCGGACTGCACGTCGGAGAGGCGCAGCTGCTGGGCGCCCCAGCTGCCGGCGGCCACCACGACCAGGGCCGCGAGGCCGTAGCCGAAGCGCTGCCGGATCTTGCGCACCCGCAGCTCCTCCAGCACCCACGGCGAGAGCAGGTTGACGGCCGGGGTCGCGGACGGCTCCACGAGGACGGGGGCGGGGCGCGCCGTCGGGTCGCTGCGGCGGCTGTGGCGGCTCATGCGGCCGCTCCGAGGCAGAGGCCGTACGCGACGGCGAGCTCGGGGCTCGCCAGGCGCTCGTCGTCCAGCGGGTGCACGGGCATCCGCAGGGCCGCCTCGCAGTGCTCGGTCAGGCCGGGCAGGCCGGCGCCGCCGCCGGTCAGCACCACCCGGGTCGGGGCGGTGGACTCGCCGGTGGCGTGGAACTGCAGCGTCGTGCGGATCTCGCCGATGAGACGGTGGGTCGACTCGAGCAGGACGGCCTCCTCGTGGCTGCGGGGGACACCGCCGACGCCGGGCAGCGCGCCGGGGGTCCGCTTGATCTCCTCGGCCGCCGCGTGCGAGGCGCCGATCTGCTCCACCAGCGAGCGGGTGATCATCTCGCCACCGTTGCCGGGCGCGACGCGGACGAACTCCGGGCGGCCGGCGGTGTGCACGGTGACCGTGATGGTCTGGGACCCGATGTCGACGACGGCCTCGGGGGCCGGCGTACCGTCGGGCATGCTGCTGCGGCCGGGGACGCCGGCGGCGGCCCGCACGGCTGCGAAGGCCGAGAGGTCGGCGCGCACCGGGCGCAGCTTGGCCGCCTGCACGCAGCGGACCAGCCCGTCGACGGCGTCGCGAGCGGTCGCGATGAGCAGGATGCGCGCGACCCGGCTGGTGATGCCCTGGTCGTCGGTGACCTCGCGGTCGCCGAGGGCGACCAGGTCGAGGTTGGCGTCGTCGACCGGGACGGGGAGCAGGTCGGCGACCTGGTAGCGCAGCGAGCGCCGCAGGTCCTCCTCGGGCATCCACTCCAGGTCGAGCTGCCGGACCAGCACCGACGCCGAGCCGACGCCGAGGCGCACCTCGCGCCGGGAGAACCCCTCGGTCGCCCACAGCTCCCGCAGCGCAGCGCTCACGGCGGCCGGGTCGCGGACCAGGCCTGCCTCGACCGCGCCGACCGGCAGCTGGACGCGGCCCTGTCGCAGCAGCGTCGGGCGGCGGCTGCCGTGTCGTACCTCGACGGCGCGCACGGACGTGCTGCCGATCTCGAGGCCTACCACGGTGCGTGCCATCGAGTCCTCCTCACCTGGACGGGTCCTGCGGGACCGGGTGCGGTCCTTGACATGGATGTCGGCCGGTCGGCCCCCGCACTTGACCGTTGTGGGCAGGGAGTTTCGGAAAGTTTCCGGAGCGCCGCGCTCAGGTCGACCCCCCGAGGTGCCGACAGGGAACACGTGACCTCCCGCCGTGGGGGTCGCCGCCCCCACCCGTTGCCCTCAGGAGGACCCGTGACGATCGTCGCCGAAGCCGGACTCGCCGACCTGCGGGCCTTGCTCGAGGCCGTCGTCCAGGCCGGCGCCTCCGACCTCCACCTGCGCTCGGACGAGCAGCCCCGGATGCGGGTGCAGGGCGCCCTCGTGGGGATCGGTCCGGTCGTGACCGCCGACGAGGTGAGCGCGATGATGGGCTCCGCGATGAGCGACGACGTCCGCGCGACGTACGCCGCCGTCATGGAGGCCGACTTCGCCGTGCACCTCCCCGGCGTCGGCCGGTTCCGCGTCAACGCGTTCCGGACCCAGGGCCGCGACGCCTGCGTGCTGCGCCGGATCACCGACGAGCCGCTGTCGCTCGACGCGCTCGACATGCCGCCGGTTGTCCGCAAGTTGGCGATGCAGACCCGCGGCCTGGTCCTGGTGACCGGCCCGACCGGCTCCGGCAAGACCACGACGCTGTCGGCGATGATCGACGCGATCAACGACGAGCGCGCCGTGCACGTGCTGACCCTCGAGGACCCGATCGAGGTCGTGCACCGCAGCCGCACCGCGACGGTCACCCAGCGCGAGCTGGGCAGCGACTCCCACACCTGGTCCGGCGCGCTGCGTGCCGCGATGCGCCAGGACCCCGACGTCATCCTGATCGGCGAGATGCGCGACGCCGAGACCGTGCACGCCGCGCTGTCGGCGGCCGAGACCGGCCACCTGGTGCTCTCCACGCTGCACACCACCGACGCGCTCGAGACCGTGCAGCGGATCCTCGCGTTCTTCCCGCCGCACGAGCAGCCCCGTGTCCGCGCGGCCCTCGCGAGCAGCCTCCAGGGCATCGTCTGCCAGCGCCTGGTGCCGCGCCTGTACGGCCGCGGCCGGGTGTGCGTGCTCGAGGTCGCCGTCGCCGACGCCCGGTTCAGCGACGCCATCGCCGACCCGGACCGCACCAACGAGATCCCCGACATCCTCGCCGACGGCGGCTACTCGGGCATGCAGTCCTTCGACCAGCACCTGGTGCGGCTGGTCATCGACGGCCTCATCGACCTGCGGACGGCCCGCGGCGCCGCGAGCAACGCCCACGACCTCACCGTGGCGCTGCGCCGTACCGGCTGGAAGCCCGGCGCGATCGAGGGGGAGACCCCATGACGGCCTGGCCCAGCGACTGGGCCACCGCGACCCCCGGCCCCCCGGCCTCGGGCCCCGCCTCGGGGTCGGACGAGGAGCTCCGCGACCACCTGACCGCGGTGCGGACCGGCTCGCGCCGTGCCGACCGCTGGCTCTCCGAGGACAGCCGGATCGCGACCACCGCCGAGGCCACCACCGAGGCGCTGCTCGCCGCGCAGGTCGTGACGGTCGAGCAGGCCGCCCGGGCCCGGGCCGCCGCCGCGAGCTCGCACGGCTCGGTCATCGAGGCGCTGCTCGAGGACGACGTCGACCGGGTCCGCGTGCTGCGGGTGGTCGCGGGCGTCGCCGGCGTCGAGCACGTCGACCTCACCGAGATCTCCGTCGACCCCTCCGCGGCGACCGTCGTCTCCGCGGAGTTCGTACGCCGGGCCGGGGTCGTCCCCTACGGCTGGGACGGCGACGAGCTGCTCGTCGCGGTGCCGGTGCGCAAGGTCGCCGACCTCGAGCTCAAGGACGACCTGGGCCGGCTCTCGCGCCGCCCGGTCCGCTTCATGCTGGCCGCGCGCTCGGAGATCGCGCAGCGGCTCAACGACTCCTACCGCGCCGAGGAGGAGCTCGCCGGGCTGTCCTCGGACTTCCAGGGCGACCAGAGCAGCCAGGACGAGGACCTCGACGGCCTCACCGAGGTCGTCGACGACGCGCCGGTCGTGCGGTTCGTCAACCTGCTGATCACCCAGGCGATCGCCGACCGGGCCTCCGACATCCACCTCGAGCCGACCCAGCACGAGCTCCGGGTGCGCTACCGCATCGACGGCGTCCTCGTCGACGCCCACCGGGCGCCGCGGTCGATCATCAACGGCGTCGTCTCCCGGTTCAAGATCATGGCCGGGATGAACATCGCCGAGCGGCGGGTCCCGCAGGACGGCCGGCTCACGGTCGACCACGGCGGCCGCGCGATGGACCTCCGCGTCGCGACCCTGCCGACCGTGTGGGGCGAGAAGATCGTCGCCCGGGTGCTCGACAACACCAACACCCGTCTCGGCCTCGACGACCTCGGCTTCGAGCCGGAGAACCGGGCGCTGTTCGCGCAGTCCTACGCCAAGCCCTACGGGATGATCCTGGCCACCGGCCCCACCGGCTCCGGCAAGTCCACGACGCTCTACGCGACGCTGAACATCCTCAACCAGCCGCACGTCAACGTGATCACGGTCGAGGACCCGGTGGAGTACCGGCTGCCCGGCATCAACCAGGTGCAGACCAACCCCAAGGCCGGCCTCACCTTCGCCTCCGCGCTGCGCTCGATCCTGCGCTCGGACCCCGACATCATCCTGATCGGCGAGATCCGCGACCACGAGACGGCGAACATCGCCATCGAGGCCTCGCTCACTGGTCACCTGGTGCTCTCGACGCTGCACACCAACGACGCGCCGTCGGCCGTGACCCGGCTGGTCGAGATGGGCATCGAGCCCTTCCTCGTCGGCTCCGCCTTGGACTGCGTCGTCGCCCAGCGGCTGTGCCGCTCGCTGTGCCCGCGCTGCAAGGAGGCCTACCGGCCCGCGCCGGAGGAGCTGACCCGGATGGGGTTCCGGATGCCGCAGGACGGACCGCGGGAGCTGTACCGCGCCGCCGGGTGCACCTCGTGCTCGCGCACCGGCTATCGCGGCCGGATGGCGCTGCACGAGGTGATGCCGGTGACGGAGGAGATCGAGCGGCTCGCCGTACGGCGGGCCCCGACCGAGGAGATCGCACGTGCCGCACGGGAGCAAGGGATGACGACGTTGCGCGACGACGGGTGGGCCAAGGTGCTGGCCGGCAAGACCACGGTCGAGGAGGTGCTCCGTGTCGTGGGGTGACTCCTCCTGGGGCGGCGGGTACGACGAGCCGGACCACGCGGACACGCTGGCGCTCGACGAGCTGCTCCAGCAGGTCGTCGAGCTCGGCGGCTCCGACCTGCACCTGACCGTCGGCGTGCCGCCGACGATCCGCGTGCGCGGCGAGATGCAGGCCGTCGTGGGGCGGCCGGTGCTGGAGACGGCGTCGCTGCAGCAGGCGCTGTACGCCGTCCTCACCGAGCGCCAGCGCAAGGTGTTCGAGGAGCAGCGCGAGCTCGACTTCGCCTACGCCGTGCCCGGTCAGGCCCGCTTCCGCGTGAACCTGTTCTGGCAGCGCGAGTCCGTCGGCGCCGTGCTGCGGCTGATCCCGTGGGAGATCAAGACCCTCGGCGACCTCGGCATGCCGCCGATCGTCTCGGGCTTCGCGGCGATGAAGCGCGGCCTGGTGCTGGTCACCGGACCGACCGGGTCGGGCAAGTCCACCACGCTCGCGGCCATCGTCGACCAGGTCAACCGCAGCCGCCGCGGCCACATCATGACCATCGAGGACCCGATCGAGTTCCTCCACGAGCACCGCGGGTGCGTGGTCAACCAGCGCGAGGTCGGCGTGGACACCCAAGGGTTCCGCTCGGCCCTGCGGCAGGTGCTGCGCCAGGACCCGGACGTGATCCTGGTCGGCGAGCTCCGTGACCTCGAGACGATCTCGGTCGCGCTCACCGCGGCCGAGACCGGCCACCTGGTGCTCGCCACCCTGCACACCCAGTCGGCGCAGGACACCATCTCCCGCATGGTCGACGTCTTCCCGAGCGACCAGCAGCAGCAGGTGCGCACCCAGCTGGCCGCCACCCTCAACGCGGTCGTCTGCCAGGCGCTGGTGCCGACCGCGGACGGCCAGGGACGGGTCGCCGCGCTCGAGGTGATGGTCTGCAACACCGGCATCCGGGCGATGATCCGCGACGACAAGCTGCCGCAGATCCCGGGTGCGCTGCAGGCCGGCGCCCGAGAGGGCATGCAGACGCTGGACTCGCACCTGGCCGACCTGGTCAAGCAGGGGCGGATCACCCAGGAGGCGGCGCTCGAGCACTGCGCCGACGCCGGCGACCTGATCACCCTCATCGCCTCCTCCGGGCTGCGCGGGCGCTCCGGGGGCGGCTCGCACGCCGCGCTCGGCAGCAACGAGCTCAACCCGTGGCAGAGCTCCGTGACGGCTGGTGGTCTCGGATGAGCGCCACCGAGGTCTACGAGTACAAGGTCCGCGACACCGAGGGCCGGTTCCGCGAGGGCAAGGTCAAGGCCGCCTCCGAGAGCGCCGTGGCCGACAAGCTGCGGACGATGGGCTACGTCCCGCTCCAGATCAGCAAGGCCGGCACCGGTCTCCAGCGCGAGATCACGCTGCCCGGCTCGAAGAAGATCAAGCTCAAGGAGCTCGCGCTCGTCGCCCGCCAGCTCGCGACCATGATCGACGCCGGGCTCTCGCTGCTCCGCGCGCTCACGATCCTCAGCGAGCAGGCCGACAACCCCGAGCTGCGTCGCGTCCTCACCGAGGTGCGGCAGGGGGTCGAGGGCGGGCGCAGCCTGTCCTCGGCGTTCGCCGCGGAGCCGGGGGTCTTCCCGCCGCTCATGGTCAACATGACCCGTGCCGGCGAGGCCGGCGGCTTCCTCGACGGCGCGATGCGCCAGATCGCGGAGACCTTCGAGGCCGACGTGAAGCTGCGCGGCAAGGTCAAGTCCGCGATGACCTACCCGGTCGTCGTCCTCATCATGGCCGTGCTGATGTGCCTGGGCATGCTGCTGTTCATCGTCCCCATCTTCGAGAAGATGTTCGCCGACCTCGGCGGGACGCTGCCGCTGCCCACCCAGGTCCTGGTCACCCTCTCCGACCTGATGGTCTACATCGTGCCCGCCGCCCTCGTCTTCGGCGTGGCCTTCACCTTCTGGTGGCGCCGGCACCACCACGATGAGAAGGTCCGCGAGTTCGTCGACCCGCTGAAGCTCAAGCTCCCCGTCTTCGGGCCGCTCTTCGCCAAGATCGCCCTGGCACGGTTCACCCGCAACCTCAGCGCCATGCTGTCCGCGGGCGTGCCGATCCTGCGCTCGCTCGAGGTCGTCGGCCAGACCACCGGCTCGGTCGTCGTCGGCCACGCGGTGGACGACGTACGCAAGTCCGTCGCCCAGGGCGAGTCGGTCGCCGGTCCGCTGGCGCGCCACGAGATCTTCCCGCCGATGGTCGTGCAGATGATCGCCTCCGGCGAGGAGACCGGCGCGCTCGACCAGATGCTGAGGCGGATCGCGATCTCCTACGACCAGGACATCGAGGCCACCACCGAGGCCCTGACCTCGCTGATCGAGCCGCTGATGATCGCCCTGCTCGGCGGCGTCGTCGGCGCCATGATCATCGCGCTGTACATGCCGATCTTCTCCGTCTTCGAGCTCATCGGCTGACGTGATGGAGGAGTCGAGGGGACCCGGCGCTCGCCACCGGGACGAGGGCATGACGCTGATGGAGGTCGTGGTGGCGTTCGCGCTGTTCCTCATCATGTCCACCGCCGCGCTCGCCGGGCTGACCCAGGCCGTCGCGCTGACCCGGGAGGACCGCGCCCGGCTGATCGCCGGCGACCTGGCGACCCGCGAGCTGGAGATCACCCGCGACGCGTTCAGCTCCGTGCTGCGCGGCCCCGAGACCCTCACCACCAACCTCACCGTCAACGCGAACCCGCTGCCCGGCGGCACCGCCGGCAAGCCCTTGGTGAGCAACGGCGTGCCGTTCACCGTCAAGCGCACGGCCCAGTGGGCCGCGGTCAACAGTGCCGCGGAGACGACCTGCGACGAGGGCACCAGGACCGAGCTCGCCTACCTCCGGGTCAAGGTCGAGGTCACGTGGCCCGAGCTCGGCGACCGTCCGCCGGTCGTCATGGAGACGGTGATGACGCCCCCGAAGGGCACCTACTCCTCGCTCACCGGGCACATCGGCCTGAAGGTCGTCGACGCGTTCGGCCAGCCGGTCTCCGGCGTGACCGTGACCGCGCGCGCGGCGTCCGGAGCGCTCGAGACGGGGGTGACCTCGGCCGACGGGTGCGCGCTCCTGGCGTTCCTCACCCCGGGCGCCTACTCGCTGACGGTGGCCAAGACGGGCTACGTGACCCCGGCCGGTGACCCGACGGGCGCGACCACCGCCCAGGTGCTGGCCGGCCAGCTGTGGCGTGGCTCGGTCTCCTACGACCAGGAGGCGACCATGGTCGCCAAGCTCGTCACGGAGGCCGGCTTCGCGCTGCCCCAGGGCCTGGCGCAGGTGCCCTTGGCGCTGGCCAACAGCGGGCTGCTGCCGGGTGGCAAGAAGTTCATCAGCGGGACCGGCGCCACCCGCACCCTGGAGCACCTCTGGCCCTACCCGAGCGGCTATGAGGTCTGGGCCGGCAAGTGCCTCGACAACGACCCGCAGTACACGGGACAGGAGCGGGACGAGCCGGTCGCCGTGGGACCCGGTGCCACCACCCACACCGAGGTCCGGCTGGCGCCGGTGATCGTACGCGCGGCCGGTCCGGTCACCGCGACCCTGACCGCCCCGGTCGAGCCCAGCCGCGACCGGGACTGTGCGACGACGCCCCTGCCGCAGGTCTCGCTCGGCGTGGCGACCGGCGGCGAGCTGCGCACCAGCCTCCCGTACGGCGTCTGGAAGCTGACCGCCACCAACGGACGCACGGGTGAGGTCATGCTGCGACAGGGCGCTCCCGCCCCCGGGCAGGTGAACCTCTCGTGAGCGCCCGCACCCGCCAGGACCAGGTGGACCGCGAGCACCGCGACGCCGGGATGAGCCTGGCCGAGGTCCTCGTGGCGATGGGCCTGCTCGGGATCCTGACGACGCTGATCGCGACCGTGGTCATCCTCGGACTCCGGGTCTCCAGCACCATGCAGGAACGGCTCGACGACTCCACCAGCGGCGAGATCGCCATCATGACCACGAGCAAGCTGCTGCGCACCGCGGTCCGCCAGGACCAGCTCGAAGAGCTCGACTGCAGCACCTGCGTGAAGACCGCGATCGTCAAGGCGACGGCCAACGAGATCACCTTCTACGCCAACGTCGGCAACACGGGCCAGGGCCCGAGCCTGGTGACCCTGACCGTGCTGGAGAACCCGAAGGCCCGCGGCACGGCCATCCTGCGCCAGCGCACGCAACGACCGCTTCCGGCGACCAACGGCTTCACCTACTGCAGCTCCACGTCCTCCTCCTGCGCGGCGACGACCCGCACGGTCGTGGACGGCTTGGTCCTGCCTTCGACGGCGTCGTTCTCCTACTACGACTTCTCCGGTGAGCTGATCACCCGCTCGCTGACCGCTCAGCCGGACCTCAACGCCGTCGCCAGCATCGACGTGTCCTTCTCGGTGCGCACGGAGCGGGGCAACGACGCGACCGTCGTCGTGCAGCGGATCCGACTGCCGAACGCCGACATCTCCGACCCCGACCAGACGACATGAGACGCGCCTTGAAGCCCTCGCTCCCCGCCCGGCGTCGCGACGACCGCGGCTCGGCCCTGCTCGTGGTGATCGCCGCGATGACCATCCTCTCGCTGGTCGTCGGCGTCGCCCTCAGCCAGGCCGTCCAGACGCTGCAGACCTCCGAGCACGCCCGGCACTGGAAGCAGGCGCTCGCGGCTGCCGAGGCCGGGATCGACGACTACCTGGCCCGGCTCAACCGCGACGACACGTACTGGCAGGCGGCGGACTGCACCAACCAGGCGTTGCAGGGACCCGCGACCTCCGGAGGGGGCTCCTGCCGGTGGACCGCCTCCACCAAGCCCGGGTGGCTGACCGTGCCGGGCAGCTCGGGCGCTGAGTTCCATTACGACGTCTCCACGAGCAGCACGTTGATCGACGGCGGGATCGACCTGACCAGTACCGGCCGCAGCGGCGACGTGACCCGATCGATCCAGGTGGTGCTGCGGCGCGGCGGCTTCGGGGAGTTCCTCTACTACACCGTCTACGAGACGTTGGACCCCGCGGACGAGCGTGAGTACGGGCTGAACAACTCCACGGCACTCGCCAAGTGCGCGCAGTACTGGTGGGACCCCTTCAAGCCGCGCAGTGGCGCGACCTCGACCTGCACCGACATCCAGTTCGCCGCAGCCGACACCATCAACGGACCGCTGCACACCAACGACGCCATCTGGACCGGTGGCGCGACGAGGTTCCTCGGCACGGTGACCACCTCCTGGCCGACGTGCAAGCCGATCAACGGCGAGCCGCGACCCACGACATCGTGCTACCGGAAGGCCTCCGGCACCTCCAACCCGCAGTTCAGCAAGGGCATCGGCTACCGCAGCGAGATCGAGCTGCCGACCGACCTGGGCGATCTGCGCCAGCACGTGGATGCGACTTCGCCGAACCGCGGCTGCCTCTACACCGGTCCGACCCGGATCGTCTTCGACCCGAGCAACACCGGGGCCAGTCAGATGAAGGTCTGGAGCCCCTACTCGAAGAACCTCACGGCGGCCTGCGGGGGCACCGCCGCGACCCAGACCAACGGGACGACCGTGGCCGTGCCGCAGAACAAGCTGATCCTGGTCCAGGACATCCCCACCGGCTGGTCCGGCGCTCCCGCGAGCGGCCCGTGCGCCAACGGCAAGATCGGCGGCTACCCGCAGTCCGCGGACTACTCCCAGACGCTCGGCGACGCGAACTGCCGCTACGGGACGGTGTTCGTCGAGGGCAGGCTCAAGGGGAGGGTCACGATCTCGGCCGACAACAACATCATCGTCACCAACGACCTGAAGTACGTCGGCGGCACGACCGGCACCGACGCGCTCGGCCTGATCGCCTCGAACAACGTGAAGATCTACCACCCGGTGTCCCGGACCTGCCAGGAGAGCGACCGTCACGGCCGCTGCACCCGGTGGTCGGACTACGAGAACATGTCGGGCCCCGACAACCGGGTGCGGACCAACATCGAGGTGAACGCCTCGATCCTCACCCTCCAGCACTCGTTCACGGTCGCCTCCTACGAGCACGGCAACCGGTTGGGGACCCTGAAGGTCGTCGGCTCCATCGCCCAGCGGTACCGCGGCCCCGTCGCGCTCGGCAGCAACAGCGGCTACGCGAAGAACTACATCTACGACACCCGGCTCCGCTATGCGCCGCCGCCGTACTTCCTGGACCCGCTGCGCGCCGCCTGGGGCCAGAAGACGTACGGCGAGATCAAGGGGAAGTACTCCGGCTGAGAAAGTCCGCCGAGTCGCCCGGAAATCCCTCAGGTGGACGCCCGCTGGACCGATGGATCCGATGCCAGGCGTCGTCTCGGCCCCCCGGACGGGGTGACGACCACACCCTTTCCTCTCCCAGGAGATCCCATGCAGACCACCACCACCCCCGAGAAGCGGGACCAGGGCTTCACGCTCATCGAGCTCCTCGTCGTCGTCCTGATCATCGGCGTCCTCGCCGCGATCGCCATCCCCGTGTTCCTCAGCCAGCGCGAGAAGGCCGCGGACGCCGCGGTCAAGTCGGACCTGAAGAACATGGCCACGCTGCAGGAGACGTACTTCGTCGACGAGCAGACGTACACGAAGGTCAAGGCCGACCTCGCCGACTTCAAGCAGTCGAACGAGAAGGACTCCATCGAGATCGTCAACGCCGACACCGCGGCCTTCTGCCTGAAGGGGATCCGCGAGGGCGGCGAAGGGGCCGACGACACCTACTACTACGACTCCGACGGTGGCGGTCTGAGCCAGGACGTCTGCTCCTGATCGCAGCCACACCATGACCGGTGGCGCACCGCCCCCTCGGGTGCGGAGCGTCACCGGTTCGTCGTACTCCCACCCGTTCCGCCCGCCCTCCGGAGGACCTCCGTGTTCCGCAGTCGTGTCCTGACCCTCGCCCTCGGCCTGGCGCTCGCCGCCGGCGGCGCTGTCCCGCTGGCGTCGCCCCCAGCCGCGCACGCCGCTGCCACGGACGCGCCCATCGGGCTTTCCCCCGCGGGCGGCGCCGTGGCCGACGGCCCGATCGCGCTGGGCTGGGACCGACCCGCGGGAGCGACCAGGTTCGACGTCCAGGTGTCCGCCTCGCCGGACTTCGCCACCACGCTGGTCTCGATCGCGGACACGGTGAACCTCCGCTACGTGCCGACGGTCCAGCTGCCCGACGGCGAGCTCTGGTGGCGGGTGCGGTCCTCGGGAGCCGAGGACAGCGCCTGGACGACCGAGTCGTTCCGGCACGACGAGCGCGCCGCCCCGACGCCGATCCGGCCCGCCGTCGACGCCGTCCTCCAGCCCCCGGTGGACACGCCCCGCTTCGCCTGGCAGCCGGTCGCCGGGGCCACGGCGTACACGATCCAGGTGAGCCGAGACCCCGAGTTCACCGACCCGGCGCTGATCACCGCCAACACCCAGCGGACCACGGCCGCGGTGCTCGTCAACTACCAGCTCGCCGGCACCTACTACTGGCGCGTGAACGCCACCCTCGGCACCGGCTACGCAACCACGTGGTCGGAGCCGCGCGAGTACCGGGTCGAGGGGCTGCTCCCCGCTCGTCTGACGGGGCCCACGGACAGCTTCGATGCCCCGGTCCGCGAGGTCGTGCTCGACTGGGAGCCGGTGCCCGGGGCGGTGACCTACCAGGTCCAGGTGAGTACCGACGGCGGGTTCCTGAGCGTCGTGCACAGCGCCACCGGCGTCACCGGCACCCGCTACGCGCCGCCCACGACGCTGGCCAACGACGAGTACTACTGGCGCGTGCGTCCGGTCGACGCGTCGGGGAACGTCGCTCCCTGGCCCGCGAGCCCCTGGAAGTTCCGGCGCGCCTGGCCCGACCAGCCGCACCTGGTGCATCCGCGGGGCGACATCGACGGCAGCATGCCGTTCTTCTTCCAGTGGGACGCCATGGAGATGGCCAGCAAGTACACAGTCTCCCTCTTCGGGCCGGACGGCAAGGAGGTCTGCGAGGTCACCACCGTGCACACGACCTTGGCCGACGACGGGTGCCGTCCCGGAGCGGCGGGTGACTACTCCTGGGTGGTTCTCGGCAGGGACGAGGGCGGCAGCGCAGCCCCCACCACCGACGTCCTCAGCCAGAAGCCAGTGCCCTTCCATTACGAGCCGGCTCCGACGCCGCCGACCACGCCCGCTCAGTTCAGCGACTCCGACATGGTGACCGGGCACGCCGCCTCGCTCACCGGGACGGCCGCCTTCGGTTCCGACCGGGACGTCTGCACCGCGGTGATCCCCGCGACCTGCGTCGATCTGCGCCAGACGCCGGTGCTGACCTGGGACCCGGTGCCCGGTGCGTTGTCGTACCGCGTGTCCTTCTGGCGCGACCGAGAGCTGACCACACCGCTGGCCGAGCTTCGTCCCGTCGTGGTGCAGGAGCCCCTGTGGACGCCGACCACGACGACACTTCCCGACAGTCAGGCGGGGTCGGCTTACTTCTGGGTGGTGCAACCGTGCGCCAAGTCCGGATCGGGATGTGCTGGGCTCAAGCACGCGCGGCACTCGTTCGCGAAGAAGTCGGTCGCGCCGCGGCTCGTCACGCCCGTGGACGGTGTCGATGTCAGCGACGACGTGACCCTCGACTGGACCTCCGAGCTTCAGGCTCTCCGCCACCCCGACGCGCCCGTGGGGTCCTCGCTCACCACGCCCGCCTCCACCGAGGCGAGGTCGTACGTCGTGGAGACCGCGGTCGATCCCGACTTCGTCAGCCGCATCGAGAGCGTGACGGTCGACCAGACGACGTTCACCAGCTTCAAGGAGACCTACCCCGAGGGCCCCGTGTACTGGCGGGTGCGGGCGATCGACGGAGGCAACACGCCGACGGTGTGGAGCGAGACCGGGCGGTTCGTGAAGCGGTCGGCCGCGCCGGTGCCCACTTCGCCCGCCGACGGTGCCGCGATGGGCGCTGACTACACCCTGAGCTGGGAGCCGCTGCCCTTCGCCGCGGCGTACGAGATCGAGGTCTACGCCGGCCCGACGAAGGTCGCAGGGTCCACGTCGTGGAAGCACGCGTCGTGGGCTCCCTCCGACCCGCTCCCGGTGAGCGACGCCGGGTACACCTGGCGCGTCCGCCGCATCGACGCGAGGGGCCGCAAGGGGGAGTGGAGCCCGGTGCGCTCGTTCCACATGACGGCGATCGTGCCGTCCACGATCGCCCCGGCACCCGGTGCGGTTGTCGTCCCGAGCACGTCGTACTTCCACTGGCAGCCCGACGAGCGCGCCACCAGCTACCGCTTCGAGCGGCGGAAGGCGGGCACCACGAGCCTGGTCGAGAACGTCGCGACCCGGGCCACGGCGTGGGCGCCCACCGCCGCGCTGGCCGCGGGCAGCTGGGAGTGGCGGGTCGTTGCGCTCGACGCCCGGAACGCGTCGCTCGGCGCCTCGCCCTGGCAGGGCTTCTCGGTCGTCGACCCGCCCGCGGTCGTCCGACCGGTGACGGTCGCCGGCAGCGGGGCCGTCGGCACCGAGCTGCGAGCCACGCCGCCGATCTTCGACCCGACGGTCGACGCGATCACCTACCAGTGGTACCGCGGGTCCACGCCGATCGACGGCGCCACCGGCGAGGTCTACACGGTCGTCCGCGACGACCTGGGCAAGAAGGTCTCGGTCCGAGCCACCGGGACCCTCGCGGGCTACACCCCCGCGGTGACGTCGAGCGAGTCGCTCGACGGAGCGACCGGTGCGGCACTGGTCCCGGTCACGCTGCCGTCGATCGCCGGCCGGCCGGTGGTCGGTCAGACGCTCGAGGTCGAGCCGGGCACCTGGCCCGAGGAGCCGCGCCTGAGGTACCAGTGGTTCCGCGACGGCACCGCCATCCGCGGCGCCGACGACGAGGCGTACCGCCTCACCGCGGAGGACGCGGGACGAGGTGTGTGGGTCGTCGAGACCGCCACGGTGACCGGCCTTGAGCCCGGTACCGCCGAGAGCGACGGCGTGACCGTGGCGCGGCTGGCGTCCAGCACGAGCCTCTCGCTCAGCGCCTCGAAGGTGTCGGCGAAGGAGCGGGTCACCGCGACCGTGCGGGTGTCCGTGTCCGGCCTGTCCGCGCCGGGCGGCTCGGTCACGATCCGCGACGGCGGTCGGAAGCTGAAGACGCTGCCGCTCGGGTCCGGAGCCACGATCACCTTCAAGCTGCCGCGGCTCGCGAAGGGCAAGCACAAGATCACCGCGACGTACGGGGGCTCGGCGCAGGCCGCGGCGTCGTCCCGCACGGTGGCGTTGAAGGTGCTGAAGGCGAAGCGCCGCTGACCAGTCAGCCTCAGGCGGGAGCCGCGCAGTCCTCGGGACGAGGGCGCGGCTTCCGCCGGGTCAGCGCGACGCCGAGCAGGGCGAGCGCGCCCCCGGCGTACGCCATCGTCGGCGGGGCCTCGTCGAGGAGCAGCAGGCCGAGGACGATGGTGATCGGCGGGACGAGGTACGTCGTGATGCCGAGGCTGCTGGCGCTCATGTGCCGCAGCGCGTAGGCGTAGGTCGTGAACGCGATCGCGGTCGGGAAGACGCCGAGGTAGACCACCCACAGCGTGGAGGACAGCGGCGCGTCGGCCACCTCGCCCGCGAGCTGCCCGGCGAACGGCAGGCACGTGACCGCGCCGACCGTGCAGGCCAGCCAGGTCACCTGGATCGCGGGCAGCCGGGCGACGAGCGGCTTCTGCAGGATCAGGCTGATCGAGTAGACGACCGCGGAGACCAGGCACAGGACGACGCCGAGCACGTCGCGGTCGCTGCCGTCGGACGTCGAGAGCCCGATCAGCGCGACGCCGCCGAAGGCGAGCGCCAGCCCGAGTCCGAGCCAGACGGTGAACCGCTCGTCGAGCACCACCGCTGCCAGCAGCGCGATCAGCACGGGTGAGACCTGGATCAGCATCGCGGCGGTGCCGGCGTCGACCCGCTGCTCGCCCTCGTTGAGCGCGACGTTGTAGACGCCGAACCACAGCACCCCGATGGTCACGATCGAGACCCACTGCCGCCCGGTCGGCCGCGGCAGCCCGCGCGGCAGCGCCACCGCCGCGAGGCACACCGCCCCCACCAGCAGCCGCCCCAGCGACAGCGCGCCGGGGGAGAAGTCCTGGCCGAGGTGGCGGATCGCCACGAACGCCGACGCCCAGAACAGCAGCGTCACCGACACCGCCACCACCGGCAGCCAGGCCGCCGGCGTGGTCGTCGGGTCCTGTGTCTTCGGCTCCACCGTGCTCGTCACCGGATCAGCCTAGGTACGGCCGCCGACACCGGGCCACGCGGTTTCCGGACGGCGTACCCGGATATCCCGCCAGGGGGGTGCCGGTTTCCCCGGTGCACCGGGGAAACCTGATGTTCGGGGCCGTCGCGATGCCCCGGAACATCAGGTTCTCCCTGAGAACATGGCCCGGCATACGCCCCTCACCGCGTTCGTACGCCGTGCTGCCGCGACGTACGACGGGCTGATCCGGAGAGTCGCTACAGGTCGAGCTTGTAACCCAGCCCGCGCACGGTGACGAGGTACTGCGGCTCGGCGGGGTCCGGCTCCAGCTTGGCGCGCAGCCGCTTCACGTGCACGTCGAGGGTCTTGGTGTCGCCGACGTAGTCGGAGCCCCAGACCCGGTCGATCAGCTGCCCGCGGGTCAGCACCCGTCCGGGGTTGCGCAGGAACATCTCGAGCAGCTCGAACTCCTTGAGCGGGAAGCGCTGCTCCTGCCCCGCGACGGTCACGACGTGCCGCTCGACGTCCATCCGCACCGGACCCGCCTCGAGCGTCGCGGGCGCCAGCTCCGGCTCCTGGCCGCGGCGCAGCACCGCGCGGATCCGGGCGACGAGCTCGCGGGGGGAGTACGGCTTGGTGACGTAGTCGTCGGCGCCCAGCTCGAGCCCGACCACCTTGTCCACCTCGTCGTCCTTGGCGCTGACCATGATCACCGGGACGCTGGAGGTCTGGCGGATCCGCCGGCACACCTCGGTGCCGGGCAGGCCGGGCAGCATCAGGTCCAGCAGCACGATGTCGGCACCGTTGCGGTCGAACTCGGCCAGCGCGGCGTTCCCGTCGGCCGCGATCGCGACCTCGAACCCCTCCTTGCGGAGCATGTAGGCGAGCGGGTCGCTGTAGCTCTCCTCATCCTCGACCACGAGCACGCGGGTCACAGGCGTTCCTTCCTCTCGGCCCCGACGTACCGGGGGAGGGTCAAGGTGAACGTAGACCCCTGACCCTCGACAGACCAGACGCGGACCTCGCCGCCGTGCGTAGCCGCCACGTGCTTGACGATGGACAGCCCCAGCCCGGTGCCGCCGGTGGAGCGGTGCCGCGCGGGGTCGACGCGGTAGAACCGCTCGAAGATCCGGTCGATCTCCTCGGGCGGGATGCCGATGCCCTGGTCGACCACCGCGACCTCGACCTCGTCGCCGTCGGCCCGGGTGGTGACCTGGACGGTCGAGCCGGCATCGGAGTACGACACCGCGTTCGCGACCAGGTTCGCGACGGCCGCGGTGATCTGCTCCTCGTTGCCGAGGACCTCCAGGCCCGGGGCGCCGCCGGTGACGATCCGGATCCCCTTCGAGTCGGCGTCGATCGCGCTGGTGTCGACCGCGACGTGGAGCACGTCGTCCAGCCGGACCGGTGTCGGCGCCTCCAGCGGGTCGTCGGCCTGCAGGCGGGAGAGCTCGATGATCTGCTGCACCAGCTGGGCCAGCCGGTCGCTCTCGGTCAGCATCCGGTCGGCGAACCGCTTGACCGCGTCCGGGTCCCCGGCGGCGTCGTGCATCGCCTCGGCGAGCAGCCGGATCGCGCCGACCGGCGTCTTCAGCTCGTGGCTCACGTTGGCCACGAAGTCGCGGCGTACCTCCTCGACCCGGCGCTCGCGGGTGCGGTCCTCGACCAGCGCCAGCACCAGCCGGGAGCTCAGCGGGGCGACGCGGGCGGTGACGTGGCGCGCCGGGGCGCCGCGGCGGGTCATCACCAGCTCGGTCTCGCGGATCTGCCCGTCCCGGCGGACCTGCCGCACCAGCTGGGCCAGCTCCTCGGCGACCAGGCGGTTGCCCCGCACCAGGCCCAGGGCGTACGCCGGCGCGGAGGCCTTCAGCACCACGTCCTCCTCGTCGACGACGACCGCGCTGCTGCGCAGCACCGAGAGGACCGTCGCCACGCCCGGCGGGACCGCGGGCTCCTCCTGCGGCGGCACCTGGTGCTGCTGGCGGTCGCTGACGTGCCAGGCCAGCACGGCGGCACCGGCGACCAGCGCCCCGATGATCGCGGCGAGGAACGCCTGCGTCGTCGGGTCCACAGCGCCAAGAGTACGGCGGCCCGCCGAGGCGCCCCGACCACGTGGACGCCGCTTCCGCGACTGTTCACCGCGCGTTCACGTCTTCGCCCCGGCCGGTCACCCGGGCCTTCTACGGTCGTCCCATGCGTGATGCGTTCCATGACCAGCTCGACACCGTGTTCGAGGACCTCGCCCGGATCTGCTACGACGTCGAGCAGTCGGTCCGGCTGGCCACCGAGGCCCTGATGACCGGCGACGCCGAGATCGCCGAGCGGGTGATCAGCGGCGACGTCGAGATCGACCGGGCCCGCGAACGGGTCGAGGAGACCGCGTTCTCCCTGCTCTCCCTCCAGCAGCCGGTCGCCGGCGACCTGCGCCTGGTCGTCGCCGCGCTGCGGATGGTGACCGAGCTCGAGCGGATGGGCGACCTGTCGGTGCACGTCGCCAAGATCGCCCGCCTGCGGACGCCGTACGTCGCCGTGCCCGACGAGGTGCGGCCCACGGTGGCGCGGATGGCCGAGGTCGCCGAGACGATGGTCGCCAAGGCCTCGCGGATCATCACCGGCCGCGACGTGGAGGCCGCGATCGAGCTCGGCCGCGCCGACGAAGAGATGGACCGGCTACGGCGTACGTCGTTCGCCGAGCTGCTCGCCGACGACTGGACCCACGGGGTCGAGGCCGCGGTCGACGTGGCCCTCCTGGGCCGCTACTACGAGCGGATCGCCGACCACGCCGTCTCCGTCGCCAACCGGGTGGTCTTCGTCGTCACCGGGCAGAATCCCACCTCGGTCGGCGCCTGAGGATCGGTCCGGTCAGCTGACCGGATCTCGACGCGCCCGTCGCGACCTCGTGCCTCGGTCGCGGGGCACCCTCGATCCCGCTGAGCCCACGGAGCGAGCTCGTGCCTCGCTCGCTCCTGCTCAGCGACCCTGGTTGGCGACCGCGGCCGCGGCGGCGGCGGCCGCCTCGGGGTCGAGGTACTCCCCACCGGGGACGGTGGGCCGCAGGTCGTCGTCGAGGCGGTAGAGCAGCGGCATGCCGGTGGGGATGTTGAGGCCGGCGATGTCGGTGTCGCTGATGCCGTCGAGGTGCTTGACCAGCGCGCGCAGGCTGTTGCCGTGGGCGGCCACCAGGACCACCTGGCCGGAGCGCAGGTCGGGGACGATGTCGGACTCCCAGTACGGCAGGAAGCGCTCGATGACGTCCTTGAGGCACTCGGTGCGCGGCAGCTCCTCACCGAGGTCGGCGTACTGCGGGAGCCCGGCCTGGGAGTACTCGTCGTCGTCGGCGAGCGGCGGCGGGGGCACGTCGAAGGACCGGCGCCAGAGCATGAACTGCTCCTCGCCGTACTCCTCCTTCGTCTGCTTCTTGTCCTTGCCCTGCAGCGCGCCGTAGTGGCGCTCGTTGAGCCGCCAGGACCGCTTGACCGGGATCCAGTGCCGGTCGGCGGCGTCGAGGGAGATGCAGGCGGTGCTGATCGCGCGCCGCTGCAGCGAGGTGTGCACGATGTCGGGGAGGAGGCCGGCCTCCTTCATCAGCACGCCGCCGTGCTTGGCCTCGGCGCGGCCCTTCTCGGTGAGGTCGACGTCGACCCAGCCGGTGAAGAGGTTCTTGGCGTTCCACTCGCTCTCGCCGTGGCGGAGCAGGACCAGCGTCGCGGTCATCAGTGTCCCTCGCTGTGGGCGTACTCGCAGTCGTACTCCTCGCCGGAGGTCGACTCCGAGGTGTCGAAGCCCTCGAACTCGTCGCAGTTGGTGACCACGACGACCTCGAGGTCGACCCGGTCACGGCCGATCTCGGCGGTCATCTCCAGCACATCGCCGGCCTCGAAGTCGCCGGTCACGTGGATGTCCTCCTCGGCGAGGGCGACGTAGCCCTCGGCCGGGATCTCCACGGGCTCCAGGTCGACGGTCAGCCCGTCGCCGCTGAGGGCGGTGAACGTGCTCGGCTCGGGCGCGGTGTTGGCCAGGCCGCCGGCGAGGGTGCCGCTGCCCGGGCGGGCGGCCACGATGACGGTGCTGAGGACGTCGACGGTCCCCTCGTAGCTGTTGGGGCCGGACGCGGCCGTGTAGGGCTGGTCGGTGGCGTAGTCGTCGAAGCCGCACGAGGTCAGGAGAGGTGCGGTGATCGTCGCGGCACACACGGCGAGCGCGATCTTGCGGCGGAGCGGCATCTGGTGGCCTTCACGGTCGGGCGGCACGAACGGCGACAGCCTAGCGTCCGTACGCCGGGCGCCGACGTCCCCTCCCGGGCTCGGGAGGGCGGCCCGGCGGGGCTACTGCGAGAGCCCGACGCGGGTGCCGGCGACGGCGAGCCCGACGACGACCAGCGCGGTGTAGACCGACGCCACGACGAGCAGCCGGCTGGCGCCGAGGCGCAGCCCGAGACGCAGCGGCAGGTAGGTCCACCCGTCGGCGTGGTCGGGCACCAGGCCCCACAGCGCGCGCAGCACGTGGACGCCGACCCCGAGCAGCGCCGCGAGCACGACGACCAGCACCTCCGGGGGTGCGCCGGTGGCCTCCCCGCCCCAGCCGCCGTAGGAGAGGTACGCCGGGTAGAGGGCGAAGGAGAGGGCCCACGGCACCCAGGAGAGCAGTCCCTGCCGCAGCACCACGTTGCCGAGCGCGCCGATGAGGACCGAGCCCAGGTAGAGGCAGCCGGCGGTGACGCCGGTGGCGATGGAGAGCGGCACCAGCACGAGCACCGCGCAGGACAGCGCGAACCACGTCGTGCCCGGGTCGAGGCGGCCCTGGGCGATCGGCTTGCCCGGCAGGTCGTGGCGCCGATCCCGGTCGCTGTCGACGAGGTCGTTGTGCCAGCCGAGGACGACCTGGCCGACCAGGACGGCCGCCAGCACCACCAGGACCTCGCGGGTGGGGCGGCCGGCGAGGGCCGCGACCGCGGCGACGCCGACCGCGGTCAGCACGGCCTGGCGCGGGTGTGCGGCGCGGATCAGCAGCAGCGGCGTCAGGTCGCGCACCGAGAACCTCCGGCGCTGCTCCTCCTCCGGGGAGGTCGCGGACGCGGGGACCGGCGGGCTGGCGGGCTCGCTGAGGGGCTCGGTCGGCATTCCTGCAGTATCGACCACGACACCGCGCCAGTGGCCCGAACACCCGGTTCGACCTGCGGTTTTCCGTCTCGGAGCGGGGTCGGGAGGACCGCCTCCAGCACGGCCCCCCGGGGTCTGTCAAGACCCGAATGCGGCCCTGACCTGCGGAAACAGGGACCGGAGTACCCGGGAAGCGTGGTAGGCTGGCCCCCTAGGAAGGGGAACCTGACATATGACTTTCACCGTCGGCGAAACGGTTGTTTACCCGAATCACGGGGCCGCTGTCATCGAGGACATCGAGATGCGGACCATCAAGGGAGAGGACCGGCAGTACCTCGTCCTGCGGATCGTCGCCCAGCAGGACCTGGTCGTACGCGTCCCGGCCTGCAACCTGGACCTGGTGGGGGTGCGCGACGTCGTCGACAAGGCCGGCCTCGACCGCGTGTTCGACGTGCTGCGTGCCGCGCACGTCGAGGAGCCCACGAACTGGTCGCGCCGCTACAAGGCCAACCTGGAGAAGCTGCACAGTGGCGACGTCATGAAGGTCGCCGAGGTCGTCCGCGACCTGTGGCGCCGCGAGCGTGACCGCGGCCTGTCCGCCGGTGAGAAGCGGATGCTCGCCAAGGCCCGCCAGATCCTGGTCTCCGAGCTCGCGCTCGCCGAGAAGACCAACGAGGACAAGGCCGAGGCCATCCTCGACGAGGTGCTCGCCTCCTGACCCGACCCGACGAGGCCCCCCGGAGAGATCCGGGGGGCCTCGCGGCGTCTCCGGGCTCCGGACGTCATACGCTCGGGTCGCGATGACGACCGATCCGTACGACGTCCTGGACGACCCGGACGGCCCCGAGATCCCCGCGCTGGGCGCGGTGGTCGAGGAGGACCGCGGGTCGCTTCCGTTCGCGCTGCTGCACGGCGAGGCGCTGGTGGCGTGCGCGAGCTGGGCACTCGGCCAGTCGGGCGTCACCCCCGTCGACCTCGGTACGGCGTGGGCCGGACTGGTCGAGGCGGAGGAGCCGTTCGTGCTCCACGACGCGCTGTGCCCGATGACGCCGCCGGCGTTCCTCGCGGCCTGCGTCGCCGAGGCGGTCGAGCACGACGAGGTGGTCGTCGGCGTACGCCCGGTCACCGACACCGTCAAGCACGTCGAGGGTGGCCTGGTCGGCGAGACCGTCGACCGCGCCGGGCTGCTCGGCGTCACCTCCCCGGTGGTGCTGCCGCCGTCGGTGCTGGCCGCGCTCGACCGGCTGCCGAGCACCGACTTCGCCGAGCTGGTGGCGACCCTGGCGGAGCGGTTCCCGGTGCGCACCCGCGAGGCGCCCCCGGAGGGCCGCCGGGTCGCGACCGTCGACGACGTCCGCGTGCTGGAGGCGCTCACCTCGCCCGGCGGCGGCTGAGTCCGGGGGACTACGGCGCGGCGGGGGCCAGCGCCTCGGCGAGCCCGAGGTCCTCGGGGAAGGTGACCTTGAGGTTGCCCGGCCCGCTGCGCACCGCGGCGATCCGGAGGTCGGCGTACCGCGCCAGGCAGCCGGCCGTGTCGGTCGCCTCGAAGCCGTCGGCGTCCGCCGCGCGGTACGCCGCGAGCACCTCGCGTGCCGCGAACGCCTGCGGGGTCTGCACGCCGGCCAGCTCGCCGGGCACCCGGTTCAGCCCGGTGGTCAGCAGGCCGGTCAGCGGCGCGACCGGGATCGCCCCGCCGTGCTCGCGGGCGGCGTCGAGCACCGCCTCCCACAGTCGTACGCCGGCCAGCGGGCGCGCGCCGTCGTGGATCGCGACCAGGTCGACCGTCCCCGCGTCGACGTCCCCGGCGAGGGTGCGCAGCGCCTGCCACTCCGAGGCGTGCCGGGTCGGTCCGCCCTCGACGAGGTGCACCTCCCGCTCTCCGAGGTACGGCGCGACCGCCTCGCCCACCGCCTCCGCCTCGCCCGGCCGGACCACCAGCACCACCCGGCGTACGTCGGGCAGCGCGAGCACGTCGCGCACCGACCAGGCCAGCACCGGCCGGTCGCGGAGCGGGAGCAGGACCTTGTTGCGGTCCGCGCCGACCCGGGACCCCGAGCCCGCGGCGAGGACGACGACGGCGGTGGGCACGGCGGGCAGGCTACCCGCCGGTCCGGGCCGATCGTTTTCACGGCTGTTACACGCCGAAACAGCACCCGAACACGCCGGACCTAGCGTCGTCCGCGCGGAGAGGAGCGTGATGGCGCGCAGCGTGGACGAGTGGCACCCGGTCTGCCGGGTCGCCGAGCTCGAGGTCGACCGGGGCGCCGCCGCGCTCGTGCACGGCCAGGCGGTCGCGCTGTTCCGCACCGCCGACGACCACGTCTACGCGCTGGGCAACCACGACCCGTTCGACCGTGCCTCGGTGATCGCCCGCGGGATCGTCGGCCGGCGCGACGAGGTGCCGTTCGTGGCCTCCCCGGCGCACCGGCACGCCTTCGACCTGCGCAGCGGCCGGTGCCTGGAGGACGCGCACGTCTCCGTGCCGACGTACGACGTCAAGGTGGTCGACGGCGTGGTGCTGGTCGGTCACCGCAAGGCCGACGACGCCGCCTGAGGCTCGATCCGCTCGGTCCGCTCAGTCCCGTCGGGGCTCTCGAGCGCGCCCTCGACCAGCTCGACCAGGTGGCCGGACACGAACGTGTCGCGCTCCAGCGTCAGCATGTGTCCGGCGCCGGGGACGACCAGCAGCCGCGCGCCGCGGATGGCGGCGGCGAGGCGGCGGGCGTGCTCGGGCGGGGTGAGCAGGTCGGCCTCGCCGACGAGCACCCGCGTCGGGACGTCGTCGTACGCCGCGAGCCCGTCGGTGCGCTCGTGCTGCTGGAAGTCGCGGTAGAACCCGGCCATGGTCGCCGGCCCGCAGGCGGTCAGCTGGTCCACGACCACGCCCGCGTCGCGCAGCCGCATCGGCGCCCCGAACAGGAACCGGTTGACCACCCAGCGCTCGATGCCGGGGGAGCGGCGCCGCTCGGCACGGGTGAGCACCTTGGCGCGGGCGGCCAGGACGTACGGGAGCGTGCGGCGCAGCGGGGAGCCGAGCTCCGGCAGCCCGAGGGTGACCGTGCCCAGCCGCCCGGAGGAGGTGGCGACGAACAGCAGCCCCGCGGTCCGCTCGACGAGGTCGGGGCGCACCTCCGGCAGCGCCATCAGCGTCATCCCGCCGATCGAGTGCCCGGCCAGCACCAGCCGGCCGTGCGGGGCGTACCGGTCGACGACCTCGCCGAGGTCGCGGGCGAGGTGCTCGATCGTGCAGGCGGCCTCCGGCGCCCGCTCCGAGCGCCCGTGGCCGCGGTGGTCCCAGGTGAGGATCCGGACGCCGTGGCCGAACCGGGCGAGCAGGTCGCGCACCTGGTAGTGCCAGTCCTCCTCGTCGGCGGTCCAGCAGTGGGCGAGGACGACGGCGACCGGGGCGTCCTCGGCGCCGTACGTCGTGACGTGCAGCTCGAGGCCGTCGGAGGTCCTCACGCCGGCACCGCCACCAGGGCCGTCGCGATCGCCGCGACACCCTCGCCGCGGCCGGTGAGCCCGAGCCCGTCGGTGGTGGTGGCGGAGACCGAGACCGGCGCGCCGACCGCCTCGGAGAGCGCGGCCTCGGCCTCGGCGCGACGGGCGCCGAGCCGCGGGCGGTTGCCGATCACCTGGACGGCGACGTTGCCCACGGCGTACCCGGCCTCGCGGACGCGGCGCGCGGTCTCGGCGAGCAGGCTGGCCCCGGACGCACCCGCCCACGCGGGGTCCGACGTACCGAAGTTCGAGCCGAGGTCGCCGAGGCCGGCCGCGGCGAGGAGCGCATCGCAGGCGGCGTGGGCGGCGACATCGGCGTCGGAGTGCCCCTCGAGACCCTGGGGCTCGTCGGGCCAGGCGAGCCCGGCCAGGTGCATCGGTACGCCGTCGACCAGGCGGTGCACGTCGGTGCCGATGCCGGTGCGGAAGGGGACGGGTGCGGCGGGAGGGGTGGGCACGCGCTGATCATGCCGTGCGTCATGATCGGGGGTGTGGAGACCTCGCGCCCGTGGTCGCTCGCCGGCCTCGCGGCGGGGCTGGCCGGACTGGCGACCAGCTACGCCGTCGCGATGGCGCTCACCGTGCGCGAGTCGCCGGTCGTCGCCGTCGCCGAGGTCGTCATCCAGCACCTGCCGGGCCCGCTGGTCGACCGGGCCATCGACTACCTCGGCGCCTTCGACAAGCCGGTGCTGGTGCTGGTCATCGTGCTGGTGCTCGCGGGGCTGTTCGCGTGGGCCGGGCGGCTCGCGCGCCGCAGCTGGTGGGCGCCGGCCGTGGTGTTCGCGGTGCTCGCGGCGATCGGCGCCGCGGCCGTGGTCGCCCAGCGCAACCAGCAGCCGGTCGACTTCGTCCCGGTCGCCGCCGGCCTGGTGACCTGGCTGGTCTGCCTCTCGCTGCTCACGGAGCCGCTGCGGCGGGCCCGCCCCGAGCAGGGGGCGGCCGGACGCGACGAGAGCCTCGCGCACACCCGCCGCGTCTTCCTCGTCCGCGCCGGGCTGGTCGCCGGGGCGGCGGTGGTCGTGGGCGCCGTCGGGCGGGTGGTCGGCAGCGGCCGGCGCCGGGTCGAGCAGGCCCGCGGACTGCTCAAGCTCACCGGGGTGACCGCGCCGCGGGTGCCCCCCGCGGCGCGCGTCGGCGTCGAGGGCGTGTCGCCGTGGATGACGCCGACCGACGACTTCTACCAGATCCACGCGGGCATCGGCGTCCCCGTCATCGAGCCCAAGGACTGGTCGCTGCGGGTGCACGGGATGGTCGACCGCGAGCTGGTGCTGAGCTACGCCGACCTCGTGGAGCGGGAGTTCACCGAGGCCTGGGTGACGCTCGCGTGCGTCTCGAACGAGGTGGGCGGCGACCTGATCGGCAACGCCTGGTGGAGCGGCGTCCGGGTCGCGGACCTGCTCGCCGAGGCCGGCGTCCAGGAGGGCGCCGACGCCGTCAAGCAGACCTCCGACGACGGGTGGACCTGCGGCACCCCGCTCGCGGCGCTCACCGACGACCGCAACGCGCTGCTCGCCGTCGCGATGAACGGGCGGCCGCTGCCGATCGACCACGGCTTCCCGGTGCGCACGGTCGTGCCCGGGCTGTACGGCTACGTCTCGGCGACCAAGTGGGTCGTGGACCTCGAGGTCACCCGCTTCGAGGACTTCGAGGCGTTCTGGACGACCAAGGGCTGGGCGGAGCTCGGGCCGGTCAAGATGTCCTCGCGCATCGACGTCCCCCGCTCCGGCGACGACCTGGAGGCCGGCGAGGTCCGGATCGCCGGCGTCGCCTGGGCGCAGCACACCGGCATCGAGTCCGTCGAGGTCTCCGTCGACGGCGGCGCGTGGCAGCGGACCGAGCTGGCCCGCACCCCCAGCGTCGACACCTGGGTGCAGTGGGCGCTCACCACCACGCTCGAGCCCGGCGACCACGTGCTGCGGGTGCGGGCCACCGACCTGGACGGCGCCGTGCAGACCGGCGCCGTGAGCGAGACGGTCCCCGACGGCGCGACGGGGTGGCACGAGGTGGAGGTCTCGGTGAGCGACGGATGACGGATCCCTCCGGCCTCGGTGCCGGCCTCGGTGCCGGCTTCGGTGCCGACTTCGGCGGCCGCCCCGGCGCCGCGCTGGTCGTCGGCGGCAGCGGCGGGCTGGGGCTCGCGATCGTGCGGATGCTCGCGAGCCGCGGCGCCGCGGTCGCGCTCACCTACCGGTCCCGCCCGGAGGCGGGGGAGGCGGCGGCAGCCGCAGCCCGCGAGCACGGCGTCGCCGCCACGGCGTACCCCCTCGACCTGGGGTCGGCCGACGAGGCCGCCACGGTCGTGGACCGGGCCGCCGCCGACCACGGGGGGCTGCACACGGTGGTGTACGCCGCCGGCCCGCACGTGCCGATGACCCACCTGTCCGCGGTGGCGCCGGCGCAGATGGCCGCGCAGCTCGCCGCCGACGCCGCCGGGTTCTTCGCCGTCGTCCAGCCCGCGCTGCCGCACCTGCACCGTACCGAGGGCTCGGTGGTGGCGGTGACCACCGCGGCCACCGCCCGATACCCCGTGCGCGACGGGCTCTCATCGGCCCCCAAGGCGGCGGTCGAGGCGATGGTGCGCGCGCTCGCCGCGGAGGAGGGGCGGTACGGCGTCCGCGTGAACGCCGTCGGCCCCGGCATGCTCACCGACGGCATGGCCGCGCGCCTGATCGAGGACGGCGAGCTGTCCGAGGAGGCCCTCGCCATCACCCGGCGCAACATCCCGATGCGCCGCTTCGGCAACGCCACCGACGTCGCCGAGGCCGTGTGCTTCCTCGCCTCGCCGCGCGCCGGCTTCATCTCGGGCCAGAAGCTGGACGTCGACGGCGGCTACGGGGTCTGACCGCGTCCGTGCGGGCGAGGCCAAGAACGCCGAGTCGGCGCTGGTGTTCGGGGTCTCGGCGGGCGCGGCGAGACCAACCCGGGCGGAGCAGGCGGACACAAGCGCCGACTCGGCGTGCGGGGGCTTCGTCACCCCATGGCTGACGCCGGGGGCCTCACCAGGCGCCGCGCGAGCCCTTCGGCAGCGGGTGCGCGTCGTCCCGGATGACGTAGACGAGCCCGCCCGAGGTGGGCAGCCAGGCGTCCTCGAACTGGCCGCGGTCGTAGGTGCGGCGTACGCCGGCGCGGCTCGAGGCGGCCGGGTCGTTGACGACGACGTCGCCGGAGTCGGTGAACCCGACGATCACCAGCAGGTGGCCGTTGGTGGCGGAGATCGGCGCGCCCCGGAGCTCGCCGGCGCCGAACGAGATCGAGGCGACGACGGGGATGCCCGCCGCGACCAGCTTCTCCGCCTGGCGCAGCGACGCGAGCCGGGTGACGAGGGCGTGGCCCGCGAGCGGGGCGGCGTACGCGGTGTTGAACGGCCAGTTGCCGGTGCCGTCGTACGCGTGGTCGTAGGTCATCCGGGCGGCGTGGTCGACGTACGGGTCGACGTGCCCGCGCGGCACCCAGGAGTACGCCGCGGGCCGGGGCAGCGCGTCGTAGTAGCCCAGCACCATCGAGGTGGCGGTCGGTGAGCACCAGGCCTCCCCGCCACCGCCCCAGCGGGTGTAGTCGCCGTCGTGGACCATCTGCGAGGCGCGCGGCACGTCGAGGACGATGCCGCGGCCGGGGCCCGGCCGGGAGGTCGGCGCGTCCGTCCCCGGGAGCCGCGAGGCGACCGCCCCGGCGGCGTCGAGCGACGGGGCATTGCTGGTCGCGCCGGCGCGGCGGAACAGGGTGACCTGGAGCTGCCAGGAGGTCAGGCCGGCGGCGGCCGCGACGTCCCAGGTGTCCACGTTGACCCGCGCGAGGTCGTCGTCCTGGCCCGAGACGGAGGTCCGCTCGACGTGCTTGTCGCCGGACGCCCAGCGGCCCATCACGTCCCAGCTCGAGCGGGTGCCGTCCGCGGCGCGGCCGCGCACCCGCACCTCGATCCAGGAGTCGCGCGGGGTGGTCGCCTCCCACGACGGGATCAGCTCGGTGAGCCCGAAGCCGGGGGTCGTCCAGGGCGAGGTCCAGCGGCCCGCGTCGTACCGGGTGCCGCCGACGCGGCGGGCGGCGACCGGGTCGGTCAGCACCACCCGGCCGCGAGCGACCTTCGTGCCCTTCGTCGTGCCGGCGCGCAGCTCGGCCCCGGTGTCCCAGTCGGCGTGGGCGACCGTGCGAGCGGCGGCCCGGGGCGCCGAGGAGGCGTCGGCCGCACCCGCGGGCGGGACCGCGGCGAGCGGGGCGAGGACGGCCACGGAGGTCGCGAGGACGGCGAGGGGGAGACGCACCCGGCCACGGTACGCCGACGAGTCACTCCTGTCCCATGAGTCACACGATCCCGCGATGCCGCCGCAGCGCCGGGGAACTTCTAGACTCGGGGGGTGACCTTCCGGCTCTATGACACCGCGACGCGCGAGGTGCGCGACTTCGTCCCCCTCGAGGAGGGGAAGGCGGGTCTCTACCTCTGCGGCCTCACCGTGCAGTCGGAGCCGCACGTCGGTCACGTGCGCAGCGCGGTCGGCTTCGACGTGCTGCAGCGCTGGCTGCGCCGGTCCGGCTACGAGGTCACGTTCATCCGCAACGTCACCGACATCGACGACAAGATCATCGCGAAGGCCGCCGAGCAGGGCCGCCCCTGGTACAACCTCGCCTACGACATGAAGCGCGAGCTCGACGCGGCGTACGCCGCCATCAACGTCGCGCCGCCGACGTACGAGCCGCTGGCCACCGGCCACGTGCCGGAGATGCTCTCGATGATCGAGGTGCTCATCGAGCGCGGGCACGCGTACGCCGCCGCGGACGGCTCCGGCGACGTGTACTTCGACGTCCGCAGCTGGCCGGCGTACGGCGAGCTGACGCGGCAGCGCCTCGACGACATGGAGGCCGCCGAGGACGCCGACCCGCGCGGCAAGCGCGACCCGCGCGACTTCGCGCTCTGGAAGGGCCGCAAGCCCGCCGAGCCGGAGACCGCGTCCTGGCCGAGCCCCTGGGGCCCGGGCCGCCCGGGCTGGCACATCGAGTGCTCGGCGATGGCCGGCAAGTACCTCGGCCCGGCGTTCGACATCCACGGCGGCGGCGTCGACCTGCGCTTCCCCCACCACGAGAACGAGCAGGCCCAGTCGCGCGCCGCGGGGCACCCGTTCGCGTCGTACTGGTTCCACAACGCCTGGATCACCACCGCCGGCGAGAAGATGAGCAAGTCGCTCGGCAACTCGCTGCTCATCCCCGAGGTGCTCAAGCGGGTGCGCGGGATCGAGCTGCGGTTCTACCTGGTCGCGAGCCACTACCGCAGCCACGTCGAGTTCAGCTTCGAGGCGCTCGACGAGGCCGCGCAGGGCTTCCGCCGGATCGAGGGCTTCCTCGGGCGTGCCGGCGCGACCGCCACCGGCGAGGTGCCGGCGGCGTTCGCCGAGGCGATGGACGACGACCTCTCGACCCCCGCTGCCGTCGCGGTCCTGCACGACGCGGTGCGCGAGGGCAACCGACTGCTCGGCGCCGGCGACGACGCGGGCGCGCGGGCCGTGGCCGCGGGCGTGCTCGCCATGCTCGACGTGCTCGGGCTGCACCCGGCCGACCCCGCGTGGGGCGCAGCGCCGGGCGACGACGACAAGCTCACCAGTGCCGTCGACGCCCTCGTCGCCGGCCTCCTCGAGCAGCGCGCGCAGGCGCGCGCCGCCAAGGACTTCGCCACTGCCGACGCGATCCGGGACCGGATCAAGGCCGCCGGCATCGAGGTCGAGGACACCCCCGACGGACCGAAGTGGACACTGATCTGATGCCAGGCAACTCCAGCCGCAAGGGCGCCATCCGCAAGACCGCCAAGAAGCCGACCGCCGGGTCCGGCGGCCGGGTCAAGCGCGGCCTCGAGGGCCGCGGCCCGACGCCGAAGGCCACGGACCGGCCCTACCACCAGGCGTACAAGGCCGCGAAGAAGTCCGACAAGTCCGCACCGGCGCGGCCCCGGCGCCGCAGCACCGGCGGCGACGCGGAGTGGATCGCCGGCCGCAACCCGGTGGTCGAGGCGCTGCGCGAGGGCGTGCCGGTCAGCGGCCTGTACGTCGCGGAGGGCGCCGAGCGCGACGCCCGCCTGCGCGAGGCGTTCGCGCTGGCGGCCGAGCGCGGCGTCAGCCTCCTCGAGGTCGGCCGCGGCGAGCTGGACCGGATGACCAGCGGCGCCGTGCACCAGGGACTCGCGGCGCGCGTCCCGGCGTACGAGTACGCCCACCCCGACGACCTCCTCGACGCTGCGGCTGCCCAGGAGGAGCCGCCCCTGATCGTCGCCCTCGACCAGGTCACCGACCCCCGCAACCTCGGCGCGATCGTGCGCAGCGCGGCCGGGTTCGGCGCGCACGGCGTCCTCATCCCCGAGCGGCGCGCGGCGAGCATGACCGCGTCGGCCTGGAAGACCAGCGCCGGCGCCGCGGCCCGCACCCCGGTCGCCCGCACGGTCAACCTGGTCCGCCAGCTCAAGGCCTACCAGGAGGCGGGCTGCATGGTCGTCGGGCTGGACGCCGACGGCGACGTCACCCTGCCCGAGCTCGTCTCGCCCGAGGGCCTCGCCGACGGCCCGATCGTGCTGGTGGTCGGCGCCGAGGGCGGCGGGCTCTCCCGCCTGGTCGCCGAGACCTGTGACCAGCTCGTCTCGATCCCGATGGTCAACCAGGTGGAGTCGCTCAACGCCGGCGTCGCCGCCAGCGTCACCCTGTACGCGATCGCGGAGGCCCGCGCCCGCCGCTGACCGCGTCACCTGTGGGCTGCGTCACCTTCGTCGGCGTGCCTCGTTGGAGGAGTGTGTCCCGCTCACCGACCCGAGGCAGGTGCCGCTCATGTCGCTCCTTGAGGTCGACGACGTCGTCGTGCAGTTCGCAGGGGTCGCGGCGGTCGACCACGCCACCTTCGCGGCGCAGTCGGGCCGGGTCACCGGCCTGATCGGGCCGGCCGGCGCCGGCAAGACCACCTGCTTCAACGTGATCAGCGGGCTCCAGCGCCCGGTGACGGGGCGGGTGCGCTTCGACGGGCGCAACGTCACCCGGCTGCCGGCGCACCGCCGCGCCGGGCGCGGGATGGGCCGCGCGGTCCAGCGGCTCGAGGCGTTCGGCGCCCTCTCGGTCCGCGAGAACGTCCGCGTCGCCGTCGACCTCCACCGCGGCCTCGTCGGGTGGGTGCGGCCCGCGGCCGCGAACGTCGACGCGCTGCTCGAGCGGGTCGGCATCCTGTCCTACGCCCAGGAGCGGGCCGACTCGATCCCCACCGGCACCGCCCGGCTGCTGGAGCTCGCGCGCTGCCTCGCCGGCAACCCCCGGCTGCTGCTCCTCGACGAGCCGTCCTCGGGCCTCGACGAGATCGAGACCCGCGCGCTCGGCGACCTGCTCCGGGAGCTCGCCGCCGAGGGCCGCGGGATCCTCCTCGCCGAGCAGGACCTGGACCGGGTGACGGGCGTCTGCGACGACGTCCACGTCCTCGAGTCCGGGTCGGTCATCGCCTCCGGCGCCCCGTCGCTGGTCCGCTCGGACCCGGCGGCCGCCGAGTCTCCGTGATCCCGAGGGCCCCGATGCCGGTCGCGTCCGGGGCGGTCAGAGGGGCAGGCCGGGCGGCAGGTGGTGGGAGAGGTCGCCGACCAGGTCGACGTACATCGTGCGGGTGTCGAACCACCAGCGGCCCTCGAGCCGGTGGAAGGTGTCGCGGTAGCGGCCGGTGACGATCACCTGGAGCGGCAGCTCGGGCGTCGCCTGCGCGACGAGGTAGCGCGAGGAGCAGGTCGCGGTGCCGGCGTCCTCGTCGACGTCGATGCGGGCGTTGGTGACGGCGTGGTGGGTCCGGGGGGTGCCGTCGTCGTGGCGGCGCGTGGTGGCGCCGTACAGGCGGCGTACGGCGTCGCGCCCCTCGAAAACCGCGCCCGGCGGACCGCCCTCCTGGCCGTGGATGCGGCCGTGGGCGAACAGGTCGGCGACCCCGTCGAAGTCGCCCGCGTCGATGCGCTCGGCGTAGAGGTAGAGCAGGTTCTCGATCTCGCGCGCGCTGTCGGCCACGGGACGCAGCCTAGGGACGGACGCCGCACCTGACCGACGAACCTTCCGCTTGACCGATGGAGCTTCGTCGGTCAAGCGGAGGATTCACCGGTCGACCGGTGAATCGTCCCCCCGCCTCAGACGTCCCCGACCGCCTCCGCGGACTCGGCGGTGACCACCTCGTCGGGCTTGGTGACGAGCACGTTGGCGATGTAGTCGGCGGCGGTCTCGCGGATGTCGACCTCGCGGCCGGCGCGCTCGGAGAGGTACCAGCGGTGCACCAGCACCTCGTGGAAGAACTCGGCCGGCTCCAGCTTGCCGCGCAGGTCGTCCGGGATCATCTCCACCAGCGGCTCGTAGACGTCGACCAGCCAGCGGTAGGCGACCAGGTTGCGGTCCTCGCGGCCCAGGTCGTGGTGCGCGGTGAACGCGGCGATGTCGTTGAGCAGCCGGCGGGCCTGCGCGTCCTCCACGTCCAGCCCGGTCAGGGCCTGCAGCTCGCGGCGGTGGTGTCCGAGCTCGACGACCTTGGGCTGGATGCGGACCCGGTCGCCGTCGAAGTCGGTGATGATGTCGAGCTCGTCGACGTCGAAGCCGAGGTCGTTGAGCCGCTCGATGCGCTGCTCGATGCGCCACATCTCCCCGGTGTGGAACTCCTCGACGTCGGTGAGCTCGGCCCAGAGCGCGGCGTACCGCTCCTGGATCAACGCGATGATGTCGTGCGGCTCCACGTTGGCGTCGAGGGAGCGGCTGGCCTGGAGGTCGAGGAGCTCGGCGAAGACGTTCTCGGTGGCGATGGTGAGGTCGTACTCGCGCATCTGCCGCGACAGCGTGGAGCGCAGCTCGCCGGTCTCGGCGTCGACGAGGTACGCCGCGAAGCCGCCGGCGTTGCGGCGGAACAGCACGTTGGAGAGCGAGACGTCGCCCCAGAAGAAGTCGGCGAGGTGCAGCCGGACCAGCAGCACGACCAGCGCGTCGACGAGCGCCGGGAGGCTGTCGGCGCTCAGCCCGTGGGCGAACAGGCTGCGGTAGGGCAGCGAGAACCGCAGGTGCTGGGTCAGCAGCGCCGCCGGCAGCTCCTCGCCGTGGGCGTCGACGCGGCCGGTCACGACCCCCTGCGGCGCCACCGCGGGCAGCCCGAGGCGGTGCAGGTCGCGGAGCAGCCGGTACTCCCGGAAGGCGATCTCCGCCACGGTCTCCTTGACCGCGTACGTGCGGGTGCCCAGGCGCACGATCCGGACGACGTGGCGGGAGAGCCCGCGGGGGAGCGGGACGACGTGCTGGTCGGTCCACTCCTCCAGCGGCAGGGACCACGGGAGGGTGACGATCGCCGGGTCGGGCCGGCTGGCGACGATGCGCAGCGGCATGCCCGCCACCCTAGGACCCGGGCCGGGGTCCGGCCAGGGAAGATTGACGCTTCAACCGGCGTTGGCTGGGCATGAAGAACTTCGGGTTCCTGTCCTTCGGTCACTGGACGCCGTCGCCGCAGTCGCAGACCCGGTCGGCCGCCGACGCGCTGCTGCAGTCGATCGACCTGGCCGTCGCGGCCGAGGAGCTCGGCGCGGACGGGGCGTACTTCCGGGTGCACCACTTCGCCCGCCAGCTCGCCTCGCCGTTCCCGCTGCTCGCCGCGGTGGGCGCCCGGACCAGCCGGATCGAGATCGGCACCGGCGTCATCGACATGCGCTACGAGAACCCGCTCTACATGGCCGAGGACGCCGGGGCGGCCGACCTGATCTCCGGCGGCCGGCTGCAGCTCGGCATCAGCCGGGGGTCACCGGAGCAGGTGGTCGACGGGTTCCGCTACTTCGGCTACCAGCCCGCCGAGGGCACCGACCACGCCGACATGGCGCGGCGGCACACCGAGGTGCTGCTCGAGGTGCTGCGCGGCGAGGGGTTCGCCGAGCCGAGCCCGCGACCGATGTTCCCGAACCCGCCCGGGCTGCTGCGGGTCGAGCCGTTCTCCGAGGGGCTGCGCGACCGCATCTGGTGGGGCGCCGGCTCCCGGCGTACGGCGGAGTGGACGGCCGAGCAGGGGATGAACCTGATGAGCTCCACCCTGCTCACCGAGGACACCGGCGTGCCGTTCCACCAGCTGCAGGCCGAGCAGATCCAGCTGTTCCGCGACGCCTGGAAGGCCGCGGGCCACGCCCGCGAGCCGCGCGTCTCGGTCAGCCGCAGCATCTTCCCGCTGGTCAGCGACGAGGACCGGGCGTACTTCGGTGCCGAGTCGCGCAGCCGTGACCAGGTCGGCATGCTCGAGGGCGGCCCGGCCCGCTTCGGCCGGACGTACGCCGCCGAGCCCGACCAGCTGGTCCGCGAGCTGGCCGAGGACGAGGCGATCGCCGCCGCCGACACCCTGCTGCTCACCGTGCCCAACCAGCTCGGCGTCGACTACAACGCCCACGTGCTCGAGAGCTTCGCGACGCACGTGGCTCCGGCGCTGGGCTGGAAGCCGCGGACGGCTGCCTGATCACCGTCTGATCACGGCACCCGCCGGAGCATCCGCGTCGAGCGACTCCAGGTAGGCGGCGTTCCCGCGCAGCGCCGCCTCGTAGCGGAGCACCTCGTCGGTCCGGAACTTGTCGGCGACCAGCTGGAGCACGGACCCGAGGGCAGCACTCGGCCTCCCCGCCGCATGCAGCGTCAGCGACCTGAACAGCACCAGCGACTCCGACTCGGGGAACCGCCGGATCCCCTCGTCGAACAGGGCGAGGCTCTCGTCGAAGAGCCCCAGGTTGCGCAGCGTGCTGCCGTACTGCAGGTAGCACTGACGCAGCCACGTGCCCTCGAGCCCGGCGTCCATCGCTCGGCGGTAGTACTCGGCCGCGACCGCTTCCTGCCCGTCGGTGTCGTACGCCCCGCCGACCTCGTACAGCACGGCCGGATCGTTCGGGTGCTGCTCCAGGACCCGGGTGAACGCCTCGATGGTGGGGGCCATGTCCTCCCGATCTCGAGCAGCGAAGATCTCGTCCAGGGTCGCGCGGAGGTCGTCGTGGGTCATCGTCGTTCTTGCTCCTCAGTGGGCGGTCTCCCCGGTGAACCGGGGAGACCTGATGTTCTCAGGCGATCCCCGGGTCCCAGTCACCCCCTCAGAGGCGCCAGATCCAGAGACCCGGGCCGCCGGCAGGCAGTCGTACGACGCCGCGGCGGTCCCGGAGGTCGGGGCCGTCACCCTCGGTGGCGAGCAGCAGCGACCCGTCGGTGAGGCCCAGCGGACCCGCGGGGAGGTCGAGCGCGGGCCCGGCGGAGCGGCGGGCGCAGACGAGCACCGAGCCCGAGGGGTGCTCGCGCAGGAAGACCATCGTGTCGTCGTCGACGTGGGCCCACCGCAGCCCGCCGCGGCGCAGCGCGTCGTGGTCGCGGCGGGCGGCCGCGAGCGCGCCGTACGCCGCGAGGGTGGCGCGGTCCCAGAGCTCGGGGCGGTCCCACGGCATCGGGCGCCGCGAGTCCTCGCCGAGCACGCCCTCGAGGCCGATCTCGTCGCCCGCGAAGATCATGGGTACGCCGGGGAGGGTGAACTGCAGCCCGGCCGCGACCCGGTGCACCTCGCCGGAGCCGGTGACCGTGCGGATCCGGGCGCTGTCGTGGGAGCCGAGGATGTTCCACGAGGTCGACGCGGCCAGCCAGCCGTAGCGGGCCAGCCACTCCCGCAGCGTGCGGTGCACCAGCGGGCCGGTCCGCCGGGGCACCGGCAGCGGCCGGCCGAAGGAGCGCGCCGGCGACTCGGGGTCGCGCAGCCACGACCACACCGGCCAGGAGAACCCCGAGTAGTTCATCGTCCCGTGCCAGCCGTCGCCGTCCAGGTCGCCGGACGCGTCGTGGTTGTGCTCGCCGATCACCAGCGGGTCGGGCCGCTCGGCGGCCGCGGTCCGGCGTACCGCCTGCGCGACGTCGTTGTTGACGTCGATCGCGCCCAGGCGGCCGGTCATGTTCGCGACGTCGATGCGCCACCCGTCCACGTCGTACGGCGGCCGCAGCCAGCGCGCCACGACGGAGTCGGGGCCCTCGACCATCGCTGCGCGCAGCGAGGGGTCGGCGAGGTTGAGCTTCGGCAGCGTGCCGTGCCCGAGCCAGCACTCGTAGCTGCCGTCGTGGTTGAAGTAGTACCAGCTCCGCGTCGGGGACGCCGGGTCCGCCGACGCCTGCACGAACCACTCGTGGGTGTCGCCGGTGTGGTTGGTGGTGAGGTCGCCGAGCAGCCGCCAGCCGCGCTCGTGCACGGCGCTGCTGAGCCGGGCGTACGCCGCGTCGCCGCCGAGCAGCGGGTCCACGCCGGCGAACGTCGAGGCGTTGTAGCGGTGGTTGCTCTCCCCGGGGAAGACCGGCGTCGTGTAGAGGATCGTGGCGCCGGTCGCCGCGACGTGGTCGAGGTGCTCGACGACGCCGTCGAGGTCGCCGCCGAAGTACTGCAGCGGCGTGTGCGGGTCGCTGCCCTCGAAGACCACCTCGTCGTGCCACTCCGCCGGGACCGCCCAGTCGGGCACCGGGCGCTCGTCGGCGGCGGCCGAGCGGGCGAACCGGTCCGGGAAGACCTGGTAGACCACGCCGTCGCGCCCCCAGTCCGGCGCGGGCTCGTGGACGGTCACCCGGAAGTCGAAGGTGTCCGGCCCGTCGTGCTCCACGACGCCCGCGGCGGTCAGCCAGCGCTGGTTGCCGTCGGCGTCGGCGAGGAGGAACCGGTAGTGGGTCACCGGGTTGTGCACCGGCAGCTCGCCCTCCCACCAGACCGCGTGCTCCTCGTGCGAGACGACTCCGCAGGCGTGGAACGTCGGCTCCGCGTCGTACGTCGTGCGCACCCACACCGACTCGACCGGGTCGCCCGCCCAGGTGCGGACCCGGACCTTGACCGGCCAGCCGAGCGAGGGGGACTCGTGCTCGAGGTACGTCGGCGAGCCGTCGTGGTGCGGCTCGTGCAGCAGGTGGCCGGGGGGCTGGGCGGTCATGGGACCAGCGTCGCGGGCCGTCGTTCGGACCACCAAGTCCCGGGCCGTGTGGCGCCGCCGGAAACCTAGAACGGGTTCTAGTTCCGCTGCTACCGTCCCGGCATGACCAGCACCCCCACCGACCAGCCGCGCGTCGTCGTCGTCACCGGCGCCGCGTCCGGCGTCGGCCACGCGACCGCCACGATGTTCCGCGACGCCGGCGCGACCGTCTTCAGCCTCGACGTGAACACCACCGTCCCCGACGGCACGACGTACGTCGCGTGCAACGTCGGCGACAAGGCGTCGGTCGACGCGGCGATCGAGGTCTGCGGGCAGCACGGCCGCATCGACGTGCTCGCCAACGTCGCGGGCATCGTGCAGTTCGGCCGGTTCGAGAAGATCAGCGAGGCCGAGCTGGACCGGGTGCTGACGGTGAACCTCAAGGGCCCGTTCCTGCTCACCCAGGCCGCGCTGCCGCTGCTCGAGGTCGGGCCCGGCTGCGTCGTCAACGTCTCGTCGGTGGCCGGGCGCGTGCCGCAGCCGTACGCCGCGGCGTACGGCGCCTCGAAGGGCGGGCTCACGCAGCTGACCAAGAACCTCGCGCTCGAGCTGGTCTCGCGCGGGATCCGGGTGAACGCGGTGTGCCCCGGCACCATCGACACCCCGATGGTGGCGCACGTGGCGGAGAGCTACCCGACCGACCTCGAGCCGCGGATCGCCGAGCGGCTGTTCATGCAGATGCCCGGCGCGATCCCGGCGCAGGAGGTCGCGGAGGCGATCGGCTACCTCGCCTCCCCGAGCGCCCGGTTCGTCACCGGCGAGGTGCTCGCCATCGACGGGATGATGAGCTGACCGGCGTCCTGGACGGCCGCATCGCGGTCGTCACCGGCGCCGGCCGCGGCGTCGGCGCCGGCATCGCCCGGGCACTGGCCAAGGAGGGCGCGCACGTCGCGGTCGTCGACATCGACGCCGAGGCCGCCGAGACCGTGGCGGCCGAGCTGTCGTCGTACGCCGCGGTGCTCGCGGTGCGCTGCGACATCCGCGACTCCGCCCAGGTGGACGCGTGCGTGGCCGAGGTGGTGGAGCGGTTCGGCACCGTCGACGTGCTGGTCAACAACGCCATCGACGCACGCGGCGCGGGCCCGTTCGAGGCGACCACCGACGACGACCTCGACCGGGTCCTCGACACCGGCCCGAAGGCGACGCTGTACTTCATGCGGGCCTGCTTCCCGCACCTGCGCGAGACCGACGGCGGCGGCCGGGTGATCAACCTGCGCTCCGGCTCCGAGCCGCAGGGCCTGGCCGGGTTCGGCGCGTACATCGCGTCCAAGGCCGCGATCGGCGGCCTGACCCGGGTGGCGGCCCGCGAGTGGGGCCGGCACGGGATCACCGTCAACAACCTCGCGCCGTTCGTGCTCAGCGACGGGGCGCGCTCGCACTTCGACGAGCACCCCGAGGAGCTGGAGAAGGTCGTGCGGACCCTGTCCCTGCGCCGGGTCGGCGACGCCGAGACCGACGTCGGCCGGGCCGCGGTCTACCTGGCCGGGCCCGACTCCTCCTACGTCACCGGCGTGACGCTGAGCGTCGACGGCGGCGGCAGCTTCTTCAGCTGAGCCGGGGGGCCACTAGCATGGCCCGGCCGCCCGAGGGCGGCACGCCGCCTTAGCTCAGTTGGTAGAGCATCGCCCTTGTAATGCGAATGTCGAGAGTTCGATTCTCTCAGGCGGCTCCACCGCGTCGCGGACGCCCGCCGGACGTCATACGAATCGGTCACGATGGCGACCAGCTCGTACGACGTCCCGCGGGACGTCATGCGATCCGGCGGCCATCACGACCAGCTCGTATGACGTCCCCGGCGGCGGTGGCGGCGGCTCAGGCGGCTCCGCGGCGGCGGCCGCTCAGCGCAGCTGCCGCACCTCGAACCTCGCGGGCGGGTGGGCGATCGCCTCCTGGGCGGCGACCAGCTGGATCTCGCGGGTGCCGGCGGCGATGGTCTGCTCCAGGATCGCGAAGACCGTCGACGTCGTGGCGCCGAGCGCGGCGGCGGGGGAGCCGGTGCTGCGCAGGTGGGCGAGGTACAGCGCGGCGGTCACGTCGCCGCAGCCGTTGGGCGCGATCGGCAGCAGCGGCGTGGTCACCGCCCAGGCGCCCTCGTCGGAGACGGCGACCACGTCGAGGTGGTCCGCGGCGCCGTCGGCGGTCAGCACGCTGGTGACCAGCACGTCGCGGGGTCCGCGGTCGCGCACCTCGTCGACGGCGTCGAGCACCTCGGCCATCGTCGTGGTGGTGCGGCCGGCGAGGAAGTCGAGCTCGAAGTGGTTCGGCGTGAGCACGTCGGCCTGCGGGACGACCGTGTCGCGCATGAACTCCGGGATCCCCGGCCGCACGAACATCCCGCGACCGACGTCGCCCATCACCGGGTCGCAGCAGTAGATCGCGTCGGGGTTGAGCGCCTTGACCTGGGCGACGGTGTCCAGGATGACCGCGCCGACGGCCGGGTCGCCCTGGTAGCCGGAGAGCACCGCGTCGACCTCGCCGAGCACGCCGCGGTCGGCGATCCCCGCGATCACGTCGGCGACGTCGGTGGGCGCGAGCAGCGGCCCGCGCCACGCGCCGTACCCGGTGTGGTTGGAGAAGTGGACGGTGAGCACCGGCCACACCTCGTGCCCCAAGCGCTGCAGCGGGAAGACCGCTGCGGAGTTGCCGACGTGGCCGTACGCGACGGAGGACTGGATCGAGAGGATCTGCACGGGGACATCGTGCACCCTCGGAGAACTAGAACAGGTTGCAGTTCATGTCGTATCGTGGCCCACGACACATTCCCGCAGTATGTGAACTCGAGGACGGCCATGTCGAAGACCCCCTACCGCAACGAAGCCGACTACGTCGTCGTCGGCTCGGGCAGCGCCGGCGCCGCGATCGCCGGCCGCCTGGCCGAGTCGGGCGCGAGCGTGATCGTCCTCGAGGCGGGCAAGAGCGACGAGCAGTTCCTGACGAAGAAGCCGGGGATGATCGGGCCGATGCACTCGGTGCCGGAGATCAAGAAGCGGGTCGACTGGGGCTACTACTCCACCCCCCAGAAGCACATCCTGGACCGGACGATGCCGGTCCCGCGCGGCAAGGTCGTCGGCGGCTCGAGCTCGGTCAACGGGATGGTCTACGTGCGCGGCAACCGCGCCAACTACGACTCCTGGGCGGCCGAGGGCTGCACGGGCTGGGACGCCGACAGCGTCAACGCGGCGTACAAGAAGATGGAGGACTTCGAGGGCGGGGAGAGCTCCTTCCGCGGCGCCGGCGGCCCGATCCGGGTGACCCGCAACGAGCACCCGCAGGAGGGCACCCTCCAGTTCATCCAGGCCACCTCGGACGCGCTGGGCGTGAAGGTCCTCGACGACTACAACGGGGAGTCGCAGGAGGGCGTCAGCCGGATGCAGCAGAACGCTGCGCAGGGGCTGCGCTACAGCGCCTCGCGGGGCTACATCCACCACCTCGCGCCGCCGACCCTGCAGCTGCAGTCGCAGGTGCTGGTGCGCAAGGTCGTCATCGAGAACGGGCGGGCCACCGGCGTCGAGGTGACCGACAAGAACGGCGCCCGCCGCACGGTCCGCGCGGGCAAGGAGGTCATCCTCTCGGCCGGGTTCGTCGGCTCGGCGCAGCTGCTGATGCTCTCCGGCATCGGCCACGCCCAGCACCTGAAGGACCACGGCATCGACGTGGTCGCGGACCTGCCGGTCGGCGACAACCTGCACGACCACATGTTCCACGCGATGACCTTCCACACCACGTCCTCGAAGCTGCGGGGCAACGCCTTCTTCTTCGGCCGCGGCATCGCCAAGGAGGTGGTGCGGCCCGGCACCACGTTCCTCGCGAACTCGGTCTTCGAGGCGGTCGGCTTCGTACGCACCTCGCAGGCCGCCGACGTCCCCGACCTGCAGCTGCACCTGCTGCCCTGGGCCTACGTCTCGCCCAACCAGGACGCGCCGATCCGCCACGACGTCGACCAGCGGCCGGCCCTGACCGTGCTCGCCACGCTGATCTACCCCCGCAGCCGCGGCACCCTGCGCCTGGCCTCCGCCGACCCGACCGCGGCGCCGCTGATCGACCCGCAGTACCTCGCCGACCCCGCCGACCTCGAGGTCCTCGGCGAGGGCTCGGAGATGGTGCGGGAGATCATGGGCGGCACGGCCTTCGGCGGCGCCGTGAAGAGCGAGATCCACCCCGGCACCGACCTGCAGGGCCAGGCGCTGCGCGACGCGATCCTGAACCGGGCGACCTCGGTCTACCACGGCGTGGGCACCTGCCGGATGGGCGTCGACGAGCTCGCGGTCGTCACCCCCGACCTCAAGGTCCGCGGCGTCGAGGGCCTCCGGGTCTGCGACGCCTCCATCATGCCGTCGATCACCGGCGGCAACACCAACGCGCCCGCGATCATGATCGGTGAGCGCGGCGCCGAGCTCGTGCTCGGACGGAGCTGAGATGACCACCATCCCGCAGACCCCCCACCGCGTGACCCGGCCCGCGAGCCTGACCGACGCCTTCCTCGAGGGGCTCGTCGCCCGCGTCCCGTCGACCAGCGGCGGCACCTGGAAGCTCACCGAGGTCTACACCGGCGAGCACCTCGTCGACCTCCCGCAGTCGACCCCCGCCGACATCGAGCAGGCGTACGCCGCGGCGCGGGCGGCCCAGCGGGAGTGGGCGGCGTGGCCGCTGGCCAAGCGGCTCGCCGTGTTCAAGCGTGCGCACACCCTGCTCGTCGACAACGCGCACACCACCGCCGACCTGATCCAGGCCGAGAGCGGCAAGAACCGGCGGATGGCGATCGAGGAGACCTGCGACCCGCCGATGGTGATCAGCCACTACCTCAAGCGGGCGCCCAAGGTGCTGGCGCCGACCAAGCGCGGCGGGCCGGTGCCGTTCCTGTCCTCCTCGACCGAGATCCGGCAGCCCAAGGGCGTCGTCGGGATCATCGCGCCCTGGAACTTCCCCTTCGCCACGGGGCTCTCCGACGCGGTCGCCGCGCTGATCGCCGGCAACGGGGTGGTGCTCAAGCCCGACAACAAGACCGCGCTGTCGCCGCTCTACGGGATCTCGCTGCTCGAGCAGGCCGGCCTGCCGAAGGGCCTGTTCCAGGTCGTCTGCGGCGAGGGTCCTGACGTCGGGCCGACGCTCATCGACCACGCCAACTACGTGATGTTCACCGGCTCCACCGCCACCGGGCGGGTGATCGGCGAGCGCGCCGGGCGCAACCTGATCGGCTGCTGCCTCGAGCTCGGCGGGAAGAACCCGATGATCGTCCTCGACGACGTCGACGTGGACGAGTGGGTCGCCGGCACCCTGTTCGGCGTCTTCGGCAACACCGGCCAGATCTGCATGCACATCGAGCGGATCTACCTGCCCGACTCGCGGTACGACGAGCTCAAGGCCGCGTTCGTGGCCGCGACCGAGAAGCTGCGGATCGGGGCGGCGTACGACTTCGGCCCCGAGCTCGGCTCGCTCGTCTCCGTCGACCACATGCGCCGGGTGCAGGGCCACGTCGAGGACGCCGTCGCCAAGGGCGCCACGGTGGTCACCGGCGGGAAGCCGCGGCCCGACCTCGGCCCGGCGTTCTTCGAGCCGACCGTGCTCGAGGGCGTCACCACCGACATGGTCTGCGGGGTCACCGAGACCTTCGGGCCGGTCGTCGCGCTGCACCGCTACCGCACCGTCGACGAGGCGGTCGCGCTCGCCAACGACACCGACTACGGGCTCAACGCCTCGGTGTGGGGCCGCGACATCTCGCGCGCCGAGGCGGTCGCCCGGCGGATCGAGGCCGGCAACGTCAACGTCAACGACGCGCTCGCCACGGCGTACGCCTCCAAGGGCACGCCGTCGGGCGGGGTGAAGCAGTCCGGCGTCGGCGCCCGGCACGGCGACCAGGGCCTGCTGAAGTACACCGACGTGCAGAACCTCGCGGTGCTCAAGAAGCAGGTGATGATGCCGCGGCCCGGCCAGGACTACGAGGACCACGTGAAGGGGATGCTCTCCGGGCTCAAGATGATGCGGCGCACCGGGATCCGCTGACGCCGGTCGCGGCGGTCAGCGGACCCGGACCGGCACCGGGTTCGCGCCGTCCGCCACCAGCCGGGCGGGACCGCGTCGTACGCCGGCGGGCAGGTCGACCGTCCAGGTCACCTGGCCGTCCTCGCCCGCATCGGCCGTGCCGAGCTCGAAGGTGCGACCACGTTGGCGCAGCTCGAGCGCGACGTCCTGCGCAGGGACGGGCGGCGGGTCGTCGTCCTCGCAGGACTGGCAGCCGAAGGAGATCGTGCAGCTCATGCTGTCCTGGCAGCCGTCGACGAAGGCCCGACCCCGCACGGTGCGGGCCGCGCCGCGCTCGAGGACCGGGCTCTCGCCGACCTCGAGGTACGGCGCGGCGCAGGACGCCGAGGCCGGGCGCTCGGGGTACGGCGCGAGCACGAGGCCGAGCAGGACCGACAGGGGCAGCAGGCTGGCGCGACGCACGAGGAGTGGACGTCGCGGAGGACCGATCGGTTCCCGTCCCGGGTGGTGGTGCAGCGATCGCCGCTGCGCCGCCGCCGTCGCCCCCATGTCGACGGCGGCGCCGTCTCGGTCTCCGAGGACCGGCGACCGCCGCACGAGGGCCTGATCGGCGGGCCGGGATCGCAGTTGAGGAACCGGTCGCGACTGTCCGAGGAGTGGTCAGGCGACCTGCAGGGACCGCTTCGAGAGGCCCATCCAGAAGCCGTCGACGACCTGCGCGCCCGGCTCGCCGGGGTCGCTGGCGGCGCCGAGGGTGACGAACAGCGGCGAGTAGTGCTCGACCGTGGGGTGCGCGTAGGGCATCCCGGGCGCCTTCGCGCGGTAGTCGGCGAGCTCGTCGACGTCGCCGCGGGCGAGCGCCTCGCCGGCCCAGGCGTCGAAGTCGGTCGACCAGCCGGGCGGCGCGGCGTCGATGCGGAAGTCGGTGAGGAACGGCAGTCCGTGGGTCAGGAAGCCGGAGCCCACGATCAGCACGCCCTCCTCGCGCAGCGGGCGGAGCCGCTGGCCGATTCGCATCAGCCGCTCGGGGTCGTGGGTGGGCAGCGACATCTGCAGCACCGGCACGTCGGCGCCGGGGTACATGATCGTGAGCGGCACCCAGGCGCCGTGGTCGAGCCCGCGCGAGGTGTGCTGGTGCACCGGCTCGCCGGCCGGCATCAGGCCCGCGACCCGGCGCGCGAGCGCGGAGGCGTCCGGCGTCGCGTAGGTCATCTGGTAGTACCGCGGGGCGAACCCGCCGAAGTCGTAGACCAGCGGGGCGCCGCTCGCGGAGAGGCTGACCGGGGCCGACTCCCAGTGCGCGCTCACGATGAGGACCGCGGTCGGGCGGGGCAGGTCGGCTGCCCAGGACGCCAGCTGCCCCGACCAGAGCGGGTCGTCGAGCAGCGGCGGGGCGCCGTGCCCGAGGTAGAGCGCGGGCATCCGGGCGGCGGGGGTCATGTCCACTCCAAATGGTTTCACTTTCAACCTTATTCCATCGGCAGGCGCCAGTCGAGGGGCGCGCCGCCCTGCTCCACCAGCAGCGCGTTGACCCGGCTGAACGGCCGCGAGCCGAAGAACCCGCGGCTGGCCGAGAGCGGGGACGGGTGGGCCGACTCCACCCACGGGACCGTGCCGAGCGCCGGCTTCAGGCTCTGCGCGTCCCGGCCCCACAGCACCGCGGCGAGCGGCCCGCCCCGGCGTACCAACGCCTCGATCGCGCACGCCGTGACCTCTTCCCAGCCCTTGCCGCGGTGCGACGCGGACGCCCCCGGCTGCACGGTGAGCACCCGGTTGAGCAGCATCACCCCGGCGTCCGCCCAGGCGCTGAGGTCGCCGTGCGCGGGCGGCTCCACCCCGAGGTCGTCGCGCAGCTCGCGGTAGATGTTGGCCAGGCTGCGCGGCACCGGCCGCACGTGCGGGTCGACCGCGAAGCTCAACCCGATCGGGTGGCCCGGGGTGGGGTAGGGGTCCTGGCCCACCACCAGCACGCGGACGTCGGCGAGCGGGCGGCGGAACGCGCGGAAGACGTGCTCGCCGGCGGGCAGGTAGGGCCGCCCGGCCGCGAGCTCGGCGCGCAGGAACCGGCCCAGCTCCGCCACCTGCTCGTCCACCGGCGCCAGGGCCGCCGCCCAGTCGGGTGCCATCAGGTCCTGCTCGACGAGTCCGGCCAGCGCGCTCACGCGGGCACTCTAGGTGGTCGTGACAGCTGCGGGTCAGCGGCCGAACCGCGCGCTCCGGGCAGGTACGGCGCCCGCCCGCGCTCGCCGACCTCGACGGCGAGGATCGCCTGGTGGTCGGCGTCGCCCGCGATCGCCGACTGGTTGGCGACCAGCACGCGGGTGCCGAGGAAGGTCGCGCTGCACGGGGTGTCGAAGGGGATGGCGGAGCCGTTCTCGCCGGTCAGCGGCAGGTCCGGGAACCGGTCGACCTCGCGCCCGCGGGCGGTGAGCTCGACGATCTGGTTGGTGCCGAGCAGGGCGACGTAGAGGTGCCCGGACCGGCCGATGCCGAAGCCGTCCGGCAGCTCCAGGGCGCCGGAGGTCCAGAGCTTCGCGAGCCGCCCGGGGGCGCCGCTGCGGCGTACCTTCAGGGAGTAGAGGGCGCCGGAGACCGGGAGCTGCGAGCCGTCGAGGACCGCCTGCTGCGAGACCACCAGGTCGCGGCGTCCGGGGCGGAACCGGATGCCGGTGGTGCCGAAGTCGGTGCCCTCCAGTGCGGACGAGCGGAACCACGGCCGGGGCGTGCGGGACCCGCGGGCGAGCCGCCAGATCACCGGCTGGTGGTAGTCGGTGACGTACAGGGCGCCGTCGGGACCCCAGGTGGCGTAGTTCGGCACCGCGCCGTCGGGGAAGCGGGCGATCCGCCGCCACCGCCCGGTGCGCACGTCGAGCGTGCGGACCGTCCGGGTCGAGGTCTCGAGGACCACCAGCCTCCCGCCGCGGGTCTGCTGGGCGACCTGGACGCCGTGGGAGCCGTCGCGCACCTGTCTCGGGACCGGCCAGGACCGGAGCAGCTGACCGCGGCGCGACCACTCGAAGACCCGGGACGGCACGCCGGTCGCCCCGCTGTTGACGTAGGTGCCGGCGTAGACCCGGCCGTTGGTGTGCGCGTGGACGTACGCCGGGTAGCCGGGTGCGGGGACGCGCGAGAACACCGCGGTGTCCCAGACCTCCCGGTCGGCGGGCGCGGCCGGCGCGGCCGCCGCCGGGACCGTAGCGAGCGGCAGCACCAGGGCGAGAGCGGCCAGCCAGGGGAGCAGGCGCCTCACAGCCGCTCCAGCACCTCGGTCGCGGCACGCTTGCCGGCGCGCACGGCGCCGTCCATGTAGCCCGACCAGTACGTCGCGGTCTCGGTGCCGGCCCAGTGCACGCGGCCGAACGGCTTCCGGATCACCGGGCCGAGCTGCACCATCGTGCCGGGCGCGTGGAACGCGGTCGGGCCGCCGCGGGTCCAGCGCTCGCGGGTCCAGTCCTGCTCGGTGTACTCGATCGGGCGCAGCGCCTGCTCGCCGAACATCGCGGCGAACCCCTCCAGCACGTGCCGGCGGCGCCGGTCCTTGCTCATCGTGCCGTAGGTGCGCCAGGTCGAGCCGCCGACGAACGCCAGCAGCACGCCCGGGCTGCCGTCGCGGGGGGAGTTGTCGAAGACCGCACGGGCCGCGCCGGAGTCGTTGATGCCGAACCCGGTCAGCCCCTCCTTGCGCCAGAACGGCGTGCGGTAGACCGCGTCGCACTTCATCAGCCGGCCCATGTCGAGGCTGCGGAGCAGCTGCTGGCGCCGGGTCGGCAGCCGCGGGAACCAGTCGATGTCGAGCACCAGCGGCGGCGGGGCGGCCACGACCACCCGCTTCGCGACGACCGTCCCGCGGCGGGTGTGCACGTGCACCCGGTGGTCCTTCTGCACGATCCGCTCCACGCCCGCGCGCAGGGCGACCACGTCCCCGAGCCGCTTGGCCAGCCGGAGGGGGATCAGCTGCGAGCCGCCGACGAAGCGGCGCTCCTGGGCGCCGTTCGCGGTGTCGGAGTTGCGGGAGAAGGTGCCGACGTTCCGCTCGTTGCCCGAGCACGCGACGTACCAGAGCACGAAGAGGAGGGAGAGCTCGTCGGGGTCGGCGCCGAACCCGGGCTGGGTCCAGGCATCGATCAGGGTGCCGACACCGGACGGGTTCAGCGTCTGGCGGCGGATGAACTCGCCGAGGCTCATCGCGTCCCACTCCGCGCCGCGGGGGTGGTCCCAGGGCGCCTCGACGTCGAGCTCCGCGGCGTACCGGTCGATCAGCGTGAGCAGGATCGCCGCGTCGGCGAGGATCGTGGGGTCGGGCGGGACGGTGCCGGTGTACTCGAGGCGGCCGGTCAGGCCGGAGACGTAGACGCTGCTCCCGGTGTTGTGCTCGAGGAAGGTCGGGACCTTCAGCTCGCGGGCCAGCCGGAGGATGTGGTCCTGGGTCGGCCCGACGAACGCGCCGCCGGCCTCGATCACCCCACCGGACTCGAGGCGGTGGTTGAGCACCCGCCCGCCGACCCGGCCGCGGGCCTCCACGACGAGGACGTCGACCCCGCGGCGGGCGAGCTTCTGCGCGGTGACCAGCCCGGAGATGCCGGCGCCGACCACGACCACGTCGGCCGTGCGGGGGAGGCGCCCCTGGCGGCCGAGCGCCTCGGCCTCGGTGAGCGCGCCGACGCCGAGCGGCACGGTCGCGGCGCCGGCGGCGCCCCCGAGCAGCAGTCGGCGGGACAGGCCCGGGTCGGGGGCGAGGGGCAGCGGCATGGGGGCTCCCGGCGGCAAGAAGTGAACATGTGTCAGGTTCGGCTCCGGACCCTACACTCTGGAGCATGTCGTCCGCACCGGTCGAGGAGTCCTTCCCCGCCCGCCGCCGGGTCCCGATCCAGGAGCGCAGCCGGATGCGGGTCGAGCGGATCCTGGACGCCGCCGCGACGCTCGTGGTCCAGCGCGGGGTCGAGGCGCTGACCACCCGGGAGATCGCCCGGGTCGCGGCGGTCCCCGTCGCGTCGCTCTACCAGTACTTCGCCGACAAGGACGCCGTGCTGCTGGCCCTCGCCGAGCGGGACATGGCCGAGATGGACGAGCAGGTGCTGGCCGACCTCGCCGACCTGGGCGCGCCCACCGTGGCCGAGGTCGTGCGCACGGTGCTGGCCTCGTTCGTCACGGTCTACGACCGGCGCCCGGCGTTCGTCGAGCTCTACCTGCGGGGGCGCACCAACGCCGCCGTCGCGCAGTTCGGCCGGGAGCACAACGCGCGCGTCGCGCGCCTGCTCCGGGCGTACGCCGTGGACGCGGGCCTCGCGCTCCCGACGCTCACCGACCAGGTCGTCGAGCTCGCGGTCGAGGTCGGCGACCGGGTCTTCCAGCTCGCCTACGAGCACCGCCGCGACGGCGACCCGGCTCTGGTGGCCGAGGGCGCGACGATGGTGACCGCCTACCTGGAGCGGCACGCGGTGGACCCGCCGGCGCCGGCGTGACCCGGCGGGCCGGTCGGAGGGATCAGGCGGGCGCGGGCTGGGTGTCCGGCTCGAAGGGCGGTACGCCGGGGTCCTCGCCGGGCGCGGGCCCGGGGTCGATCGGGACCGGGTCGCCGCTCGGGACGATGTCGGGGTCGGGTGCGGGCTCGCCAGGTGTCGTGGTCATGCGTCCCGGTACCCGATCCGGCGTCAGCCGACGGCCCGCACCGGCCGCGACAGCCGGTCCAGGAACGCCACCAGCAGCGCCTCGCGCATCGCGGGGGAGGCCAGGTCGAGCATCGCGTTGACCTCGGCCATCCGGTCGGGGAGCGCGAGGTCGTCCCCGGCGCCGTCCCCGCCGTCGCCGCCGACCAGTCCGGAGGCCGCGAGCAGGCCGTCGAAGTCGGCGTCGGTGAGGGTGGCCGGGTCGAGCGAGGCGATGTACGCCGCGACGCCGGGGTCGACCGCGACCGGTCCGGCCGCGACCGCCGCGGCGACGGCCTCGGCCAGCGCGACCAGGAAGTCGTCGACCGACGCGAGCGTCGCGGCGCTGACCGAGAGGTGCACGGTGGCCGGCCCGCCGGCGTACGACATCTGCGGCTGGACGTACCAGCCGCGCGCCGCCATCTCGTCGCAGACCGTGAACGCGTCGCAGCTGCCGTCGGTGGCGAGGGCGACCAGCGTCGAGTCGGGCGGGACGACGACCCGCAGCGCGGGGATCGCCGCGATCCCCGCCACGATCCGGTCGACCGCCTCGAGGACGTCGCGGGTCAGCCGCAGGTAGCCGTCGTCGCCGAGGGTCCGCAGCACCGCCCACGCGCCAGCGAGCGGGCCGCCGGACTTGGTCGACTGCATCGTGGAGTTGAGCATCGTGTAGCCCGGCCAGGCGGCGGACGCGAAGAACTGCGGGCGCCGCAGCTCCGGGGTGCGGTGCAGCAGCACCGAGGTGCCCTTGGGCGCGTAGCCGTACTTGTGCAGGTCGACGGAGATCGAGGTGACGCCCTCGACCGCGAACGTCCAGGGCGGTACGGCGCGCCCCAGCCGCGCGGCGTACGGCAGCACCCAGCCGCCGATGCAGGCGTCGACGTGGCAGCGGATCCCACGGGCGGCGGCCGCGGCGGCGATCTCGGTGACCGGGTCGACGACGCCGTGGGCGTACGACGGCGCGCTGGCCACGACGAGCACGGTGCTGTCGTCGGTGGCCGCGGCCATCGCGGCGGGGTCGGCGCGGAGGTCGGGGCCGACCGGCACCAGCCGCGCCTCGACGCCGAAGTAGTGCGCGGCCTTGTGGAAGGCGGCGTGCACGGTGTCGGGCAGCACCATGCTGGGGGCGGCGACCGAGGGGCTGCCGTCGCGCGCGGCCTGCACGGCGAGCAGCACCGACTCGGTGCCGCCGGAGGTGACGGTGCCGACCGCGGTCGCGGGGGCGTCGAGCAGGTCGGCGGTGAACCCGACGACGTCGTTCTCCATCCGCAGCAGGCTGGGGAACGCGGTGGGGTCCAGCCCGTTGGAGCCGGCGTACGCCGCGACGGCGGCGCGGCCGACCTCGTCGACCTCCGCGAGCCCCGAGTCGTAGACGTAGGCCAGCGTGCGGCCGCCGTGGACGGGCAGGTCCGCGGCCTGCATCTCCTTGAGCCGGGCGAGCGCGTCGCTCATGCCGGCACCGCCTCCTCCTCGACCGCGTCGGCCTCGAGCGTGTAGCGCGCCAGCCACCAGAGGCTGGCGAGGACCAGGACGGCGGGGAGCAGCGCGAAGCCGAGCACGATCGCGGTCTCCGCCGAGCCGGGCTGGGCGACGCCGGAGCCGGATCGGTAGCCGCCGAGCTGCAGCACGACCGCGAAGACCGCGGGGCCGAGCGCCAAGCCGAAGGTCTCGCCGGCGGTCCAGACGCCGGTGTAGACGCCGACCCGGTTCTCGCCGGTGCGCTGGGTGTCGACCGCCGCGGCGTCGGGGAGCATCGCCATCGGGAAGACCTGGCAGCCGGCGTACCCGACGCCGCTGACCGCGACCGCCGCGAACAGCACCGCGGCCGGGGCGGCGTCGGCGAGCACCGAGACCAGCGAGCCGAGCGCGAGCAGCAGCGAGGAGACGACGTACCCGCGCTTCTTGCCGACCCGCTGGCCGAACGCCGCCCAGACCGGCGTCAGCAGCAGCGCGGGCGCGACGAAGCAGGCGAACAGGGCGGTGACCGCGCCCGTGCTGTCGAGGACGTCCTCGGCGAGGTAGTCGACGCCGGCGAGGATGCACCCGACCGCGAGCGCCTGGACGACGAACGTGGTGAGCAGCATGCGGAAGTCCCGCGCGCCCGCGACCACCCGAAGCTGGTCGCGCAGGGTGCCCGCCCCCGGATGCACCGTGCCGAGCGGCGCGCGGCGGGTGCCGACGTACGCCCCGACGACGCCGACGAGGATCAGGCCGGCCATCACCAGCCCCATCAGCCGGTAGCCGTCACGGCCGCCGACGGCGTCGCGGATCGCGGGCGCGGTGGCGCCGGCGAGCAGGATGGTCAGCGCCAGGATCGCGACCCGCCAGGTCATCAGCCGGGTGCGCTCGTCGTACGACGCGGTCATCTCGGCGGGCATCGAGACGTAGGGCACCTGGAAGAACGCGTACGCCGACGCGCAGGCCAGGAACGCAACCAGCACCCACGCGGCCTCCAGGCCGGTGGACGTCTCGGGTGCCGCGAAGAGCAGTGCGAACGCGACCGCCAGCGCGATGCCCGCGCGGAGCAGCCACGGGCGGCGCGCGCCCCGGGGGTCGACGGTGCGGTCGCTGATCCGGCCCGCGATCGGGTTGAGGACGACGTCCCACGCCTTCGGCAGGAAGACGATCACGCCCGCCGCGGCCGCCGCCATCCCCACCTCGTCGGTGAGGTAGGGCAGCAGCATCAGCCCCGGGACGGTCCCGAACGCCCCCGTCGCCACCGACCCCGACCCGTACCCCGCCCGGACGCTGCGGGGCAGGGTGGCCTGCTGGGTGGTGGGCATGGCGGGGAGGGTAGCGGGGGGTTTCCCCGGATCACCGGGGAAACCGGACGTTCTCGGCCGGAATTTCCCCTGAGAACATCAGGTTTCCCCGGATCACCGGGGAAACCTTCACCCCCCACTCACGGCGACAGCGACCGCGACCCACCCGACCCGTACCGCCGCTTGGGGTTGGCGCCGATCGCCTTGGGGGACGGCGCGGTGCGGGCGGCGGGCGCCCGCTTGCCCGCGGCCTTGCGCGGGGTCGCGTCCGGCGCCTTCTTCCGGGCCGCGGCCTTCTTCGCCTGCTTCTTCTTCGCGGCGGCCTTGGCGACCGGCTCGCTCGAGGTCCACTCCTCGAACCACTCGTCGAGGACCGGCCAGGTCGCGGTCCGCGCGGCCCGGCCGGTGAGCATGCCGAGGTGGCCGCCGGGCACGATCTCGAACCGTACGTCGCGCGCGCCGGCGAGGTGCTGCACCACGGCCTTCACCGCGGCGACCGGCGCGATCCCGTCGGTCGTGCCGGCGAGGACCAGCACCGGCGCGGTGATCGAGGACAGCGTGATGGTGCGCCCGGACAGCTCCATGCTGCCGCCGACGAGCGCGTTGCCGGTCACGAACCGGTGGTAGAGCTGCCCGAAGGCGCGGCCGGAGTACGCCGCCATCGCGGCCGTGAACCGGTCGACCGCCTCGACCTGCGCGAGGAACTCGCTGTCGTCGAGGTGGGCCGCCACCGCGAGCGGCTTCGCGACGAGCCGCTGGAACGACGGGAGCCGGACCGCCCACCGCACCCCCGGCACCGCGCCGGCCACCTGGAAGCCGCGGGCGACCAGGTCCCGCCCCTCCGTGGGGTCGAGCAGCGGCCGCGGCGGGGCGACCAGCGGCACCTGCGAGACGTCGGTGGGGGAGCCGACGACGCTGACCGAGGCGATCGGCAGGTCCGTCCGGTCCGCGGCGGTCAGCAGCGCGAGGATCCCGCCCAGGCTCCACCCGACGAGGTGCACGGGCCGGCCGCCGGCGTGCGCGGAGACCGCCTCGATCGCGCGGGGGACGACCTCGTCGACCCACGGCTCCATCCCGAGCTCGCGGTCGCGGACGTCGACCTCGCCGTACTCCACGAGGTACGTCGGGCGTCCCGCGGCGACGAGGTGCTCGACCAGCGAGCAGCCGCGCCGCAGGTCGTAGCAGCGCGCCGGCGCGGCCAGCGGCGTCACCAGCAGCACCGGGTCGCCCTGCTGGCGCACCCCGGCGGCCGGCCGGTAGTGGTGGACCTCGCGCAGCGGACCCTCTTCGACCAGGGTGCGCGGCATCGGGCGCAGGTCGGCGACCCCGCCACCGAGGACCAGGTGCGCGACGTTGCCGGCGGCCGAGACGACCTGGCCGGGCTTCGGGATCAGGTCCATGGCCGCAACGTACCCGCCGCTCAGCCGCCCTGGTAGGTCCTGCCCATCCAGGTGGAGTCGTCGGAGATCGGCGCGTAGCCGTAGCGGGCGTACAGGCCGGGCGAGGACGTGGTCACCAGCAGCGCCCGCTTGATGTGCCGCCCGACCAGCTCCTTGTCGATCGCGTCCATCAGCGCGGTGCCGATGCCCTGGGCGCGGTGCTCCGGGGCGACGTACACGTCGCAGAGCCAGGCGAACGTCGAGCGGTCGGTGACCAGCCGGGCGAAACCGACGAGCACCTCGTCGTCGTACGCGCCGAAGCACAGCGAGTTGGCGATCGAGGTCTCGACGACCTCGCGGGGCCGGCCGAGCGCCCAGTAGGCGTCGGTCGAGAGCCAGCGGTGGACGGTGTCGACGTCCAGCCGGGCGGGGTCGGTCGAGATCTCCAGCACGTCAGGACCGCCTCGCGGGCCGCACGGCCTTCCCGTGCGAGCTGCGGACGTCGGACAGCTCGGTCATGAAGCTGTCGGCCCAGGCCGCCACGTCGTGCTGGGTGACGGTCCGGCGCATCGCCCGCATCCGCCGGGTCAGCTCCTTGGGCTCGGCCCGGTAGGCCTCGAGCATCGCCGACTTCATGCCGTTGATGTCGTAGGGGTTGACCAGCCACGCCTGCCGCAGCTCGTCGGCGGCGCCGGCGAACTCCGAGAGCACCAGCGCGCCGGTGTTGTCGGCGCGGCACGCGACGTACTCCTTGGCGACGAGGTTCATCCCGTCGCGGTACGGCGTGACGGCCATGATGTCGGCGGCGCGGTAGAGCGCGGCCATCTCCTCGCGGGGGTACGACGAGTGCAGGTAGCTGATCGCGGGGCGGCCGATCCGGCCCAGGTCGCCGTTGATCCGGCCGACGAGGCGGTCGATCTCGTCGCGCAGGATGCGGTACTGCTCGACCTCCTCGCGCGAGGGCACGGCGACCTGCACGAACACGGCGTCCTCGACGTCGAAGTGGCCGTCGACGATCAGCTCGCTGAACGCGCGCAGCCGCGCGTAGATGCCCTTGGTGTAGTCGAGGCGGTCGATGCCGAGGAAGACCTTGCGCGGGTTGCCCAGCGCCTCGCGGATCTCGGCCGCGCGGCGCTCGACCGGCGCGGAGCTCGCGAGCTCCTCGTACCCCTTGGCGTCGATCGAGATCGGGAACGCCTTCGCCCGGACGGTGCGCCCGTCGGGCAGGTAGACCAGGTCGCGGTGGGTCTTGTGGCCGACCCGCTGGCGGACCAGCCGGACGAAGTTCTGCGCCGCCCCCGGCAGCTGGAAGCCGACGAGGTCGGCGCCGAGCAGCCCCTCGAGGAGCTCGCGGCGCCACGGCAGCTGCTGGAACAGCTCCCCGGGCGGGAACGGGATGTGCAGGTAGAAGCCGATCCGGAGGTCGGGGCGGAGCTCGCGCAGCATCCGCGGCACCAGCTGCAGCTGGTAGTCGTGGACCCAGACGGTGGCGCCCTCGGCGGCGAGCTCGGCGGCCTTCTCCGCGAACCGGTGGTTGACCGCGACGTAGGACTCCCACCACTCGCGGTGGAACTCCGGCTTGGCGACCAGGTCGTGGTAGAGCGGCCAGAGGGTGCCGTTGCTGAAGCCCTCGTAGAACCCCTCGATGTCCGCGGCGGTCATCGACATCGGGACCAGGCTCATGCCGTCGTCCTCGAACGGCGCCAGGTCCTGGTCGGTGCCGCCCGGCCAGCCGACCCAGACGCCGTCGTTGGCCCGCATCACCGGCTCGATCGCGCTGACCAGGCCGCCCGGGGAGCGACGCCAGCCGACCGAGCCGTCGGCCTGCTCGACCCGGTCCACGGGGAGCCTGTTGGCGACGATCACCAGGTTGTTCGGCACGGCTCTCACCCTAGTCACTCGATCCTCGTCCCGGTGCACGGACCGTGCGCGGGTGGTGCAGGCACCACCTCCGGGCGGCGGGCGTGCGCCCCTGTACCCGCCCCCGGCCGTCCCTAGCGTGGAGCCATGACCGCCGCCTCCACCCGCCTCGTGCACGACACCGCCTACGTGCTGTCCGCCCTGGTGCTGGCCGTCGTCTCGTTCGTGGTCGCCGTGGTCGGCGTCTCGGTCGGGACGGCGCTGCTGCTCACGCCCGTAGGGGTGCTCGTGCTCGCCGGGACGGCGTACGTCGCCCGCGGGCTCGCCCAGCTGGAGCGGGTCCGGATGGCCCGGCTCCTCGGCGCCGATGTCCCGCCCGCGTCGTACGCCGCGGCGCGGCCGGGCGCCGGCTGGCTGCGGCGCACGGCGACCCCGCTGGGCGACCCGCAGACCTGGCTCGACCTGCTCTGGTCGGTGCTCGCGCTGGTGACCGGGACCGCGGCGTTCGCCGTCACGGTCACGTGGTGGGCCGTGGCGGGCGGCGGGTTGACCTACTGGTGCTGGCAGCGGTGGGTGCCGCAGGAGGGCGACGACGAGACCCTCGCCGCGCTGCTCGGCCTCGGCGAGGGCCAGCAGGCCGAGAGCCTGCTGCTGCTCGCGATCGGGCTCGCCGCCGCGGTCACGCTGCCGTTCGTGGTGCGGGGCTGCGCCGCCGTGCACGCCGGGCTGGCCGCCGCGCTGCTGTGCACGCGTGGCGCCCTCACGCGTCCGCCGCGTAGCGGACCCCGATCTGCTCGCGCAGGGCGTCCATCTGCCGCATCAGGGTGAGCGTCTGGGCGTGCGGCACCAGCGGGCTCTCCAGCAGCCCCTCGCGGAGGCAGCGGCCCACCTCGGCGATCTCGTTGCCGTAGCCCTGGCCGATCACCGGCTCCGCGCCCGCGATCCGCTGCGGGTGGGTCGGCCCGTCCGGCCCGACCTCGGTGTACGTCGCGTGCCGGGGGTGGTTGAACTCCCACGGCAGCTCGATCCGCCCGCGGTCGGTCGCGATCGCGGCCGTGCACGAGGACCACCCGGTCATCGACGCGGTCATGGTGGCGACGGCGCCCCCGGCGTACCTCCCGGCGACGGCGACGTCGAGGTCGACGCCGGTGGGGCCGAGGCCGGCTTGGGCGCTCAGCGACTCGGCCTCGCCGAGCATCAGGTGGGCGAAGGTCAGCGGGTAGACGCCCATGTCGAGCAGCGCGCCGCCGCCGAGCGCGGGGTTGAACATCCGGTCCTCCGGGGGCGCGTCGACCGCGAACCCGAGCTCGGCGCGCAGTGCCCGGGGGGTGCCGAAGTCGCCGGCGTGCAGCCGCTCGCGGAGCGCGCGGATGACCGGGTGGCAGGCCATCCACATCGCCTCCATCAGGAACAGCCCGCGCTCCCGCGCCAGCCGGACCATCTCCTCGGCGTCCTGGGTGGTCAGCGTCAGCGGCTTCTCGCAGAGCACGTGCTTGCCGGCCGCGAACGCCAGCCGGGCGTTCTCGAGGTGCAGCGCGTGCGGCGTGGCGACGTACACGACGTCGACGGCGGGGTCGGCGACCAGCTCCTCGTAGGACCCGTGGGCGGTCGCGGCGCCGCCGGTGTGGCGGGCGGAGAACTCCTCGGCCGCCGCGATCCGGCGCGATCCCACGGCGGCGATCTCCGTGTCGGGGACCAGGGCGAGGTCGTGGGCGAAGGCGTGCGCGATCTTGCCGGTGGCGAGGATGCCCCAGCGGACGGTGTCGGCCATGACGGGACCCTACGCGGATCCGACACCTCGTACGACGACCTCGGCAGGTCGAATGACACCGGTGTGGTTCGACGTCTACAGTGGTGCCGCAACAGCTCGACCCGCGCACCGCCTTTCCTGGGAGACATCGCATGGACGCCGCGAACGCCCTTCACGGCCACGAGGCCGAGGCTCCCTCGACCCTCAGTGACCGCGACCGCGACATCCTCGAGTTCGAGCGGCAGTGGTGGAAGTACGCCGGCGCCAAGGAGACCGCGGTCCGCGAGAAGTTCGACATGAGCTCCACCCGGTACTACCAGGTGCTCAACGCCCTCATCGACCGTCCCGAGGCGCTCGAGGCCGACCCGCTGCTGGTCCGCCGGCTGCGCCGGCTGCGCGCCGCCCGGCAGCGTCAGCGCTCGGCCCGCCGCCTCGGCTTCGAGGTCTGAGACCGCGATGCGCCAGCGCGGGCTGCTCTTCCCCTCACCCGTGGTGATGCTCAGCATCATCGCCGTCGCGATGGCCGCGATCGCCTTCGTCGCCACCCGCGGCGGGGAGCCGACCGAGCGCAAGGTGAGCATCGTCGCCGACGCCTCGCCGAGCGCCCCCGCGACGCCCGAGGCCCCGGAGACCCTGCGCAAGGACCCCAAGCCGGAGCCGCCTCCGGTGGACCGCGCCAAGGTCTACGTCGAGGTCTACAACAACTCCGGCATCTCCGGCCTCGCCGGCCGGGTCGCCACCAGCGCCACCGACGCCGGGTGGATGGTGGTCGGCTCCGACAACTGGTACGGCACGATCCCGGCCACCACCGTCTACCACCCGCCGCGGCTGGCCCGCGCCGCCAAGCTGCTCGCCCTCGACCTCGGCATCCAGCGCACCGCGCCCGCCGTCGGCGCCATGCGGCTCGACCGGCTGACGGTCGTGCTCACCGGCGAGCTCGGCTGACGCTGGACCCCGTGCCCGCTCCCGCGGCGGGGCTGGTTGGCTGACCCCATGGAGTTCACCTCGACGGCCGGGGAGCAGCGCTGGGCCGCCCTCGTCCGGGCGGCCGCCGAGACGGTGGTCGGGCTGGACTTCGACGGCACCCTCTCGCCGATCGTCGACGACCCCGAGCAGGCGCACATCCACCCCGACGCCGGCGAGGTGCTCGCCGACCTGGCGACCCAGGTCGCCGCGGTGGCCGTCGTCACCGGGCGGCCGGCGCGCCAGGCGCTCGTCCTCGGGGGTCTCGAGGAGGTCGGCGAGGCGATCAGCGACGCCGGCAAGGAGCTCTACCTCTTCGGCCAGTACGGCAACGAGCGCTGGAGCTCCAGCAAGCGCCGGATCATCTCCCCGCGCCCGCCCGCCGGACTCGCAGCATTCCTCCGCGACCTGCCGCGCGCGCTGCGTACCGCCGGCGCCGCCGACGCGTACGTCGAGGACAAGGGGCTCGCGCACGCCGTGCACACCCGGCGCCTGTCCGAGCCCGACGCGGCGTACGCCCGGCTGCTGCCGCTGCTGCGCGACCTCGCCGGGCGCAACCACCTGGTGCTCGAGCCCGGCCGGCACGTCATCGAGGTGCGGGCGCCGGGCATGGACAAGGGCCAGGCGGTCCGGACCATCGTCGAGGAGGTGGGCGCCGGCGGCTTCCTGTTCGCCGGCGACGACCTGGGCGACCTGGAAGCGTTCGAGGCGGTCTCCGCGCTGGCCGCCGAGGGGATGCCCACGCTGCTCGTCTGCTCGGCCTCGGACGAGGAGTCCGCGCTGATGGAGCACGCGGACGTCGTCGTACCCGGCCCGGACGGCGTGCTCGACCTGCTCCGTCAGCTCACCGCCGACGCCCGGGAGTCCCGCGCCTGACGGGCGCGCCGAATCCCGCCCCGCCTGCTGTAACGCGGTGTCCACCGCTGTTCTGCGGTGCTGCAGCACCGCAGAACAGTCGCGGACACCGCGTTACAGCGGCGCGCCGCCGCGGGTCCACATCGCGGAACCTGTGTGCACATGCTGAGACGGCACCCCGTAGAGTTCCGACCAGCTCATCAAGAGGGACTGAGGGAACGGCCCAGTGAAGTCCCGGCAACCGCCACGAGCCTCCGCCTCCCGGACATCGGGATCGGATCGTGGAAACGGTGCTAATTCCGCCCGGACCGCGACCGTCGCGCCGGGGAAGATGAGAAGGAGGACTTCATGAGCGCCGTCACCACCGCCGAGCCCGTCACCGAGGGCCAGACCCTGCGCGAGGGCGCGTTCGGCAACGCCACCGCCCTGGCCTGCCGCGAGTGCGGGCACCAGGTCGAGCTCGGCCCGCACTACGCGTGTCCGGAGTGCTTCGGCCCCCTCGAGATCGCCTACGACTTCCCGCAGGTCACCCGCGAGGAGATCGAGGCCGGTCCGCGCAACATCTGGCGCTACAAGGCGCTGCTGCCGGTCCCCGCCGACATCGAGGACAGCCCCAACATGGAGCCCGGGTTCACCCGGCTGCTCAAGGCGCACAACCTCGGCCGCGAGCTGGGCATCGACAACCTGTGGGTCAAGGACGACAGCACCAACCCCACCAACTCCTTCAAGGACCGCGTCGTCGCCTGCGCGCTGAGCGCGGCCCGCGAGTTCCACAGCAAGGTCTTCGCCTGCCCCTCCACCGGCAACCTCGCGAACGCCGTGGCCGCCGCCGGCGCCCGGGCCGGTATCAAGACCGTCGTCTTCATCCCGAGCAACCTCGAACAGCCCAAGCAGGTCAACTCCGCGGTCTTCACCGAGTCGCTGGTCGCCGTCAACGGCAACTACGACGACGTCAACAAGCTCGCCTCCGAGATCGCGGGCGAGGAGGACGGCTGGGCGTTCGTCAACGTCAACGTCCGCCCGTACTACGCCGAGGGGTCCAAGACGCTCGGCTACGAGATCGCCGAGCAGCTGGGCTGGCGGCTGCCCGACCAGGTCGTCATCCCGGTCGCGTCCGGCTCCCAGCTGACCAAGGTGCACAAGGCCTTCCAGGAGCTGGTGAAGCTCGGCCTGGTCGAGGACAAGCCGTACAAGATCTACGGCGCGCAGGCCACCGGCTGCTCGCCGGTCTCGGTCGCCTACAAGGCCGGCGTCGACGCGATCCGCCCGGTCAAGCCGGACACCATCGCCAAGAGCCTGGCCATCGGGAACCCCGCCGACGGGATCTACGTCCTCGACATCTGCCGCGAGACCGGCGGCGCCGTCGAGGACGTCACCGACGAGCAGGTCCGCGACGGCATCGTGCTGCTGGCCCGCACCGAGGGCATCTTCACCGAGACCGCCGGCGGCACCACGGTCGCGGTGCTGAAGAAGCTCGTCGAGACCGGCCAGCTCGACACCTCGCTCGAGACCGTCGTCATCAACACCGGCCACGGCCTGAAGACCCTGGACGCCGTCTCCGGGTCCGTCGGCCCGGTCGCCACCATCGACCCGTCGTACGCCGCGTTCAGCGCGACCGGCCTGGCCTGAGTCTCGATACACCGGCCGCTCGTTCCTCGCGTCCGGCACTCGACCACCGAAAGAAGGGCACCGTGAGCGTCTCCGTCCGCATCCCGACCATCCTGCGCACCTACACCGGCGGCGAGTCCGAGGTGTCCGCCTCCGGCGCCACCCTGGCCGAGGTCATCGACGACCTCGACGCCAGCTACAGCGGCATCAAGGGCCGGATCCTCGACGACGCCGGCGAGCTGCGCCGGTTCGTCAACGTGTACGTCGGCAACGAGGACGTCCGCTTCCTCGACAGCCTCGGCACCGCCACGCCCGACGGCACCCAGGTCTCGGTCATCCCGGCGGTCGCGGGCGGCTGAGCCCCCGCCGCCCCCGCAGGTGCGCGGCCTCCGCCGCGTTGTCGCACAGCGCCAGCGCGGCGTCGTACGCCTGCAGCGCCTCGTCGCGGCGGCCCAGCCGGGCGAGCAGCTCGGCGCGGACGGCGGGCAGCCGGTGGCCCCCGAGGGCGACCCCGTCCAGGGCGTCCAACCCCGCACCCGGGCCGTCCCGCTCGGCGAGCGCCACCGCGCGGTTGAGGCGTACGACGGGGGAGTCGCCGAGCGCGAGCAGCTCGTCGTACCGCTCCACGATCCGCGCCCAGCAGGTCTCCTCGGCGGAGGGGGCGATCGCGTGCTCGGCGGCGACCAGCGCCTGGAGCAGGTACGGCGCGGGCGGCGCGTGCACCAGCGGGCGGAGCAGCTCCAGCGCCTCGAGCGCCTCGTCGTGGTGCCAGCGGCCGCGGTCCTGGTCGGGGAGGAGCACCAGTCGGCCGTCGACGGCACGGGCGTCGCGGCGGGAGTGCTGGAGGAGCATCAGCGCGAGCAGGGCGTCGAGCTCGGCGCGGACGCCCGGCTCGAGGTCGGAGGGCAGCACCGACCGCAGCACCCGCACCAGCCGGACCGCCTCCGCGGCGACGTCGGCGCGCAGCACGTCGGGGCCGGAGCCGGGCGCGTACCCGCTGGTGAACGCGAGGTAGGCGACGTCCGCGACCACCCCGACCCGCGAGGCCAGCTCGGCGCCGGACGGCACCAGGAACGCGGCGCCGGCGAGCTTCTTCCGGGCCCGGGTCAGCCGGGCCGCCATCGTCGCGGTCGGCACCAGGAACAGCCGCGCCACGTCGGTCGTGGGTACGCCGAGGACCAGCCGCAGCGTCAGGGCGGCGGCCGCCTCCCGCGAGAGCCGCGGGTGCGCGCAGAGCAGCACGAGCCGCAGCCGCTCGTCCACGACCGGCTCCCCGGCGTCCGCCATCACCCGCTGCGCCTCCTCGGTCAGCCCGGCGTCGACCACGAGCAGCGGCCGCTTCCGCGCCGCCACCCCCTCGGTCCGCAGCCGGTCGAGGACCCGGCGCCGGGCGGTCGTCAACAACCACGCGGGCGGGTTGTCGGGCGGCTCGTCCCAGGTGCGGGCGGCGGCCTCGAAGGCGTCGGCGAGCGCGTCCTCGGCCAGGTCGAGACGCCGGAACTGCGCGACGAGCAGGGCCAGCAGCCGGCCCCACTCCTCGCGCAGCAGCGTCTCGAGGGGGGTCAGGGCGCTCAGCCGTCCGTGGTGGGCCGGATCTCGACCGAGCCCGACCGTGGCAGCAGCCGTGCCAGCTCCACCGCCGTGTCGCGGTCGGGCAGGTCGACGATCCACAGTCCGCCCACCTGCTCAGCCGTCTCGGTGTACGGCCCGTCGGTGACGGTGCCGTCGGGGCGCAGGGTCACGGCCGCCGAGGGCCCGGCGAGTCCCTCGCCGGCGACCACCGCACCCCGCTCGGCCACCGCGGCCGAGAAGGCCGCGAAGGACTCGAACACCGCCGCGCGCTCCGCGTCGGACAGGTGCGGCCACCGCTCGTAGTGGTCGGTCTCGGCCATCAGCAGCACGAACCTCACGCCGCGTCACCGCTGTGGTCGACCACGGCGCGCACCTCGACCGCCTCGCCGGTGGCGATCAGCACCCGGCAGACCTCGAGGAGGTCGTCGAGGTCGTCGCTCTCCACGAGGTAGAAGCCGCTGAGCTGCTCGACGGCCTCGGCGTACGGCCCGTCGGTGACGTGGAACGCGCCGTCGTCGGTGCGGCGCACGGTCCGCGCGGTGCGGGAGTGGGTGAGCTCGGCGCCGCCCGTGATGCGGTGCCCGCGCTCCTCCAGCAGGCGGGAGAACTCGGCGTGCTGGGCGAAGACGGCGGCCTGCTCCTCGGGGGTCAGGGACTCCCAGGCGTCCTCGTCGCCCGGCAGCAGCACGGCGTACTCGGTCATGGTGGTTCCTCCTGTGCAGGTGGGGCTGAGTCTGTCACTGGGATGACGGACGAGGGGGCCGCGGATCGACAGCGTCTAGGGTCGCGCCGTGCCCGCACCCCAGGTCCTCCTCGCCACCTTCCACGCGCTGCCCGGCGGCGAGCCCGGCCACCCGGCCCTCGACGAGGAGCTCGCCCGGCGCGGGATCACCAGCCGCTGGGTCACCTGGGACGACCCGCAGGTCGACTGGAGCGGCTCGGCCCTGGTCGCCGTGCGCTCGACCTGGGACTACGAGACCCGGCTCGCGGACTTCCTCGCGTGGGCCGAGGAGGTGGAGTCGGCCGGGCCGGTGCTGCTCAACGGCGCCGCGACCTTCCGCTGGAACACCGACAAGCGCTACCTCGTCGAGCTCGCCGACCACGGTGTCCCGACGGTGCCGAGCGTGCTGGTCGACGACCGGGACGGCGTGCGCGCGGTGGTCGAGCGGTACGGCCGGGCCGTCGTGAAGCCGCGGGTCGCCGCCGGCGGGCGGGGCCTGCTCGTGGTCGACGACGCGGACGCCTGGGCGCCCCCGGAGCCCGGCCCCTGGCTCGGGCAGCCGGTGGTGGAGTCGGTGCACACCGAGGGCGAGGCGTCGGTGTTCGTCCTCGACGGTCGCGCGGTCAGCCAGGTCCGCAAGGTCGCGCCGGCCGGCGACGTCCGCGTCCACGAGGAGTACGGCGGCTCGTCGTACCTCGCCGACCTCGACCCGGAGGCCGCCGAGCTCGCCGTCTCCGTGATGGCCGCGAGCGCGGAGCTGGTCGGCGCCGACCTCTGCTACGGCCGGGTCGACCTGATGACCTACGACGGCCGGCTGGTGGTCAGCGAGGTCGAGGTGACCGAGCCCGGTCTCTACCTCGACGTGCTGCCCGGCAACGCCGTACCGTTCGCCGACGCGCTCGAGGCGAGGCTCTGAGGGACGCTGCCCTCCAACCTCCGTCCCCGGTCAGGCGTTGGAGAGGGCATGGGCGAGGAGCAGGGGCGCCGAGCCCCGCGTCCTCGCCTGGCGGGTCGGCACGCGGGAGCACGGAGTCGTCTCCCGGATCGTCGGGCTGGGCGCGGACGAGAGCTTCCTGGCGGCGTTCGCGGCGCTCTCCTGAGTCGGCAGCTGCTTGCACTCGCAGGGGTCGAGTGCTAACAATGGGGCTGGCACTCTTACCATGAGAGTGACAAACCGGAGCGGTGCCAGTTGAGGTCCGAGCGCCGGCGAGAATGGTTCGCCGGGTCCAGCAAGGATCGTCCGTCGCGGGCAACCCACCGATCCGGAACCCCGAACTCCAAGTGTGAGGAACCGCAGGAGTTATGCCCAAGCTGATCGCATTCAACGAGGAGGCCCGGCGTGGTCTCGAGCGTGGCATGAACACGCTCGCCGACGCCGTCAAGGTCACCCTCGGCCCCAAGGGCCGCAACGTCGTCCTGGAGAAGAAGTGGGGAGCCCCCACGATCACCAACGACGGTGTGTCCATCGCCAAGGAGATCGAGCTCGAGGACCCCTACGAGAAGATCGGTGCCGAGCTCGTCAAGGAGGTCGCCAAGAAGACCGACGACGTCGCGGGCGACGGCACCACCACCGCCACCGTCCTGGCCCAGGCCATGGTCCGCGAGGGCCTGCGCAACGTCGCTGCCGGCGCGAACCCGATGGGTCTCAAGCGCGGCATCGAGGCCGCCGTCACCGCCGTCTCCGAGCAGCTGCTCGCGATGGCCAAGGACGTCGAGACGCGCGAGCAGATCGCCGCCACCGCCACCATCTCCGCCGGTGGCGACACCACCGTCGGTGACGCCATCGCCGAGGCGATGGACAAGGTCGGCAAGGAAGGCGTCATCACCGTCGAGGAGTCGAACACCTTCGGCATCGACCTCGAGCTGACCGAGGGCATGCGCTTCGACAAGGGCTACATCTCGGCGTACTTCGTCACCGACCCCGAGCGGATGGAGACGGTCCTCGAGGACCCCTACGTCCTGATCGCGAACCAGAAGGTCTCGAACGTCAAGGACCTGCTGCCGCTGCTCGAGAAGGTCATGCAGTCCGGCAAGCCGCTGCTGATCATCGCCGAGGACGTCGACGGCGAGGCCCTGTCCACGCTGGTCGTCAACAAGATCCGTGGCACCTTCAAGTCCGTCGCCGTCAAGGCTCCGGGCTTCGGCGACCGCCGCAAGGCCATGCTGCAGGACATCGCGATCCTGACCGGCGGCCAGGTCATCTCCGAGGAGGTCGGCCTGAAGCTGGAGTCGACCGGCATCGAGCTGCTCGGCCAGGCCCGCAAGGTCGTCATCACCAAGGACGAGACCACCATCGTCGAGGGCTCCGGCGACGCCGACCAGATCGCCGGCCGGGTCAACCAGATCCGCGCGGAGATCGAGAAGTCCGACTCCGACTACGACCGCGAGAAGCTCCAGGAGCGCCTCGCCAAGCTGGCCGGCGGCGTGGCCGTCATCAAGGTCGGCGCGGCCACCGAGGTCGAGCTCAAGGAGCGCAAGCACCGCATCGAGGACGCCGTTCGCAACGCGAAGGCGGCCGTCGAGGAGGGCATCGTCGCCGGCGGCGGCGTCGCCCTGGTGCAGGCTGCGGCCACGTCCTTCGACAAGCTCGACCTCCACGGCGACGAGGCCACCGGTGCCAACATCGTCCGCGTGGCGACCGAGGCCCCGCTCAAGCAGATCGCGATCAACGCCGGTCTCGAGGGCGGCGTCGTGGCCGAGAAGGTGCGCAACCTGGAGGCCGGTCACGGTCTCGACGCGGCCACCGGCGAGTACGTCGACATGATCGCCAAGGGCATCATCGACCCGGCGAAGGTGACGCGCTCCGCGCTGCAGAACGCCGCGTCGATCGCTGCGCTGTTCCTCACCACCGAGGCCGTCGTGGCCGACAAGCCGGAGAAGTCGGCGCCCATGGGCGGCGGCGACCCCACCGGCGGCATGGGTGGCATGGACTTCTGAGTCCCCCCGCACCACCGCACCACCAGCTCCACCCCGGCGGCCCCGGTCCTCACGCAGGACCGGGGCCGTCCGGCATTTCCCCGTGAGCCGACGCCGCCGACCGTCGTGTGCTGAGGGGCTGGGAGGGTAGAGGGGTGGACGTGGACGCCGAGGACCGACGCCGCCGCTTCGAGGCGCTGGCGCCCGCGATGGTCGACCCGCTGCGCCGGTTCCTCCTCCGCCGCACCGACCCCGACACCGCCGACGAGGTGCTCGCCGACACCCTGCTCGTGTGCTGGCGCAAGGTCGAGCAGCTGCCCGACGAGCCGCTGCCCTGGGCGTACGCCGTCGCGCGGCACTGCCTGCACAACGCCCAGCGGGGCGAACGCCGCCGCCGCCGGCTGGCCGCCAAGGTCGCCGGCCTCGCGCAACCGGGCGACGTACCCGGTCCCGAGCCGGACGGCGACCCCGCGGTCGAGGCGGCGCTCGCCGCGCTGCGCCCGGCCGACGCCGAGCTGGTCCGGCTCTGGGCGTGGGAGCAGCTGACGCCCGCCGAGATCGCGACGGTCCTCGACATCACGCCGAACGCCGCGAGCATCCGGCTGTACCGGGCGCGGCAGAAGCTCGCGGAGCGGTTGCGAAAGAACGACGCCGGTGCCGGACATGAAGGGTCGAGAGAGGGGAGAAGGCCATGAGCGGGACGCACGACGACTTCCACGGCGACGACGAGCTGCGGGCGCGGCTGCGCGCTGCCGACCCGGCCGCCTCCCTCCGGCCGGCCGACCCCGACGGGGTGGCCCGACTCCTGGAGGAGACCATGAGCCACGACACCGACAGCCTCGCCCCCGCGACCCGCCCGGCCGGGGGCCGCTCCCGCGGCCCGCTCACCTGGGTGGTCGCGGCCGCCGCCGCCCTGGTCATCGCCGGCGCCGGCGTCTTCGCCGTCACCGGGCTGCCCGGCGACGACGACGAGGCCCCGCCCGTCGCCGGACCCGGCACCGACCCCACGGTCACGGAGCTCGTGGCGCCCGCCGCCACCGAGGGGCGCTGCATGGTCCCGAACGCCGAGGCGCTCGCCCAGCAGGAGGTCGCCTTCGAGGGCACGGTCACCGAGGTCTCCGACGACGTCGTCGTCCTCGAGCCCAGCACGTTCTACGCCGGCGAGGAGACCGACCGCGTCGAGGTCGCCGCCACCAGCGAGGAGATGCAGGCGCTGATCGGGGCGGTCCCCTTCGAGGTCGGCGGCACCTACCTGGTCTCCGCCACCGACGGCCGGGTCACGGTCTGCGGGTTCAGCGGGCCGGTGTCCCCGGAGCTCGAGCAGCTCTACACCGACGCGTTCGGCGCCTGAGGAGCAGGCCGTGAACGTCCACGGCCTGCTGCTCGCCGCGGGGGCGGGCCGCCGGATGGGGATGCCGAAGGCGCTGGTCGTCGACGAGGCGGGGGAGCCCTGGCTCGCACGGGCGGTCGACGTCCTGCACGAGGGCGGCTGCGCGGAGGTCACGGTGGTGCTGGGTGCGGCCGTCGAGGGCGCGGTCCGGCTGCTCGACGGCCGGGGCGCCGACGTCGTCGTCGCGCACGACTGGGCCGAGGGGATGTCGGCGTCGCTGCGCACCGGGCTCGGGTCCCTCGCCGGGGGCTCCGAGGCTGCGCTCATCCATCTCGTCGACCTGCCCGACGTCACCGCCGCGGTCGTACGCCGGGTGCTGGCGGCCGGCACGGGGCCCGCCGGGCTCGCCCGGGCGGCGTACGACGGGACGCCGGGGCACCCCGTGCTGCTCGGTCGCGACCACTGGGAGCCGGTCGCGTCGGCCGCGACCGCCGACCGAGGCGCCCGCGCCTACCTGCGGGACCGCGACGTACAGCTCGTCGAGTGCGGTGACCTCGCGACCGGGCGGGACGTCGACGTCCCCTCGTGACCCGGTGGGCCGACGTACGGCGTTGTCGGGGGCCCTGCGTTCGCTGCGGGGGACGCTCCTATGTTGCGTCAAGGGGTGATGGTGGGTTCTCGAGGCGTCGGTAGAGGTCGCGGGCGATGTAGCGCTTGAGGCATCGGCGGATCTCGCGGGGGTTCTTGCCTTCGGTGGCACGGCGGGCGGTGTAGTCGCGGGTGGGTTGGTGGCAGCGTTGCCGGGTGATGGCGATGGTGTGCAGGGCGCGGTTGAGTTGTCGGTCGCCGTGGCGGTTGAGGCGGTAGCGGTTGGTGGTTTGGCCGGAGTTGGCGGGGATGGGTGCGGCGCCGGCGAGCATCGCGAAGGCTGCTTCGGAGTGGATGCGGCCGGGGTGGGACCAGGCACACAGCACGATCGCGGCGGTGATCGGTCCGATCCCGGGTTGGTCGAGGAGGTCTGGGCGCCAGGACTTCACGATGGCGGTGATGGTCTTCTCGTAGTCGTCGGCCTCGGCCTGCAGGTGTTGGCTGCGGCGGGCCAGGGTCCGCAGTGTGGTCACGGTCGTGGTGGTCTCGAGGTCCCAGGTGGTGTGGGTGCGCATCGCGGCGGCGGTGCGGATCATCGTTTTCAGTTGCTGGCCTCGGAAGCGGCTCCGGATCTGTTCGGGGGCGGCGATGATCAGGGCGAACAGTTGCCGTTGCGCATCGCCGGCTGCCTGGATCGCTGAGCGTCGTGCGGTCACCAGGACGGCCAGGGCTTGGCGGTCGCCACCGGTGCGTGGGGTGCCGAGTCGGGGTCGGGCTAGGGCCTCGCGGGCGGCGCGGATCGCGTCGAGGGGGTCGGACTTCGCGCCGTTGCGGCGCTTGGCCCGCACGGGCCGGTCGAGCTCGATGACGACCTCGCTGCGCTCGCTGAGGACCCGGGTCAGGCCGGCGCCGTGGCTGCCGGTTCCCTCGATCGCCCAGGCACGCAGCGCGGCGTGACGCTCGGTGAACTCGATGAGCTCGGCGTAGCCCTCGCAGGTGGCCTCGACGGTGATCTCACCGAGCACTCCACCGGTACGGGCATCGACGACGGCAGCCGAGTGGGTGTGCACGTGGGTGTCGACGCCGATGACGACGTCGACTACCTCCCGCAGGTCGATCGAGTCAGTCAGACTGGTCATGCGTTCTCTCCTTGCCGGGACGGGGACGTGGTTCCGGTCCGGGACGGAGAATCGGCAGGACTGTGATGAGACACGTCGGGCGCCGCTAACGCCAGGCGGTCAAGCTCCTGATCAGGCCAGCTCCTCCGACCTGGGCCGGGGCCGACGACCACGAGCGGACAAGTCCCGAGGAAGGCACCTCTAAGTCCCCAAGGACTCGCAGGGCCAGTCTCGACAGGGGTCACGCCCGCGGCCGTCGTACCCACAGCCCATCAGTGATCAGGGCTGCAAGGAAAGACTCACAGTCTCGACATCGCTCGTCGCTGGCGCTCCTCGCTGCTCGACCACCGGGGTCCGCTGGCGCTCCTCGCTGCTCGACCACCGGTGTGCGCTCGCCAACCGCGCGCCAACACCGCGGTCAGTAGCCTCTCTCCATGGAGACCGGGCAGCCCGCGAGCGCCGAGGAGGTCGCCGCGCGCCTGGGGACGACCGGGTACCTCTGCGACGACGCGCTGGCCACCGTCGCCTTCCTCGCCGTGCGGATGCAGCGGCCGCTGCTGCTCGAGGGGGAGCCCGGCACCGGCAAGACCGCGCTCGCGGAGGCGCTCGCCGAGAGCCTCGGGCTGCCGCTGGTGCGGCTGCAGTGCTACGAGGGCATCGACGCGACCCAGGCGCTGTACGACTGGGACTTCCCCCGGCAGGTCCTGCACCTGCGCGCGCTGGAGGCGGCCGGCGGCGACGGCCGCACGGTCGAGGAGGCCGAGAAGAGCCTGTACGACGAGCGGTTCCTGCTCGCCCGTCCGGTGCTGGCCGCGCTCCAGCAGGCGCCGGCCGTGCTGCTCGTCGACGAGGTCGACCGCGCCGACGACGAGTTCGAGGCGTTCCTGCTCGAGGTGCTCTCGACCTACCAGGTGACCATCCCGGAGCTCGGCACCGTGCGCGCCGCGACCCCGCCGCTCGTCGTGCTGACCTCCAACCGCACCCGCGAGCTGCACGACGCGCTCAAGCGGCGCTGCCTCTACCACTGGATCGACCACCCGGGGCTCGAGCGGGAGGTGCAGATCGTGCGGTCCCGGGCCCCGGAAGTCTCCGCGGGGCTCGCGGCGCAGGTGGTCGGCGTGGTCCAGCAGCTGCGCGGCGGCGGCGACCTGCTCAAGCCGCCCGGCGTCGCCGAGACCCTCGACTGGGCGCGCGCCCTGCACCACCTCGGCAGCGTCGACCTCGACCTGGAGACCGCGTCGCGCACGCTGGGCGCCCTGGTCAAGTACCGCGAGGACGCCGACCGGGTCCGCGCCGCGCTGGACCGGATGCTGGCCCGATGACCGACGCCGGGAGCGAGCGGGTGCGGGAGGCGGACGAGGTGCTGCTCGGCTTCGCGCGGGCGCTGCGCGCCGCCGGCGTACCCGTCACCCAGGACCGCGGCCAGACGTTCCTCGCCGCGACCGCCCTGGTCGGGGTCGACGACCGGCGCGCGACGTACCACGCGGGCCGGGCGACGCTCTGCGGCGGACCCGACGACCTGGCCCGCTACGACCAGGTCTTCGAGGCCTACTTCGGGTCGCGCGACGGGCTCCCGCGGCCCCGGCCGGCGCCGCCGGCGACCGTCCCGGCGTACGCCGACCTGCCGGAGGCGGAGTCCGCGGGCGGCGAGGGCGACCAGGACGAGGACGCCGAGGTGGTGCGCGCCCGGGCCAGCGAGCGGGAGGTGCTGCGGCACCGCGACGTGGCCACGCTGACGCCGGCGGAGCGGCAGCGGCTCGCGGGGATGTTCGCGACGCTGCGCCCGCGCGCCCCGCGCCGGCGTACCGCCCGGCACCAGCCGTGGCGCCGCGGACGCGTCGACGCCTCCCGCACGCTCCGCGCCAGCCTGCGCCGGATGGGGGAGCCGGCCGAGGTGGTCCGGCGGCGGCGCGGGAGCAAGCCGCGGCGGGTGGTGCTGCTGGTCGACGTGTCCGGGTCGATGAGCGGGTACGCCGACGCGCTGCTGCGGCTCGCGCACCGGTTCACCCAGGCCGCGCCGGGCTCGGTCGAGACGTTCACGCTCGGCACCCGGCTCACCCACCTGACCCGCGCGCTGCGGCTGCGCGACCCCGACCGGGCGCTGGTCGCCGCCGGCGGCACGGTGCCCGACTGGTCCGGCGGCACCCGGCTCGGGGAGACCCTCGGCTCGTTCCTGGACCGCTGGGGCCGCCGCGGGACCGCGCGCGGGGCGGTCGTGGTGGTGCTCAGCGACGGCTGGGAGCGCGGCGACACCAGCGAGCTGGCCACCCAGGTGGCCCGCCTGCACCGCATCGCGCACCGGGTCGTGTGGGTCAACCCGCACCGCGGCAAGGCCGGCTACGAGCCGGTCCAGCAGGGGGTGCTCGCGGTGCTCCCGCACGTCGACGACTTCGTCGCCGGGCACTCGCTCGCGACGTACGCCGAGCTGGTCGAGGTGGTCGCCCGTGCGTGAGGTGCTGCCCGAGCTGCTCGCCTGGTGGGAGGCCGGCGAGACCGTCGGCGTGGGCACGGTGATCGCGACGTTCCGGTCCGCGCCGCGCCCGCCGGGCGCCTCGATGCTGGTCGGTCCGGACGGGACCGCGGTCGGCTCGGTCTCGGGCGGCTGCGTCGAGGGCGCCGTCTACGAGACCGCCCAGCAGGTGGTGGGCGACGGCGTCCCCGTCCTGGAGCGGTACGGCGTCTCCGACGACGACGCGTTCGCGGTCGGGCTCACCTGCGGCGGCGTCCTCGACGTGTACGTCGAGAAGGTCTCCCGCGAGACCTTCCCCGAGCTGGCCGCGCTCGCCGCCGACGTCGACGCCGGCCGCCCCGTCGCCCTCGCCACCGTCGTCGAGCACCCCGACCCGGCGCGGATCGGCTGCCGGATGGTGGTGCGGCCCGACGGGGTCGCCGGGTCCGTGGGGTCGCCGCGGGCCGACGACGCCGTGCACGACGACGCGCTCGGGCTGCTGGCGGCGGGCCACCACGCCACGCTCACCTACGGCCCCGACGGCGAGCGGCGCGGCGAGGGGATGCGGGTGTTCGTGTGGGCGTTCGCGCCGAAGCCGCGGCTGCTGGTCTTCGGGGCGATCGACTTCGCCGCGGCGGTGGCGCGGGTGGGCGCGTTCCTCGGCTACCACGTGACGGTGTGCGACGCCCGGCCCGTCTTCGCCACCGCGAGCCGGTTCCCCGACGCCGACGAGGTGGTCGTCGACTGGCCGCACCGCTACCTCGCCGCGCAGGCCGAGGCGGGCGCGATCGACCCGCGCACGGTCATCACCGTGCTCACCCACGACCCGAAGTTCGACGTACCCCTGCTCGAGGTGGCGCTGCGGCTGCCGGAGGTGGCGTACGTCGGGGCGATGGGCTCGCGGCGTACCCACGACGACCGGATGGCCCGGCTGCGCGAGGCCGGACTCACCGAGGCCGAGCTGGCGCGCCTGGCCAGCCCGATCGGCCTGGACCTCGGCGCCCGGACGCCGGAGGAGACCGCGATCAGCATCGCCGCCGAGATCATCGCCGGCCGGTGGGGCGGCTCGGGCGAGCCGCTCGGGCACACCCGCGGCCGGATCCACCGGGAGGGGCCGCTCGCATGAGGCGTCCACGGCGGACCACCCTGGCCGCGCTGCTGCTCCTCGCGCCGCTGGTCGCGTGCAGCGGGGAGGAGGAGCCCGCCGAGCCGGACCCGTCGCCCTCCGCGACCCCGAGCGCCGCCCCGTCGACACCCCCGTCGACACCCCCGTCGACGCCCAGCGAGAGCCCTTCGGGCCCCACCCAGCCCCCCACCCCCACCGAGCAGGACGAGACCCTGCCACCGGTCGCCGACGGTCCGGCAGGAAAGGTGTCGCTGCCGGCGCTGATGCGCGAGGACGTCGAGGCCGGCCGGATCCGGCGCACCTCCCGGATCGGCGGCACCGACCGGTGGACGGGCTGGGCGGTCACCTACACCGTCGACGGCGCGACCGTGTCCGGGGAGCTGCTGGTGCCGGCCGGGCGCGGGCCGTTCCCCGCGCTGGTGCTCAACCACGGCTACATCGACCCGGCGATCTACACGCTGGGCCGCGGGATGTCGCGCGAGCAGGAGTGGTTCGCCGACAACGGGTTCGTCGTCCTGCACACCGACTACCGCGGGCACGCCGGCTCCGACCCGGTCGACGACCTGGGGCGCGAGTCGCGGCTGACGTACACCCGTGACGCCATCGGCGCCGTCGAAGCCCTGAAGAAGGAGCGGTACGTCGACGACGATCGGCTCGGCATGGTCGGCCGGTCGATGGGCGGCGCGGTCACCTACAACGCGATCGTCGCGCAGCCCGACCTGGTCGACGCGGCGGTCGTCTTCGCGCCGGTCAGCTCGGCCTTCGTCGACAACCTGCGGCGCTGGACGATCCCCGAGCGGCCGGACGCCGCGCAGGCGCTCTACGGCCGGCTCGGCGGCAGCCCGCGCGAGAACCCGCGGGCCTACCGCGAGCTCTCGGCGCGCACGTACTTCGACCGGGTCGAGGCGCCGGTGCTGATCCTGCACGGCACCTCCGACGACAGCTGCCCCGTCGACTGGTCGCGCGAGACCCAGCGGCTGCTCACCGAGGCGGGCGCCGACAGCACGCTGCAGATCTACCCGGGGGAGGAGCACGCGTTCGGGCCGAGGTTCGCCGACTCGATGACCCGGACGGTGCGGTTCCTCCGGGCCCGGCTGGGGGACTGACGCCGGATCTGTGACCCGGGTCACGCCGACCGGGTACGTTGGCCGCCCGCGCACCCGGAGCCGCCATGAGCCTCACCGACCCGACCGACCTGAGCGCCCGTCGGCACGACGCGGTGCGCGCCTGGACCTCGTTCGTCGAGCACGGCGACCGCGCCGAGCCGCTGGTCCGGCCCGAGATCCTGCACAGCTGGACCCGGTCGGAGGCCGCGATCTCCACCGAGGTCACCCACGCCCCGCTGGCCGACGAGTCGGAGACCGCGTCGATCTGGCGCGACTCGCCGCTGCAGGTCGCGGTCGAGAGGGTCGAGTCCGAGCTCCGCCGTACTGCCGAGGACGGCGACCTGGTCGTCGCCGTCACCGACCCGCAGACCCGGATCCTGTGGACGTACGGCGGCCGGGTGATGCGTCGCAAGGCCGAGACCGTGAACTTCGTGCCGGGCGGGCGCTGGGACGACCAGTCGGTCGGCACCAACGCGCTCGACCTCGCCACCCGCCTGGACGCGCCGGCGATGGTGTTCAGCGCCGAGCACTACGCCTCGATCGTGCACAACTGGGTCTGCTGGGCGGCGCCCGTGCACGACCCGGTCACCGGGGCGGAGCTCGGCGTGATCGACCTGTCGACCACGTGGGACCGCACCCACCCGATCGGGCTCGCGACGGCCCGGGTGATGGCGCGGCTGATCGAGTCCGCGGTGCCCGCCCGTGCGCTCGGCCCGGGCAGCGACGACACCAGCGACCCCGGCCTGGTGATGACGCTGCTGGGCACCGCCGAGACCCGGCTCGACGGGCAGCGGCTGCTGCTCAACCGCCGGCAGACCGAGATCCTCGCGCTGCTCGCGATGAACCCCGGCGGCCTCTCGCTCGAGCAGCTGCACGCCGCCGTGTACGGCGACCAGCCGGTCACCTTCTCCACGCTCAAGGCGGAGGTGTCTCACCTGCGGGCGGCCCTCGGCGGCCAGCTCTCCTCGCGCCCCTACCGGCTGCTGATGCCGGTCGCCACCGACGTCGACCACGTGCTCCTCCTGCTGCGGCGCGGCCGGGTCGCCGCCGCGGTGGAGGCGTACGGCGGCGACCTGCTGCCCGGCACCAACTCGCCGGGGCTCGGCGAGCTCGGGGAGTACGTCGCGGTCGCGGTCCGCGAGGCGCTCCTCGCCGACCCGCAGCCCGACGCCGTGGTCCGCTACAGCGAGCGGGCGCCGTACGACGCCGAGGTGCTGGAGGTCTGCCTCGCCGCCCTCGGCGGCCGCCCGCACCCCGCCGTACCCCTGCTCAAGGGGCGGCTGGCCGTCGCCCGCCGCTGACCGCGCCCCTACTCCTCGCCGGCCCGCAGCCCGGCCCGCAACCGGTCGAGCAGGACGTGGACCGGGTCGGACCGGTCCCGGGCCGGTCGGGGTCCGGGCGCCCCGCTCGCCACGAGCCGGCCGGCGTCCGAGCGCGTCCACTCGCGGACGGCCCACCGCTCCCGGATCCGCCATCCGCCGTCCCGGCGCACGAGGTGGTCGACGTAGCGGAAGCCGGTCGTGAAGTTGAGCGCCGGCTCGTCCGCGGGCGAGCCCCAGTGCACGGCCTGCCCGTAGGTCTCGGCCACGGCCTCGTCCCCGAAGACCTCCACGAGGTGGTTCCCGATGAGGTGCATCGTCCCGTCGAGCGCGGGGAGCATCCTGGCCAACCAGGCGACGTACTCGTCGGCGGAGCCGCTGAACCCGGTGTGGTGGTCCACGCCGTCCTCGGCGTACACCGCCCGGACCCCCTCGAGGTCCATCCGGTCCACCGCCCGGCAGTAGGAGCACACCAGCTCATAGATCTCTGCCCGGTCGTCTCGGAGCGTCGCCACGGGCCCACCCTGGCGTGCCGCACCCCGCAGATCGAGCACGCACTCCGCCGAGTCGGCGCTCGTGTCCGCTTTCTCCACAGCCGGCCTGTGCAGAACCCGGACGACTCGGACGTCATACGAGGCGGCGGCGATGGCCACGAGCTCGTACGACGTCCCGCGTGACGTCGTACGAGGCGGCGGCGATAGCGACCAGGTCGTATGACGTCCGGGGCGGACACAAGCGCCGACTCGGCGAGCTTGCGCGCGGTGACCAACGAGCGGCCAACCCTGCATCCCTACCGTGACCCACGTCACAGCAGGACAGCGACCCCAGGGAGAGCCATGACCCGGATCAACCTCACCGTCGACGGCGCGCGGGTGGCCGACGACGTCGAGCCGCGGATGCTGCTGGTGCAGTACCTCCGCGAGCGGCTCGGCAAGACCGGCACCGTGATCGGCTGCGACACCAGCAACTGCGGCGCGTGCACGGTCCACCTCGACGGCACCAGCGTGAAGTCCTGCAACGTGCTCGCCGTCCAGGCCGACGGCAGCGAGGTGACCACCATCGAGGGGCTCTCGCAGGACGGCGAGCTGCACCCGGTGCAGGAGGCGTTCCGGGAGTGCCACGGCCTGCAGTGCGGGTTCTGCACGCCGGGGATGATCATGCAGAGCGTCGACCTGCTCAAGGAGAACCCGCACCCCTCCGAGGAGGAGATCCGGCTCGGGCTCGAGGGCAACCTGTGCCGCTGCACCGGCTACCACAACATCGTCCGGGCCGTGCAGCACGCGGCCGGCGCCGGCGTCGCCGCCGAGGGCGTGACCGGATGACCGCCGTGCAGGAGAAGCCCGCGGAGAAGGAGATCGGCCGCGACCGGCGCCGCAAGGAGGACCAGCGGCTGATCACCGGCCGCACCCGCTGGACCGACAACATCGCGCTCCCGGGGATGCTGCACCTCGCGATGGTGCGCAGCCCGTTCGCACACGCGCGGATCACCAGCATCGAGGTCACCGAGGCCAAGGCCGCCACCAACGTCGTCGACGTGGTGACCGGCCAGGACCTCGCCGACGTCCAGGGCGTGCTCATCAACGCCTGGCCGATCACCCCCGACCAGAAGGCGCCGACCCACCTGCCGGTCGCGATCGACCGGGTCGCGTTCGCCGGCGAGGTGGTCGCCGTCGTGATCGCCCGCACCGCGGCCGAGGCCCGGGACGCCGCCGAGCTCGTCGACGTGGAGTACGACGTGCTGCCGCCCGCGCTCGACCTCAAGGAGGCGGCCGCGGACCAGACCCTGGCCCACCCCGACCTCGGGACCAACCGCTCGGCGCACTGGGTCTTCGACTCCGCCGAGGCCGGCACCGGCGGCGACGCGCAGCAGGCGATCGCGCAGGCGCGCACCGACGGCATCGTGATCGAGCGCGAGTACCGCCAGCAGCGGCTGATCCCCGCCTTCATGGAGCCGCGCTCCACCGTGGTCGACCCGACCGGCGAGCAGCTCACCGTCTGGTCCTCGACCCAGATCCCGCACATCCTGCGCTACGCGCTCGCCGCCACCACCGGCATCCCCGAGTCCAAGCTGCGCGTGATCGCCCCCGACGTCGGCGGCGGCTTCGGCGGCAAGCTGCAGACCACCCCGGAGGAGTGGATCACCGTCGCGGTGGCCCGCCGTACGGGCAAACCGGTGAAGTACACCGAGACCCGCAGCGAGTCGCTCGTCGCCGGCCACCACGGCCGCGACCAGTGGCAGCGGCTCACGCTGGCGGCCGACAAGCAGGGCAACGTCACCGCGCTGCACGTCGACCTGCTCGCCGACCTCGGCGCATACGTCTCGCTGATCGGCGGGGGCGTGCCGGTCCTCGGCGCCTTCATGTTCAACGCGATCTACAAGTTCCCGGCGTACCGCTTCGAGGTGCAGACGGTCCTCACCAACAAGACCTGGACCGACGCCTACCGCGGCGCCGGGCGCCCGGAGGCGACGTACGCCATCGAGCGGCTGATGGACGAGCTCGCCGCCGAGGTCGGCGTCGACCCGCTGACGATCCGCGAGCAGAACTGGATCACCCACGAGGAGTTCCCGTTCACCACCGTCGCCGGCCTGGAGTACGACTCCGGCAACTACGAGGCGGCGACCGCGCGGGCCAAGGAGATGTTCGGGTACGACGAGCTGCGCGCGGAGCAACGACGTCGCCGCGAGGCGGGTGATCCGGTGCAGCTGGGCATCGGCGTCTCGACGTTCACGGAGATGTGCGGCCTGGCGCCGTCGCGGGTGCTGGGCTCGCTCGACTACGGCGCCGGCGGCTGGGAGCACGCGAGCGTGCGGATGCTCGCCACCGGCAAGGTCGAGGTGGTGACGGGAGCCACCGCTCACGGGCAGGGGCACGCGACGGCGTTCAGCCAGATCGTCGCCGACCGGCTCGGCGTCCCGTTCGAGGACGTCGAGGTGCTGCACGGCGACACCCAGGTCGGGCCGAAGGGGATGGACACCTACGGCTCGCGGTCGCTGGTCGTCGGCGGCGAGGCGCTGGTCAAGGCGACCGACAAGGTCGTCGAGAAGGCGCGGGCGGTCGCCGCCCACCTGCTGGAGGCGTCCGAGGACGACCTGGAGTACGCCGGCGGCCGGTTCACCGTCCGCGGCACCGTCCAGGGCGTCGCGATCCAGGAGATCGCGGGCGCGGTCTTCGCGGCCCACGACCTGCCCGACGGGATGGAGCCCTCGCTGGACTCCGACGCGACGTACGACCCGGTGAACTTCAACTACCCGCACGGCACCCACCTGTGCGCGATGGAGGTCGACACCGAGACCGGCGCGGTGAAGATGCGCAAGTACGTGTGCTGCGACGACATCGGCACCGTCATCAACCCGCTGATCGTCGGCGGCCAGGTGCACGGCGGGCTGGTGCAGGGCATCGCCCAGGCGCTGTGGGAGGAGGCGGTGCACGACGAGTCCGGGACGCTGGTCTCCGGGTCGTTCGTCGACTACCTGCTGCCGACCGCGGCCGACACGATCAGCTTCGAGGTCGACCACACCACGACCCCGTCGCTGACCAACACCCTCGGCACCAAGGGCGTGGGCGAGGCCGGGACGATCGCCTCGACGCCCGCGGTCGTCAACGCGGTCGTCGACGCCGTCCGCCACCTCGGCGTCAGCGACGTCCAGATGCCCTGCACCCCCGAGCGGGTGTGGAAGGCGATCCACGGCGACGGCTCCTCCGGCGGGCCGGCCACCGAGGGCGCGGCGATGCCGCACTTCGAGTCCGACGGCGCCGCCGGCAACCAGGAGACACCCGGCACCAGCAGCACGGAAGGACTGCCCCGATGATCCCCGCTGCCTTCGACTACCTCGCCCCGACGTCGGTCGAGGAGGCCGTCGCGGCGCTCGCCGAGCACGGCGACGACGCCAAGATCATCGCCGGCGGGCAGAGCCTGCTGCCGGTGCTCCGGATGCGGCTGAACGCCCCCGAGATGGTCATCGACCTCGGCCGGATCCCGTCGCTGCGCGGGGTCCGGGACGACGGCGACGCGATCGTCGTCGGCGCGATGACCCCGCACGCCGTGGTCGGGACCGACCCGCTGGTGGCCGAGCACGCCGGCCTGGTCGCCCAGGCCGTCGAGCACCTCGCCGACGCCCAGGTGCGGCACCGCGGCACCTTCGGCGGGGCGCTCGCGCACGCCGACCCCGCCGGCGACCTCGGCGCCCCGGCGCTGGCCCTCGGCGCCGAGTTCGTGGTCGCCGGGTCCGCCGGCACCCGGACCGTGGCGGCCGACGACTTCTTCGTCGGGCTCTTCGAGACCGCGATCGGGGAGGACGAGATCCTCACCGAGGTGCGGCTGCCCAAGCACACCGGCTGGGGCGCGCACTACGAGAAGTTCGTGCGGGTCGTCCACCAGTGGCCGATCGTGGCGGTCGCCGCCACCGTGCGGATCGAGGGCGGCGCGGTGGCCGAGGCGCGGATCGGGCTGACCAACATGGGTGCGACGCCGTTGCGGGCGCGGGCCGTCGAGGCCGCCCTCGTCGGGCAGCCCGCGACGGAGGACGGCGTACGCGCGGCCGCGGAGCTCGCCGCCGAGGGCACCGACCCGCCGTCGGACCTCAACGGCGCCGCCGACTACCGCCGGCACCTGGCCCGGGTGCTCACCCGGCGGGCCGTCCTCGCAGCGGCCGGGGTCGCGTAGTGGACCTCCAGCACCGCTTCACCGTGCCCACGTCGGTCGCGGACACCTGGGCGCTCTTCGACGACGTCGCCTCGGTCGCGGAGTGCTTCCCCGGCGCGACCGTCACCTCGGCCGAGGGCGAGACATTCGCGGGGTCGGTCAAGGTGAAGCTGGGGCCGATCGCGCTGGTCTACAACGGCTCGGGCCGCTTCGTGAGCAAGGACGAGGCCGCGCACCGGTTCGTGGTCGAGGCGAACGGCAAGGACAAGCGCGGCAACGGCACGGCCGGCGCGACGGTCACCCTCTCGATGGCCGAGGCGGCCGGCGGCGCCACCGACGTCGAGGTGCTCACCGACCTCGCGGTGACCGGCAAGCCGGCCCAGTTCGGTCGCGGGGTCATGCAGGACGTCTCCGACAAGCTGCTGGGCCAGTTCGTCGCGTGCCTCGAGCAGCGGCTCTCGTCGTCCCCCGGGCCCTCCGAGCCGGCCGGCGGTGAGCAGGCAACCGAACCTGGGGGTGATCAGGTTGCCAGCTCACCGCTGGCCCCGGAGCCGGAGGCGATCCCCCTCCCGGGCCCGAGTCCGGGCGCCGGCGGGGGCGCCGGCGACGCGCTCGACCTGGGCGCGGCCGTCGTACCCGTGCTGCTGCGGACCTACCGGGTCCCGCTCCTCGCCGCGCTCGCGGGGTTCGTCCTCGGTCGGTGGTCGCGGCGGGGGTAGTCCGACACACCCGTGCTGTTGTCCCGACCTGAGACGACCGGCATGTGTCGGACTACCCCGCCGGGGCGCTCTCCGCCTCGCGCACGCCGTTGGCGCGCGGGGTGAGCTGGGGCTCGAGGCGGAGGATGGCGAGGGCGCCGAGGGCGAGGCAGCCGACGCAGAGGACGCCGATGTAGGCGTTGCCGAGGTGCCGGCCGATCAGGAAGCCGCTCACGGGCGGGGCGATGATCGCGGCCAGCTGGAAGGCCGCGGAGCTGAGCGCGTTGTAGCGGCCGCGCAGGTGGTCGGGGGCGAGCTCGTTGACCAGCGCCGGGATCGTCGGCTGCAGCAGCGTCTCGCCGAGCGCGAACACCGAGGCGCACGCCGCGACCAGGATCGTGGCGCCGAGGGTGCCGGGCACCAGCCCGGAGGCGCCCAGCAGCAGCCAGGCGATCGCCCAGAAGACGCCCATCACCGCGATCACCCGGGTACGCCGGCGCCCCTCGATCCGCTGCAGGACGACCAGCTGCAGCAGCACGATCACCAGCGTGTTCGCGCCGAACGCGAGCCCGAGACCCTGGGTCGAGACCTCCCCGACGGCGCGGGCGTACGCCGGCATCCCGGCGTTGAGCTGGGAGTAGCCGACGAACGAGGACACGAACCCCAGCAGCATCAGCGAGGCGACCGCGGGCCGGCGCAGCACGGTGAGGTAGCCGACCTGCTCCGGAGGCCCGGACTCGTCGTGGACCGGGCGACCCGCGACCCCGCGCAGCGGCACCGCCAGCAGGAAGATCGCCGGCAGGTAGCTGGCGGCGTCGGCGAGGTAGATCCCCTGGAACGTCGAGGCGCGGTCGACGTCGACCACGACGCCGCCGACGACGCCGCCGATCCCGATCCCGAGGTTCAGCAGGGTGAAGTTCACCCCGAAGTAGCGCTGCCGGAGCTCGGCCGGCACCACCGTGGCGATGAAGCTCTGGGTCGCCGGCCAGGACATCCCGAACGCCGCGCCGTTGAGGACCAGGCCCGCCGCCGCCATCGGCCGGGTCTCTGCGAAGGCCAGGACCGTGCCGCCGGCGACCAGCATCAGCAGGGTCCCGAGCAGGATCCGGCGCGGCCCGAGCCGGTCGATCGCGGCCCCGCCGGGGCCGACGACCAGGAAGCCGGCCAGCGGCGGGATCGCCAGCAGCAGCCCGACGTCGCTGAGCGGGAAGCCGCGCACCTCGTTGAGGTAGACGACGTGGAACGGCAGCACCAGGCCGGTGCCGAGGAACTGCACGACCACCACCGAGAGCAGCAGCTTGCCCTCGCGCGGGAGGTCGTGCCAGAAGGAGGAGAGGGTCAGCGGGGAGGGGGTCTGGCCGGTCATCGGCGCGCACTCTGCCAGCCGCTGCGGCCGGTGCGCTGGCGGGGTTCGGACCTCGCGGTCAGTGCCGGTCGCGGCGCACGCGACGCCGCAGCTGCAGGATCCGCAGGGAGGCCGCGAGGATCGCGAGCGCCATGCCGGCGGCGGTGGCGATGAGCAGCGTCGCGGCCAGCGGCGCCTCGCCCTCCCAGCCGAGGTAGGCCACCTCGACCTGCTGGGTGTTCTGCACGATGAAGATCACCAGCAGCACCAGCAGGATGGCGCCGAGCACCACGGCGGTCCACACCCCGCTGGTGCGCGAGCCGCGCAGCGGGTCCTTGGCCGGGCGGCCCGGCTCCGGCGCGGACGTTCCGGACGTGGCCGGTGTCCCGGAGGGGCCGGACGTGCCGGTGGTGCCGGACGTGCCGGTGGTGGGACTCGGCTCGGGGTGGGTGGGGTGCGGGTCGCTCATGCCTCCCGGTGCCCCCGGGCGCCCTCCGGCACGCCCCGGTCAGAAGACGTTCAGCGGCCGGAACTGCACGGAGATCCGCGGGCCGGCCGAGGCGACCTTGGGTACGGCGTGCTCCCAGGTGCGCTGGCAGGAGCCGCCCATCACGACCAGTCGCCGTGGCCCATCTCGATCACCACGCTCTCGCCGCCGGTGCGCGGGCGCAGGTGCAGCTTGCGCGGGTCGCCCACCGAGACGATCGCGACCATGGTGTCGGCGAGCTTGCCGCGCCCGATCGTGTCGCCGTGCCAGGCGACGCTGTCGCGCCCGTCGCGGTAGTAGCAGCAGCCCGCCGTGCGGAACGGCTCGCCCAGCTCGGGGAGGTAGTGCTCGCTCAGCGCGTCGCGCGCCTCCTCCAGCACGGGGTGGGGGAGCGGCTCGCCGATCAGGTAGGTGTGCAGCAGCCGGGGCACGTCGACGACCCGGTCGTACATCTCCCGTCGCTCCGCCCGCCACGGCACGTCGGCGACCAGCCGCTCGAAGACGTCGTCGGCGTCCGGCACCCAGCTGCGGCGCACGTCGACCCAGGCGCCCCGGGTGAGCGGGATCCGCTCCAGCCCCGAGAAGTCGCGGACCCCGGCGGGGGCCGCCTGGAAGAGCAGGCTCTGGAAGTCCATAGCGCCCAGGATATCGAACACGCGTTCGATCCGTCCAGGCTCAGGTGCGGTTGATCAGCACCCGCTCGAGCTGGGTCACCGCCTCGTCGGCGTCCCGCTGGAGGCGGCGCCCCAGCACGAGCGGGGCGAGGAGGCCCCGGACCCCGCGCAGCGCGATGTCGGTGCGCAGGTGCACCCGGCTGCCGCTCCCCGCCGCCACCGGCGTGATGGTGACGGTCAGCAGCACCGTGGCCGCGCCGCCCGTGCCGCGGACCTGGAGCCGCGAGGGCCGGTCGTGGGCGACCGTCGTGTACGTCGCCTCGGTGCGCTGCCCGAGGACCAGCGAGAGGTTGGCGTACGTCGTGCCGACGCCGCCGTCGCCCGACGTACGCCGGGTCTCCAGGGTGCCGGGGTCCCACTCGTTGGTGCGGGTGAAGTCGGCGAGGTAGTCGAAGACCGCGCCGGGCGGCCGGGGGACCGTGAGGGTGCGCTCGGCGTGCATGGGCGCACGTTACGGCCCGACCGGGCCCCAGGTCGGACACCCCGAGGGGTGTCGCGGTCCGGCCCCGGGGTCGGCTCAGGGGACGTTCCGGTGGCGCCGGTTTCACCCCGCACGGGAGCATCGGGGCATGAGCGAGACGCCCACCGCCGGCACCAGCACCGGCACGGTCGCGTGCCGGGTGCGCGGCCTGGTCAAGACCTACGGCACCGGCCCGGCGCAGGTGCGCGCGCTCGACGGGGTGACCCTCGACGTGCTCGCGGGCGAGTTCACCGCGGTGATGGGGCCGAGCGGGTCGGGCAAGTCCACCCTGATGCACTGCCTGGCGGCGCTGGACACCGCCGACTCCGGGGAGGTGTTCGTCGGCGAGGAGGAGCTCACCCGGCTCGACGACAAGGCGCTGACCCGCCTGCGGCGCGACGAGGTCGGCTTCGTGTTCCAGTCCTTCAACCTGGTCCCGACCCTCACCGCCGAGGAGAACATCCTGCTGCCGCTCGCGATCGCGGGTCGCCGTCCCGACCGGGACTGGTTCGACTCCGTGGTCGCCGACGTCGGCATCGGCGACCGGCTGCGCCACACGCCGCAGGAGCTCTCGGGCGGTCAGCAGCAGCGGGTCGCGGTGGCCCGGGCGCTGGTGGGCCGGCCCCGGATCGTCTTCGCCGACGAGCCCACGGGGAACCTCGACTCCCGCTCCGGGGCCGAGGTGCTCGGCCTGCTGCGCCGCAGCGCCGATGCCGGCCAGACGATCGTGATGGTGACCCACGACCCGGTCGCGGCGTCGTACACCGACCGGGTCGTGTTCCTCGCCGACGGCCGCCTCGTCGACGAGCTGCGCCGCCCGACCCGCGAGCAGGTGCTCGAGGTGATGAGCCGGATGAGCGACGCGTGAGGGGCGGGGTCTAGTGCTCCGCGCCGCCCTCAAGAGCCTGCTGGGGCGCAAGGTGCGCCTGCTGATGAGCACCTTCGCGATCGTCCTGGGCGTCGCGTTCGTCGCCGGCACCCTGGTCTTCTCCGACACCCTGAACCGCAGCTTCACCGCGCTGTTCGCCTCCACCGTCGGCGACGTCGTCGTCCAGCCCGAGGGCGCGGCCACGTCGATGGGGGACGTCTCCACGCTCACGGTCCCCGCCGACCTGGTGGACCGGTTGGCGGACGTCGAGGGCGCCGCCCGGGCCGACGGCAACGTCGAGGCGCAGAACGTCGTGGTGATCGACGGGGACGGCAAGGTGGTCGGCGGGTTCGGCCCGCCGTCCCTGGGCGGCAACTGGACCGACGCGCCCGCCGGTCACGGGCTCGAGGGCATGGTCATCACCGAGGGCCGCGAGCCCGCCGGGGCCGACGAGGTCGTGCTCGACGCGGCCACCGCCGAGCAGGCCGGGTACGCCGTGGGCGACCGGGTCCGGCTGAACACGGCCGGCAGCCGGGTGGAGCTGGACCCCACCCTGGTCGGCATCGCCGACTTCCCCTCCGGCGGCTCGCTGAACGGCGCGACCCTCGCGTCGTTCGACACCGCCACCGCGCAGGACCTCTTTCTCGAGGGCGAGGACGTCTACCACGACGTGTGGGTCACCGCCGAGGACGGCGTCTCGCAGGAGGAGCTGCGCGACCGGGTGGCCGACCGGCTGCCCGACGGGTTCGAGGCGGTGACCGGCGACGACGCCGCCGACGAGGCCGCCTCCGACCTGCTGGAGGCGATCTCGTTCCTCACCACGTTCCTGCTGATCTTCGCCGGGATCTCGCTGGTGGTCGGCGCGTTCCTCATCGTCAACACCTTCTCGATCCTGGTGGCCCAGCGCAGCCGCGAGCTCGCCCTGCTCCGGGCGCTGGGGGCCTCGCAGCGCCAGGTCGTCGGCTCGGTGCAGCTCGAGGCGCTGGTGCTCGGCCTGCTCGGCTCGACCCTCGGCCTGGGGCTCGGCGTGCTGCTGGCCGTCGCGCTGCGCGTGGTCTTCGGGCGGATCGGGCTCGACCTGTCCGGGCAGCCGCTGGTCTTCGAGCCGCGCACCGTCCTGGCGGCGTACCTGATCGGCGTGCTGGTCACCATGGCCGCCGCGCTGCTGCCCGCGCTGCGCACCACCCGGATCGCCCCGGTGCAGGCGCTGCGCGACGACGTGGTGCTGCCGGAGTCCTCCATCCACCGGCGGCTGCAGGCGGGCGTCGTGCTCGTGGTCGCCGGGGCCGTGGCGCTGGTCCTGGGCCTCGGCGGCGTCGTCGAGGTGCCGCGCGGAGGCTGGTTCGTCGGGGCCGGGGTGCTCGCCGTCCTGCTCGGCGTCGCCGCTGCGAGCCCGGTGATCAGCCGGCCGTTCCTGGCCCTGGCGCGGGCGGTGTACGCGCGGCTGTTCGGCACCGTCGGCAACCTCGCCGGGCAGAACGCGCTGCGCAACCCCCGGCGTACCACCGCGACCGCGTCGGCGCTGATGATCGGCCTGACCCTGGCCTGCACGATGGCGATCGTCGGCGACTCGGCGAAGGCGTCGGTGGACCGGTCGGTGGAGGAGAACTTCGTCGGCGACTACGTCGTGAGCAACGTCGTCGCCGGCTCGTTCTCGCCGGCGATCGCCGACCGGATGGCCGCGGTCGAGGGCGTGGACCAGGTGGTCCGGCAGCGGCTCACCGGCGGCATGGTGGACGGCGAGCCGCAGGGCGTCACCGGCACCGACCCCGAGGGCGCCGCGTTCCTGGAGCTCTCCGCCGTCGACGGCGCGGTCGAGGACCTGCGCGACGGCACCGTGCTGGTCCAGGAGTCGTACGCCGAGGACGAGGGCCTCGCGGTCGGCGACCGGCTGGCGATCGAGATGCCGACCGGCCCCGAGGAGTGGGAGGTCGTCGGCGTCTACGAGGACAACCCGGTGGTGTTCTTCCCGATCCTCACGACCGTCGACACGCTGCTGGCCACCGGCGCGCAGGACAAGGACAACGCGCTGATCATCGACGTCGACGAGTCCTCGGCCGGGGTGGGCGAGCGGCTCGAGGCGGCGATCGCCGACCTGCCGATCGTCACGGTCAAGGACCAGCGCGAGTTCGCCGAGGAGCAGCGCGAGCCGATCGACCAGTTCGTGCTGCTGATCTTCGCGCTGCTCGCGCTGGCGCTGCTGATCGCGGTGCTCGGCATCGTCAACACCCTCGCGCTCTCGGTGATCGAGCGGACCCGCGAGGTGGGCCTGCTGCGCGCCGTCGGGCTCTCCCGTCGGCAGCTGCGCTGGATGATCACCCTGGAGTCGGTGGTCATCGCCGTGCTCGGGGCGGTCCTCGGAGTCGTGCTGGGCGTGGTCTTCGGCGTGGTGCTGATGCGGGCCGTGCGCGACGAGGGCCTGGAGGTGATCAGCGTGCCGGTCGGCCAGCTCGCCGTCTTCCTGGTCCTGTCGGTGGCCGTCGGGGTGCTCGCCGCCGTGCTGCCCGCCCGCCGCGCGGCCCGGCTCGACGTGCTCCGCGCCATCGCGACGGAGTGACGGGCGGGCCCCCACCTCTGGAAAAACGCAAGTTCTGTGATTTCCCTGTCACCAGGTGTCTAGTCCATCTACGCTCCTTGACGTGGAGGAAGTCATGGTGCCGGACGGACGCGCACTCAAGCACGTGCAGGTGCGCGAGTACGTCCGCTCCCTGGTCACGGGCAGCCTGCCCGGGGCGCCGGCCCCCTCCGAGCGCGAGCTGGTCCACCGCTTCGGGGTCGCCCGGATGACGGTCCGGCAGGCCATGGACGCCCTGGTCGTCGAGGGGCTGCTCGAGCGGATCCCCGGCCGCGGCACCTTCGTCGCGCGACCGCGCCGTACCGCCAGCCGGATCACGAGCTTCACCGAGGAGATGGCGCGCCGCAACCTGCTCGCGGAGTCCCAGACGCTGCTCGCCCGCCGCGAGCAGGCCGGTCCGGGCGTGGCCCGGGCGCTGAGCCTCACCGAGGGCGACGCCGTCATCCACTGGCGCCGGCTGCGCCGCGCCGACGGCACCCCGATGTGCCTCGAGGACGCCTACCTCAACGAGGTGCTGCTGCCCGGCTTCCTGCAGAGCGGCATGCCCACCAGCCTGTACGACGCGCTCGACGCGCGCGGCCTGCGTCCCTCGTGGGCGGAGGACTCCATCAACGCCGACATGGCCACGCCGGACGAGTGCACGCTGCTCGAGATCGAGCCCGGCACCGCCGTGCTGCGCCACTCCCGCCGCGCGATCGCCGGCGAGAAGGTCGTCGAGGTCTCCCGCACCGTCTACCGCGCCGACCGGTTCACCCTCTGGGTGCAGCTCGGCCAGGACGGCTAGGGCTACAGCATCCCCAGCGCGGCCACCGGCTCGCCGGTCTCCTCGCAGACCCAGACCGGGTCGGGACCGCCCAGGTCCGGCTGGATGTAGAGCGCGTGGGGCTCGCCCTCGCAGGTCAGGCAGAGCGGCCAGCGGCACTCGATCTCCAGCAGCGCGTCCTGGACGTCCTGGGCGACCAGGCCCGCGACGTACACCTCGCCCTCGGGCCACTGCTCGGCCCACCACTTGCGGGCCGAGACGGCGTCCTCGAGCGCGCTGACCGCGGCGGGGGTCGCGGCCCCGCGGGACTGGAGGTCGGCCAGGACCCGAGCTCTGGCGTTGAGCAGCAGCACGTTGTCCACAGTCCCATTGTGCGGGTGTTTCAAGAGAAGGCTCCGCCGGGCACGCGTCGGGCACCGGCCGCAGGGGGTGGCCGCGGTCTCGGGAGGTCGTCGATGAGCGGTGCAGCGGTCGGTGCAGAGGTGTGGGTGGAGCGGTGGGACGACCTGCGGCGGCTGCCGGGGGTGATGGACGAGGTGGGGGCGCAGGCCGACCAGGTGGTGCGGCACGCGACGACCTGGGTGGCCAGCCGGCGGGGCTTCGAGCCGAGCCCGGTCTGCCTGCTCCGGCCGCTCGCCGAGGCGATGGACCTGGTCGCCTGGGCCTTCGAGAGCGCGGGCCGCGAGCTCGCCGAGCAGTGGGCCGAGGTGCGTGCGGGCGTGGTCCTCGCCGAGCGGGCGCTCGCGTCCTCCGACGGGGCCGCCGCGGGCGCCTCGGCGGCGCTCACCGGGGCCACCCGGGCGGTGGGCTGAGATGGGCGTCCCGGTCCTGGCCGAGATCCGGCTCGAGGAGCCCGGGCGGGGCGACGCCCAGCTCCGGCACGACGCGACGTTCACCGCCTGGGACGACGCGTTCTCCACGATGCGCGACGTCGTCAACCGCGGCATCGACGCCGTCAACGAGGCCGGCGCCGGGCTGCGCCGGCTGCCCGAGGGCAGCCTCGAGGAGCTGCTGATCCTGCCGCTCACCGGCGACTACCCGGCGATCCGGCAGAACGCCGCGGCCTGCCACGACGTCCGTGACGCGCTCGGCACCTGGAGCGACAACGTGCTGCGGCTCGGGCTCGCCACCGAGCCCGACTGGGGCGGCCGCGCCGCCGCGGCGTACCTCCTGCGCCTCGGGGCGCTCGGCCTGGCGGCGCGCGGCGCCGGCGAGGTCGTCGCCCGGGGGTCCGTCGTCCTCGACGAGGTGGCCCGGGTGTCCGAGGCCGTCGGCATCCGGGTCGAGAAGCTGGTCGTCGAGCTCGGCAAGACCCTGGTCCGGCTGGCCCGGCGGATCCTGAGCAAGGTCGGCGGGCCCGTCGGGTGGGGGGTCTTCGCGCTCGAGGTGCTGACCCAGGGGCTCGACGCGATCACCGACATTATCGACGACGTACGCCGGGTGCTGGAGCTGGTCGACACGCTCCGCGAGCTGCACGCGACGGTGAGCGACTGGGTGGGCGAGCAGCGGGAGCGGCTCGAGCTCTTCGCCGAGCTGCCCGCGCTGCTGCGGCCGTGAGCGCCACCGGCGCCCGGCTCGACGCGCTCCTCGAGCGGGTCGAGGCCGTCACCGAGCGGGCCGCGGCGGCCACCCGCGCGGCGCCGGTCGACCCGGCCGTCCGGGCCGCGCTGGTCGCGGTCGCGGGCGAGGACGCGCCCCGCGACCCCGACGGCCTCTGGCGCGACCCGGCGGCGGCGGGGCCCGAGGGGGTGCGCCTGGTGCAGCGGGCCATCGTCCACGTCGCGGGCGACGTCCGCCGCGCCGCAACCGGCCACGGCTGAGCCGGCTCTCCCTTAGCCTCTCCCCATGGGCGAGGTGCTCCTCGAGGTGACGACGCTGCAGCAGCGCGACGTCCCGGGCGCCCTGGAGGGCGGGGCCGACCGGCTGCACCTGGTCGCGGGCGTGCCCGGCCCGGCCACGTCGACCTCGCCGGAGCCCGCGCTGGTCTCGGCGGTCTGCCGGGAGAGCGACGTCCCGGTCTTCGTGCTGCTCCGGCTCAGCGACGGGTGGACGACCACCGGAGGCGAGCTGGCCCGGTTGGTCGGGCTCGCCGAGACCTACCTCGCCGTCGGCGCCGCGGGGCTCTCGTGGGGCTTCCTCGACAGCGACCTCGAGATCGACACCCAGGTCTGCCGCCACCTCGCGGAGCGGCTGCCGGGCGTGCCCTGGACCTTCCACGGCGCCTTCGACCACGCCCTCGACCCGGCCCGGTCCTGGCGTCGGGTGCTCGACCTGCCCGGCCTGGTCGGCGTGCGCTCGGCGGGCTCGCCGCGCGGCATCGAGGTCGGGTACGACGACCTGCTCGCGCACGCCACGGCCGACCCCGCGGTCGCCCGCCTGCTGCTGCCCGGCGGCGGGCTGCTCGCCGAGCACGTGCCGTGGCTGCTGCGTGCGGGCGTGCGCCAGGTCCACCTCGGCGTGCAGGCGCGGCCCGGGGCGTCGTACCGCTCCTATGTCGAGGCCGGCCACGTCCGCTCGTGGCGGCGGCTCCTCGACGACTCGTCGGCCCGGCTGCAGGGCGACCGGTGACGATCCTCATCGACCCGCCCAACGCCGCCGGGCACGGCCGGCTCTGGTCGCACCTCGCCAGCGACGCGTCCTACGACGAGCTGCACGCCTTCGCCCGCACCCTCGGCATCCCCGAGCGCGGCTTCGACCGCGACCACTACGACGTGCCCGCCGAGTGGTACGACGACGTGCTGGCCGCCGGCGCGCGGCCGGTCAGCTCCCGCGAGCTGGTCGCCCGGCTGATCGCCGCCGGCCTGCGCCGCCGCAAGCCGCGCCCCCGCTGAGGGTGGACCACCGGTGGTCCAGCAGGGACGAAGTCCCGGGGTCGAGACCGGGCGAGGGGCGCGGGGCCTTGGTTGAGGCTGGTTCTCGGCTCACGGGGTTTCGACGACGCTCAAGCACGGCGACGGGCGTCGTCGTACCGGTGAGCGAGCGTGTCGAGGCCCCCGCAGCCCACGAAGTGACGGTGATCTGTCGGTCGGTCTACGTGCGCCGGTGGAAGGTGATCTTCCCGTCGGGTCGGCAGGTGGTGGTGTACGCCGGGTCGTGGGCGCGTGCGTGATGCTGGGGGCAGAGGAGTCGGGCGTGGTCGATGTCGGTGACCCCGCCCTGGGTCCAGGCCGGGTCGTGGTGGGCGTGGCACATGCCGGGTGGCCAGTCGCAGTCTTCGGCGGTGCAGCTCCCGTCGCGGATCGCGATGGCGATCCTCTGGGACTTGGTGTGGAACCGGCGGGTGCGGCCCAGGTCGAGGACCTGGCTGGGTCCGCCGAGGACGGCGGGGATGATCCCGGCCTCACACGCCAACCGGCGGGCTTGGCCGGCGGAGATGGTCGCGCCGGTGTCGAGGTGCGCGACGCCGTGGCCCCCGCAGAAGGTCTCCAGGCTCATCAGCACCGCCGCGGTGGCGTTCACCCCACCGGCCGCAGGAAGCACGTTGGCGGGGATCCGCTCGATGAGCTCACACAGCGCCTGCCCCATCCGCTCCGGACCCGGGCGCCGCACGGGCAGCGTCCCGTGACGGGCGGTCTGGGCTTTGGGTGCGGCGATCGCGTGCAACGCCTTCTTCAGCATCTGCGCTTGGGCGGTGGGGAGCTGGAACCGGCCGTGGGTGATGCCGTGGCCGTCGTCGGTCATCGTCAACCGGGTGTGCGCACGGGCGCGCTCCTCTTCGGCCTCGACGACCTTCGCCTCGTGCGCCTCACCGACCTCCGGGGCCACCACGTCGAGGAGTCGCTTGCCGAGGCGGCGTAGCGCGACCGGGTCGTGGTGGCCGGCCTCCGCGAGCAGCACGTCGACGGCACGGTCGCGGGTCTCGGGCTCGACCTCGTCGGGGAGTGCATCGACGGCGTCGGTGATCACCAGCGCCTGGTCGGGGTTGACCCTGCCCTCGGACAGCGCCACCCGGACCGGCTCGAACACGTCGCGATCCAGGGACTCGGCCAGCCGCATGAACCGGTGGGTCGAAGTGCGGGACTGCCGGGTGGTGACCGCGAGCCAGTTCGCCAGCGAGGTGGCACCGGTGGTCTCGGCGGTGCCGGCCTGCTGGGCGCGGACCGCGACCCGGGCCTGGAGCTCGGTGAGCTCGGACTGCAACCGGTTCAGCTCGACCAACGCGGCACCGGCGGCGGCGGCGTCCATGGAGACCAGCCACGCATCCCTCATCGCGGCGACGTTGTCAGCGGTGCGCGCGACCAGCCCGGTGACCGGGTGGATCCCTGCGACGGTGGCTGCTGACATACCTCTATCGAAGCCGTCACCACCGACAGTCCAGGTCCCGAACGCCCCTTTCCGCCGGGTGCTCAGGTCACGACTCGGTCACGAAGAATCGGCTCCTCCACAGGCCTGATCCGGAGCTGTGGACGCCGTACCGGTCATCGATCGAGGCCCTGCCTTCGCTCACCGGGTTTCGACAACGCTCAGGCGCCGGGGCGCCTTCGCTGCTCAACCACCGGCGGCGCGCTCCACGGTGACTCGATAGCCCAGATTCTCTGCCCGGAACGGGGGCGTCGCCGCTCCTCGTTGCTCAACCACCGGGGGTCGAGGAGTCCGGCCAGAGCCGGCGCGCCCGGCGGGTCAGGTCGGCGCGCAGGGAGGCCAGGTCGGCGCCGACCAGGTGGCCGTCGGCGACGACCGGCACGCCGCCGACGTACACGTGGCGCGCGGACCGCTCTGGGCCGAGGACCAGCGCCGCCAGGGGGTCGAGGACGTCGGCGACGTCGTCGCCGGGCCAGACGACCACGTCCGCGCGGAGCCCGACCTCCAGCCGCCCGATGTCGGTGCGGCCCAGGCACGCGGCGCCGCCCGACGTGCCCAGGGCGAGCGCGTCGGCCGGGCCGAACGCCGTCGGGTCGCCGGCGCGCTGGCGGGCCAGGAAGAGCGCCATCCGCAGCTCGGGCTGCAGGGTGCCGATCTCGTTGGAGGCGACGCCGTCGACGCCGAGGCCGACGGGGGCGCCGGCGTCCACCAGGTCGCGGACCCGGGCGATCCCGGCGCCGAGGCGGGAGTTGCTCGAGGGGCAGTGCGCCACGCCGGTGCGGGCCTCCGCGAGTCGCTGGACCTCGCGGTCGGAGAGGTGGATCCCGTGGGCCACCCACACGTCGGAGTCGATCCAGCCCAGGTCGTCGAGCAGCTCCACGGGGCGCTTGCCGAACCGGGCGAGGGAGTCCCGCTCCTCGTCGAGGGTCTCGGCGAGGTGGGTGTGCAGCCGGATCCCGAGCCGGCGGGCGAGGTCGGCGGACTCCCGCATCAGCCGCTGGCTCACGCTGAACGGGCTGCACGGGGCGGCGGTGACGAACAGCGTCTCGCCGTCGTGGAGCCGCGCGTGCACCGCCTCGGTCGAGGCCAGGATCGCGTCGAGGTCCTCGACCACCGAGTCCGGGGGCAGGCCGCCGCGGCTCTCGCCAAGGTCCATCGACCCGCGGGCCACGTGGGTGCGGATCCCGACCAGCCGGGCCGCCGCCGCGATCGCGTCGAAGACCGAGTCGTCGCCCCCGGGCACCAGGTAGTGGTGGTCGGCCGCGGTCGTGCACCCCGAGAGCGCCAGCTCGGCGAGCGCCACCGCCGCGGCCGCCTCGACGTCCTCCGGCGAGAGCCGCGCCCACACCGGGTAGAGCGTCTGCAGCCAGCCGAAGAGGGTGCTGTCGACCGCCCAGCCGCGGGTCAGCCACTGGTAGAAGTGGTGGTGGGTGTTGACCAGGCCGGGGGTCAGCAGGTCGCCGGAGCAGTCGACGACGACGTCGCCGTCCGCGGCGGGCACCGACCCCACAGCGACGATCCGGCCGTCCGCCATCGCGACGTCGCCGGGCCACCGTGCCCCGCGCAGGACGGTGCGCGTCACCGGCCCGGTCCGCCGAGCTCGCCGAGCTCGCGCTCGAGGTTGGCGCGGGCCGCGGCCTCCCAGCGCTCGCGGGCGTACGGCGTGTGGAACAGGTGGACCTTGCCGCCCAGCGCGCCGAGCACCTGCGCGCGCCCGGTGCGGAACGCCGCGTCGTCGAGGTGGGCGTACTCGCGGCGGACGGCCGCGGTGTAGGCGGCGTACCGCTCGGGCGGCGCCGCGAGGATCGCCAGGTCGGCGTCGGACAGCGCGCAGCCGTGCGGGTCGTCGTCGTCGGGGCGGTGGGTCCCGGTCAGCCGCACCAGCCGGGCGACCTCCGCGACCACCCGGTCGCCGACCAGGCCGCGCAGCGCGTCCTCGGCCCAGGCCGCGGAGCGCTCCTCGTCGTCTCGGTCGCCGTCGTACACCGCGTCGTGGAACCAGGCCGCGAGCCGCACCGGCGCCGGGTCGTACGGCGTGCCGGCGGCGGTCAGCTCGTCGAGCCGGTCGAGCACCTCGGTCAGGTGCTCGGTGTCGTGGTAGCCGCGGGTCGGCCCGGCGTACGCCGCGAGCAGCCGGTCACGGAGGTCGGGGGCGTCGGGGAGGGGCCATCTGTCGGAGAGGTCCACCCGCCCATTCAACCAAGCGCTACCGTGTCGCGGAACGAGAACCTGTTACAGAAATGGGGACGACATGGCAGCGACCAACGAGCGGATCCGCGAGGTCGTCGAGCGGTACGTCGCCCTGGTGGGCTCCGGCACCGCGGCGGAGATCGTCGACCTGTACGCCGAGGGCGCGACGGTCGAGGACCCGGTCGGCAGCGACGTGCTCACCACGCGCGAGCAGATCGCGGCGTTCTACGGAAACCTCGAGGGCCTCGAGATGGAGACCCGGCTGGTCGCGCTGCGGATCGCCGGCGGCGAGGCGGTCTTCCACTTCGAGATCGTCACCAAGGCCGACGGGGCGACCTACACGCTGGCGCCCTTCGACGCGATGACCTTCGACGACGACGGCCGGATCACCACGATGCGGGCCTTCTGGAGCGGCGAGGACATGGTCGCCGGCTGACGCTGCCCCGGGTCGGCTCAGACCCGGGTCCGGGCCAGCATCACCGCGGCGTTCGACCCGTACTGCGCCGTGGCCGACCGCAGCCGCGGCGCGCGCTGCGGGCGGTCGTCGACCGCCAGCGCCAGGTCGCCCAGGTCGTGCCACTGGCCGTCGGCCACGGTGATCCCACCCCGGCGGTGCGCGAGGTGGTCGTGGCTCGCCGGCGCCGGGCGCACCACGAGCTCGAGGTCGGCGGCGGACGCCAGGCCCTCGAACGCGACGCGGCCCCCGGCGTCCGAGCGCGCGCGGGCCACGAGGCGGCCGTGCCGGTCGAGCAGCCGCAGCCGGGCACCGGAGAGCGGGCGCGTCGGGTCGGCGCCGTCGACCACCCGGCACTCCAGCACCCCGCAGGGGCGCGGCGCGGGACGCTGCGGGCGGGCGGGGGAGGCGGCGGTGTCGCGGGTCAGGCGGACGTCGACCTCGGCGACGTACTCGTCGCGCACCACGATCGCGACGACGGCCGTCTCGACGCGGGACGGGTCGGAGGCGGCCCGCTCGTCCGCGACCTCCAGGAAGTACCGCCCGACGGGGAGGACCAGCCGGAACGGGCCGGCGTAGACCCGCCTGCGGCCCAGGCAGCGCCCGTCCGCGGCGTACCACCGGACCTGCACGACGCAGGGTCCCGGCGCGTGCACCGTGCCCCTGACCGTCCCGCGCTGCGTCGTCTGCATGGCGTTCCCCCGACGTGCTCCAGCGGGGCGCAGGTCGCCCCGATGCGGGCGACGCTAGGCACCGACCGTCAAGAGCGGATGCGCAGTTCGGTCAGGAACCGCTCAAGAAACCGCCGGCGGGCTCATCGCCCACCGGATCGTGCCGGTCGCGGCGGTGCCCAGGCCGCGCACGACCGTGCGCTCGGAGACGGGGAGCCACGGCAGCCGCAGCGGCAGCCGCGTCCACGCCGGCATCAGCCCGACCGCGGCGGCGACCAGCACGCCGTACGGCGCCCGCGCGGCCAGCGGCAGCGGCGGGCGGAGCATCAGGTAGCGGACCGCCTCGCGCGCCTCCGGCGTGCCGCGCAGCTCCGGGCGGTACGCCGCGAGCGCCGCGTCCAGCTCGGCCTCGGTGCTCGGCACGTCGACGGCGCCGAGCCGGCGGGCGACCTCGCCGACCTGGGCGACGTACTCGTCGCGCTCGGCGGGGGTCAGCGGCTCCGCGCCGTACACGGTGTGGGCGCGCAGGAAGCTGTCCACCTCGGCGAGGTGCACCCAGGTGAGCAGGTGCGGGTCGGTGGCGGCGTACGGCGTGCCGTCGGGCATCGTGCCGGTGACCCGCTCGTGGATGCGGCGGACGACGGCGATCGCCTGCTCGGCGTCCTCGGCGTGCCCGAAGGTCGTGGTCGCGAGGAAGGTGCTGGTGCGGGCGAGCCGGCCCCACATGTCGCCGCGGTAGCCGGAGTGCTCCGCGACCCCGCGCATCGCCGCCGGGTGCAGGGTCTGCATGAGCAGCGCGCGGATGCCGCCGACGAACATCGAGGCGTCGCCGTGCACCCGCGTGATCGGGCTGCCGGGCTCGAAGAGGCGCGGTCCCGGGCGGCCGTGGATGCGGTCGCGGTGCCGCGCGCCCTCCGGTCCGGCGACGCGCGTGAAGATCGCCTCGCCCAGCATGCTCCGCAGGTCAGCCATGCCCTTGACGGTACGGCGGTGGTGGTCGTCGGCCGGGCGGCTCCGGGCGGCTCCCGGCGGGGCTGGCTCACAGCCCCAGGGCGTCGGCCTCGTCCTCGACGAGCGCGGCATAGAGCGCGTCGGCGGGCTCGAACCCGCCGACGAAGTGGCCGTTCAGCTCCAGCGTGAGCAGCCCGACGAGCCGCGCGAACGCGCCGACCAGGCGCAGGGTGCCGGCCTGCTCGAGGGGCAGGTCGAGCTCCGCCGTGACCGCGTCGAGCTGCCGCCGGAGCGGGCGCGGCAGCCCGGGGCGGGGCGCCGGTGCGCCGTCCACGACGGGAGCGGCCAGGGCCCGGACGACCCGGGCGGCGGGCGCGATCGTGTCGGCCGGCGCGGCGTACCCCGGGATGGCGGAGCCGTAGACCAGCGCGAACCGGTGCGGCTGCGCGACCGCCCAGGCGCGCAGGCCGTCGCAGGTGTCGGCCCACCGGCGACGGGGGGAGCGGCGGGTCCCGCCGGCCGCCTCCAGGGCGTCGGCCAGGTCGGCGTACGCGTCCAGGATCAGCGCGGTGATCAGCTCGTCGCGGCTGGGGTAGTAGCGGTAGATCGCGCTCGAGACGAGGTTCAGCTCCCGGGCGATCGCGCGCAGCGACAGCGAGGTCGCGCCCTCGCTCGCGAGCTGCCGCAGGGCGAGCTCCTTGATCCGCTCGATGTTCGCGGCGCGGGCGAGCTGGCGGGGCGTCTGTCCGTCGGGCACGCCCCGAGCATCGCACGTCGCAGATCACCAGTCACTTAAGAGAGCACCGCTCTTGTTTTCGTGCACGCGCTGTGCGATGGTCGACTCATCAAACAGAGAGCACCGCTCACACATCGGGAGAATCGATGAAGACCACCCGCACCGCCCTCGTCCTCGCCGGCCTGGCCCTCGCCGGCTACCCCGCCCTGCGTCCCTACGGCCCGGAGACCGGCCTCGAGGGCGCCGCCGACCTCGGCTCGACGGCCTGGCTGGTCTCGCACGTGCTCGGCATGCTGGGGTTCGTGCTGGTCGCGCTCGCCCTCCGCTCCGCCTCCGTGGCCGGGGTCGCGTGGCGGGGGCTGCCGCTGCGGTCGGTGGAGTCCCGCGCCTGGGTCGCGGTGGCGCTGCTGCTGCCCTACTACGGCGCCGAGGCCTACGGGCTGAACGAGCTCGGCCGGCACGCCACCGCCACGGGCGACGCCACCGTCCTCGACGTCGCCGACGCGTTCCGCTACGCGCCGCTCGAGGTGGCGACGTTCGCCGCCGGACTGCTGGTGCTCGCGGTCGTCGGCGTCCACCTGGCCCGCGGCCGCTGGGCGGTCGGCGGGGTCGCCCGGTGGGGCGGGCTGCTCGCCGGCGCCGGGCTGGCGACGTACCTCCCGCAGTTCTTCGCGACTCCCGAGCTGCGCGTCGCCCACGGCGCCGTGCTCGGGCTCGGGCTGCTGCTGACCGCCGCCGGCCTCCGGGAGGACCGGGAGCCGGCGGCGGCCGAGCAGGCCGCTCAGTCGCCCTTGACGTTGACGATCTGACGCAGCACGTGCCGGACCTCGACCAGGTCGGTGGCGTCGGCCATCACCTGGTCGATGTCCTTGTACGCCGCGGGGATCTCGTCGAGGAAGGCGTCGGTGTCGCGGTACTCGATGCCCGTCATCGCCGCCCGCAGCTGCTCGCGCGTGAAGGTCTTCCGGGCCCGCGTCCGGGAGTACTCCCGCCCCGCCCCGTGCGGGGCCGACCGCAGCGCCCGCTCGTCACCCTTGCCGACCACGACGTACGACGCGGTGCCCATCGAGCCCGGGATCAGCCCGGGCCGGCCGGCCTCCGCGTTGATCGCCCCCTTGCGGGAGAGCCACACGTCCTCGCCGAAGTGCCGCTCGCGCTCGGTGTAGTTGTGGTGGCAGTTGATCTCCTCCACCCGCCGCACGTCGCCACCGACCCACTCGCCGAGCTGGCGGACGACCCGGTCCATCATCTCCTCGCGGTTCAGCAGCGCGTAGTGCTGCGCCCACGTCATCTCCCGGATGTAGCGGTCGAACTCCGGCGTGCCCTCCTCGAGCCAGGCGAGGTCCCGGTCGGGCAGGTCCTCGCCCTCCCGGAGCCGCCGGGCGACCGCGATGTGGCGCTGCGCGATCTTGTTGCCGACGCCGCGCGAGCCGCTGTGCAGGAACAGCCACACCCGGTCCCGCTCGTCCAGGCTCACCTCGATGAAGTGGTTGCCCGAGCCGAGCGTGCCCAGCTGCAGCTCCCACCGCTTCGCGTACGACGCCGGGTCGAAGCCGGCCGCCTCCGCCTCGCGGGCGAGCAGGTCCAGCCGCTCGCGGGTGTGCTCGCGGCTGACGCTCCGGTTGGCGGCGCCGGCCGAGAGCGGCACGGCGCGCTCGATGGCCTCGCGCAGCGGGCGCCGGTCGGCGGGCAGCTCGCTGCCGACGTACTGGGTGCGGACCGCGATCATGCCGCAGCCGATGTCGACCCCGACCGCGGCCGGCATGATCGCGCCGAGCGTGGGGATGACCGACCCGACGGTCGCTCCCAGGCCCAGGTGGGCGTCGGGCATCAGCGCCAGGTGCGGGTGGATGAACGGCATGCTCGCCGTCGTCACCGCCTGGGCGCGGGTGCCCTCCTCGAGGATCGAAGCCCAGCTGAGGAGCTTCGGGGTGATGGTGTCCATGGTCCTTCCTGTCTCAGGGGCACGCCGACCGGGCGGTCGGCGCGGCCGCTGAGACTAGGTGCCCCGAAATGTCTTGCACCCCAGGTTTTCGGCGTGCTGCGGAGCGTCGGCGGTCGGGTCAGCGGGTCATCAGGTGGTAGGAGAGGACGAGGGACCCGACCGCGAGCGCGAGCGACGTCAGGGCCAGGAAGAGCTGGAGGCTGAGGAGCAGGACGGCGGCGAGCATGCCTTCGCGGGGCTGCGGCCCGGGGCCGATCCTGCCGGGGGCGAACCGGTGCATCGGGGGTGCGTAGGACACCGGCACCGTCTGCCCGGGCGCGACGTCGACGTCGATCGCGGCGTGGCCGTACTCCGCGACCAGCTGGCACCGCGCGTCCACCCGGATCCTCCCGGGGTGGACCGGCAGCACGTTCTCGCCGTACGACGCCGGCACGACCTGGCCGTTGAGCCGGACGACCGGTGCGAACGGACTTGCCGTCCACCGGTTGCCCTGCACGGAGAGCGCGATCCAGCCGGGCGGAGGCAGGGGCTGGTGGAAGGTCTGCGGCTGCTGGTCCGGTCTGGTCACGGTGCCCAGCGTTCCCAGCCGGGCGGACGTCATACGTCCTGGTCGTCAGGGCAGCCAGCTCGTATGACGTCCCGCCGCCGACGGCGCCTCAGGCGGGCAGGTCTTCCGCGTCCACGATCCGGTAGGCGTACCCCTGCTCGGCGAGGAACCGCTGCCGGTTCTGGGCGAAGTCGGCGTCGACGGTGTCGCGCGAGACCACGGTGTAGAAGCGCGCGACCTTGCCGTCGTGGCCGGGCCGCAGCAGCCGGCCGAGGCGCTGCGCCTCCTCCTGGCGCGAGCCGAAGGAGCCGGAGACCTGGATGGCGACCTCGGCGTCGGGCAGGTCGATGGAGAAGTTCGCGACCTTGGAGACGACCAGCAGCCGCTCCTCGCCGGTCCGGAACGCCTCGAAGAGCCGCTGGCGCTCCTTGACGCTGGTGTCGCCCTTGATCACCGGCGCGTCCAGGGCGGCGGCGAGCTCGTCGAGCTGCTCGAGGTACTGGCCGATCACCAGCGTCGGCTGGCCCGCGTGCTTGGCCACCAGCTCGCGCACGACGCGCGTCTTCTCGGCGGTGCACGACGCGATCCGGTAGCGCTCCTCGGGCTCGGAGGTCGCGTAGACCAGCCGCTCGTCGGTGGGCAGGGTGACCCGCACCTCGACGCAGTCGGCCGGCGCGATCCAGCCCTGCGACTCGATGTCCTTCCACGGCGCGTCGTACCGCTTGGGGCCGATGAGGGAGAACACGTCGCCCTCGCGGCCGTCCTCGCGCACCAGCGTCGCGGTCAGCCCGATCCGCCGGCGGGCCTGGAGGTCGGCGGTCATCCGGAAGATCGGCGCGGGCAGCAGGTGCACCTCGTCGTACACGATCAGGCCCCAGTCGCGGGCGTCGAGCAGGTCGAGGTGCGGGTAGACGCCCTTCCGCTTCATCGTGAGCACCTGGTACGTCGCGATCGTGACCGGCCGGACCTCCTTGACCGACCCGGAGTACTCGCCGATCTCGTCCTCGGTGAGCGAGGTGCGCTTGACCAGCTCGTCCTTCCACTGGCGCGCGGAGACGGTGTTGGTGACCAGGATCAGCGTGGTGGCCTGGGCGTGCGCCATCGCGGCCGCGCCGACGACGGTCTTGCCGGCGCCGCAGGGCAGCACCACGACGCCGGAGCCGCCGTGCCAGAACGAGTCCGCGGCGTCGCGCTGGTAGTCGCGCAGCTGCCACTCGGTCTCGTCGAGCGCGATCGGGTGCGCCTCGCCGTCGACGTACCCGGCGAAGTCCTCGGCGGGCCAGCCGAGCTTGAGCAGCGCCTGCTTGAGGTTGCCGCGCTCGGAGGCGTGCACGACGACGGCGCCGACGCTGTCGGGGAGCGGGTCGAGGCGGGCGCCGAGCATGCCCTGCACCTTCTTGGCGCGCAGCACCTCCTCGAGCACCGGCAGGTCGTTGCTGGCCAGCACCAGCCCGTGGGTCGGGTGCTTCTCCAGCCGCAGCCGGCCGTAGCGGGCCATCGTCTCGGCGACGTCGACGAGCAGCGAGTGCGGGACGGCGTACCGGCTGAACTCCAGGAGCGTGTCGACGACCTGCTCGGCGTCGTGCCCGGCGGCGCGGGCGTTCCACAGGCCGAGCGGGGTCAGCCGGTAGGTGTGGATGTGCTCGGGGGAGCGCTCCAGCTCGGCGAACGGCGCGATCGCCTTGCGGCACTCCTGGGCGCGCTCGTGGTCGATCTCGAGCAGCAGGGTCTTGTCGGACTGGACGATGAGGGGGCCGTCGTTCATGCGGGCTGGGCCGCCTTCCGCCGGGCGCGGTACGCCGCGACGTTGGCGCGCGAGGAGCACCGCTCGGAGCAGTAGCGGCGCGAGGCGTTGGGGGAGGTGTCGACGTACACGTGGGTGCACGGGGACGCCGCGCAGGTGCCGAGCCGGGACGGGCCGAGGTCGCAGACCAGGGTGGCCAGGCCGAGCAGCGCCTCGCCGACGAGCAGCTCGGCCACCGAGGCGGAGCGCGCGGCGACGTGCAGGTGCAGGTCGCCGGGGTCGTGGTCGGAGATCCGGGGGGTGACCGGGTGCCGCACCATCAGGTCGTTGAGCCCGTCGACGACGCCCCGCTGGTCGTCGGCGGCCGAGGCCTCGAAGACCGGGCGCAGCTCGCGCTGGAACTTCCGCAGCAGCATGCAGTCGCGGTCGGTCGCCTGCGCGTGCAGCCACTCCCGCCCGGCGAGGTGCGCGACGAGGGCGTCGACGTCGGGCAGCTCGGTGTTGAGGAGCGCGGCCGACTGCTCGGCGTACCGGATGAAGTCCACCTGCGGAGTCTACGAACCGCCCTCAACCGCGGTGACCACGGAGATCCGGTGCACGGCGAAGGTGCGCACGTCGTCGGAGCGGTGGTCGTGCGCGGTCAGCGTGCCGCCCTCGACCGAGAGCGGGTCGACGACCCGCTCCGAGGTCGCGCCGTGGTTGTCGACGTACCCGATCAGGACGGTGGCGCGGCTCTCGACCGCCTCCCGCAGCGCGGCCAGCGACCCGCTCGGGCTGAGCGGGGCCGGCCCGGTGGTGGGCCGGGCCTCGGCCGCGCGGTCCCCGGCGCGCAGCGCGGTGACGACCGCGGCGACCTTGGCGGTCTCGCGCGCGGCGGCGGCGCCCGCACCGGCACTGGACCCGCGGCGGTGCTCGCGGGGGGTGCGGGCGCGGAGCAGGTCGGGCCGGGAGACCCGGACGGTGCCGTCGGGGGCCTCGACGACGGGCGAGGCCCCGAGGTCGCGCAGGCGGGGGAGGAGGACGTCGAGCGGCGTGCTGCTGATCAGCACCGTCGGCGCCAGCTGCCGCAGGCCGAGGGTGCCGGCCTTGGGGTGGTGCAGCAGCTCGGTGAGGGCCGCCTCGTCGTCGGAGCGTAGGAACGCCTCCGCATGCCCGACCCGGACGGTGCCGAACGTGCGGGCGGCGTCGTCGACGAGGTAGCTCAACGGCTGCGGCACCGGCGTGCGCGAGACCCCGCCGAGGAACTCGTGCAGCTCCACGGCGGTCCAGCCGGTGTCGAGGGCGCGGCGCACCGACCGGGGCGTGAAGCGGTACGTCGTGGCGCCGCCGCGCGACTCGACGTCGGCGACCAGGGCGAGGGTGCGGGCCAGCGCGGACTCCAGGGGGCCCGGCGCGACCGCGGTGAGGTCGGCCTGGAGCAGCACGTGGTCGACGGGCTCCGGCAGCAGCGCGGCGAGACCGGGTGCGGGGTCGTCGCCGGTGAGCAGCGCCCGCGCGTACGACGCGAGCCCGCCCAGGCCGCTCACGCCGAGCGCCGCCGACTCGGTGAGCGCCCAGACCACCTGCTCGGCGCGGGTGCGCGGCCGGCGCGGGCGCAGCCAGGCGACCCGCGCGACCAGCGACGGCGTGCCGGTGCCGGTGGCGAGCACCTGGCCGTCGGGCAGCGACCCGAGCGCCTCGAGGGCCATCCGCCGGCTCTCCACCTGGTGCACACCGGCGAGCTCGGGGGCGAGCGCGTTCCACGCCTTGCCCGCGGTGTCGCGGGAGCCGACCAGCCCGGGCATCCGCGGCGAGGCCAGCCAGGCGCGGGCGAGCGCCGCCCACCGCTCGGCGGACGGCAGCGCCGACCACGCGTCGTACGCGTCGGTGGGGACCCAGGCCGGGTCGCCCCCGGCGTCGGCGGCGGTCGCGAGCAGGCCGGCCGCGTGCGCGGTCTCGACCAGGAGCGCCGCGGTCGGCTCGTCGACCTGGAGGAGCTGGGCGGTGGCGCGCAGGTCGCGCACGCTGAGCCCGCCGCTGCGCAGCGCGGTCGGCGGGTGCACGCCCCAGTGGTCGAGGAGCAGCTCGACCCGGCGTACCGCCTCGAACGCCGCGCCCGCCGCCCCGCGGTCGACCATCGCCCGCGGCCGGTCGGACGTCACCAGCACCGGGACGTCGTCCACCGGCGCCGTGGTGCTCCGGCCGCCCCGCAGGGCCAGGCCCACCTCGCCGGGCAGCACGACGACGCCGCCCGATCGGGGCACCAGCAGCCGGCGCGCGAGCAGCTCCTCGGCGGGGGTCGCGGCGTCCTCGGGCAGGACCGTGTGCCGCGAGCCGCCGGTGGTCGCCTCGCCGCCGCTGTCCGCGACGTGCTGGAGCAGCGTCCGGGCGGCCTCGGAGAGCCCCTCGAGGCGCCGGGCCACGTCCTCGGGCGGCGCCGGGTCGTCGGAGACCGGCCGGAGCCCGCTCGACCCCGGTCCGCCGGCGAGCCCGTCCGCGACACCGGTGAGCGCGCGCAGCCCCGACGTGCTCCGCCACACCAGCGCGAGGTCTTCGAGGCGGGCCAGCGCGCCGGCCACGGCGTCCGGGTCGGCCCGCACCACGGCGGCCAGGCCCTCGGGCGTGGTTTGCCTCAGGACGACGAGGGCATCGAGTACGCAGAGCTCGAGCCGGGTCAGCTGGTCGAGCGCCCGCAGCAACGAAGACCGGACAGCAGCCCTGGACGCCAGCTGGCCGGAGTCATGGGGGACTGGAGTGGCCAGGTCGGGTCGGGCGGTGAGCAGCCGCCGCAACCGCTCGTCGGACCAGCCGCGCAGCTGGTCGGCGAGCGAGCGGGAGCCCGCCTCGGGGTCGCGGTGTCCGGACATCGTTCCCACGCTACCGAGGTTTCCGTGAGCGCCGTCGAGCTGCACCACGGGGCGGCCACCCACGTCGGCCGGGTGCGGGAGGTCAACGAGGACTCCCACCTCGCCAGCCCGCCGGTCTTCGCGGTCGCCGACGGCATGGGCGGCCACGACGGGGGCGACGTCGCGAGCGCGATCGTGGTGGAGGAGTTCTCGCGGCTGGCGGCGACCGGGTACGACCCCGCCCGCGGCGCCGAGGTCGTCGCCGGCGTCCTGGACACGGCGAACGCCCGCATCGACCAGTACGTCGCGGAGCAGCAGGCGGCCGGGCAGCCGGACTTCCAGTCCGGGACCACCGCCGTGGCCGCGCTGCTCGTCGAGGCCGAGGGGGAGACCCGGTGGCTGCTGGCGAACGTCGGCGACTCCCGCGCGTACCGCTTCGACGCCGGCCGGCTCGAGCAGGTGAGCGTCGACCACAGCCTGGTCCAGGAGCTGGTGGAGGCCGGGGAGATCTCCGCCGCCGAGGCCGCGGAGCACCCGGCGCGCCACGTCGTCACGCGCGCCCTCGGCGGGCCCGACCGCCCCGAGCCCGACTTCTTCCTGCTGCCGCTGGCCGGCACGTCGCGGCTGGTGCTGTGCTCCGATGGGATCAACGAGATGCTCGACGACGAGGAGATCGCCGCCGTCCTCGCGCGCGCCCCCGACCCCCGTGACGCCGCCGAGGGGCTGGTCGCCGAGGCGGTCGCCGCCGGAGGTCGGGACAACGCGACGGCGGTCGTCGTCGATGTGGTGGGATGGGCCGACGACCCTGCCGAGGACTCAGACCGGCAGCGGGTCGGCCTCGAGGAGAAGCTGGGAGCCCTGCCATGACCGACGCGCCCCCCGCTCTCCGGTCCTACCGGACCGGCGAGTGGTACGCCGTCCTGGGCGAGCAGGTCGCGGTGCTGGTGCCGCCCTCCGAGCGGTCCCGGGTCGCCGCGCTCTGGGAGCTCGTCGACCAGGGCGCTGACGCCGACGAGGTCCTCGACGCGCTGATCGCCGGCGGTCTCCGCGCGCTGCCCGCCTTCGTCCTGGTCGACGACACCGGTGACCGGGTCCGGGTGCTGCTCCGCGGCCCGGCCCGCGCCGGGATCGACACCCACGACGGTCCGGTCGCGCTCGACGGCGCCGACGCCACCACCTGGGTCGAGCGGGTGCTGTCCGGTGTGACGGCCGTCCGCATCGACGTCGACGGGCACGCCCCCGGCGCCGAGGACCGTCGCGTCGACACCGGCCTGCTCCGGGTCGGCCGCGTCGACCGGCCGCCGTACGCCGAGCCGGTGGTGGCTGAGGAGCAGGTCGCCGACGAGGTCGTCCCGGTGGCCGTCGACACCCCGGCGCGCGACCCCGAGCCCGTCGTCGAGCCGGACGTCGAACCCGTTGTCGAGCTCGAGCCTGAGCCGGCGCCTGCGCCGAGGGCCGAGCCGGCGGAGAACCTGGGCCTGTCGCTGCTCGACGACCCCGAGCCGGACGACAGCGAGCTCACCGAGGCGATCGCCCTGCCGGCTGACGTCGGCTCCTGGGGCGCACCGACGGTCCCGCCGCCGCCGGTGCCGCCCGCCGGCTGGTCGGGCGGCGACCACGACGGCGCCACCCGCCACGGCGGTCCCGGCGAGGACCAGCTGGTCCGCGACCAGCCGGGCATCCCCGGGCAGCCCCCGGCGCCCTCGATCACGCGGCCGGTCGCCCACCTCGACTTCTCCCACGGGGAGAGCGTCGAGGTCGACCGGGTCGTGCTGGTCGGCCGGGCGCCCGAGGCGCGCCGGTTCACCGTCACCGAGCAGCCGCGCCTGGTGACCGTGCCGAGCCCCCACCAGGAGATCTCCTCGACCCACCTCGAGATCCGTCCCGGATCGGGCGCCGACCACGGCAGCGCGGTCGTCACCGACCTCGGCTCGACCAACGGCACGGTCCTGGTGCAGCCCGGCCTGCCGCCGGAGGCGCTGCAGCCCGGCATCGCCGTGCAGCTGCTGCCGGGGGCCGTGGTCGACCTCGGCGACGGCGTCACGATCCGGGTCTCCCACCCCCGCCCGTGAGCGAGCAGACCCTGACCAGCGACCAGGCGGCCGCCGGGACGACGTACCCCGCGGCCGGGTTGGAGCGCCGCTTCCACGCCTTCACCCTCGACCGGCTGGTGGCCTGGGCCCTGGACGCGGCCGGCATCGCCGCGGCGTACCTCCTCCTCGTCGAGCGGGGCCGCACCGCGGCGGGCGTCGCCGCGATGGTCGGCACGGTGCTGCTGGTCTCCCTCGCGTACGCCGTCCTGCTCGGGCTGCGCGGCACCTCGCCCGGGCGCGCGGCGGTCGGGCTGCGGGTCGTCGACGCCACCACCGGCACGCCGATCGGCGTGGGGCGCGCGCTGCTGCGCACCGCCGTCCTCGGCGTCGCGACGCTGCCGACGTTCGGGCTCGGCGTGGCCACGCTCGCCTGGACCGCCGTGATGGACGTGGGCGCCCGGCGCCGCGGGTGGCACGACCACCTGGCCCGGTCCGTCGTCGTCGACGTGCGCCCGGCGCCGGTCGAGGTGGTCGAGGAGGCCCCGGCCCCGCGCGCGATCGTCAACCTCACCGCGATGCGGCTCGCCCCGCGCGCCCAGACCCCGCCCGACTCCGCGCCCCGGGCCGTCGCCCGACCGGAGGCCCCGGCGCCCGTGACCCGGCCGACTCCGGAGGCCGCCCCGGACGTCGCCCCGGAGGCGGCGCCCGCGCCGGAGCCCGAGCCGGTCCCCGTCCCGGCTCCGCCCGCGCCGGCCCCCGCCGAGCCGCGGCACGCCGCGCAGGAGTCGGCCTCCCTGGACACCGCCACCTCGCCGGCCCGGACCCGCCGCCGGCGGCTGGGGTACCCGCTGGTCGGCCAGCCGCCGGCCGGTCCGCCGGCCTCGCCGCCGCCGTCGGGGCCGCCGTCCACCCCGCCGCCGCCCCCCACCCCGCCCCCGACCACCGCTCCGCCCACCGTGCCGCCCGCGGTCCCGCCGCCCGTCGCGCGCTGGCGGGTCGCCTTCGACACCGGGGAGTCCTTCGAGGTCACCGGACTGACCCTGGTCGGCCGCCGGCCCGAGGGCCGGCCGGGCGAGCCCGTGCACCGGCTGGTGCCCCTGCACTCCGAGGACCTGTCGCTGTCGAAGACGCACGCGCAGTTCCAGGTGGTGCCCGACGGCGCGCTGGTCGTGATGGACCGCGGCTCGACCAACGGCTCGGTGCTGATCCGCCGCGGCGTACCCCGCCACCTCACCGGCGGCCGCCCCTCCACCCTCCTCGACGGCGACGTGGTCCGCTTCGGCGACCGCACGATGACCGTCGCCCGCGAGTCCTCGGGGTAGTCCGGCACGTTCCGGTCGTGATCGGGCGGGTTCGACGGCCGAAACGTGCCGGACTATCCGTGGGGTGTCGGGTTGGTGGGGTAGTCCGACACATGCGTGCTGTTTCGGGCCGGGAGAACGGCAAGGGTGTGTCGGACTACCCCGTCGGGGAGGTAGTCCGGCACGTTCCGGTCGTGATCGGCCGGGTTCGACGACCGAAACGTGCCGGACTACCCGGAGACAGGGTCTCTGCGGCCCTGGGAGCCGGGCCCGGGCTGGCCTAGATTGCTGGGCATGACCTTCGAGCTCGAGCAGACCGTGACGACCAGTGCCAGCCCGGCGGACGTGTGGGCGCTGTGGAGCGACCCGGGCACCTGGCACCGGTGGGACCCGGCGGTGCGCAGCGTGGCGATGGAGGGGCACTTCGCCGAGGGCGCGGCGGGGACGATGGAGCTGGCGGGGCCGATGGAGGCGCCGTTCGTGCTGGAGATCGTCGAGCCCGGGGCGCGCTACCTGGACCGGCTGACCATCGGCGACCTGGTGATCCGCATCGACCACGTCGTGGTCGCGGCCGGGGACGGCGCCGAGGTGACGGTGCGTACGACGATCGAGGGTCCCGGCGCCGAGGAGATCGGGCCGGTCGTCACCCAGGACACCCCGCGCGCGCTGGAGGCGCTCACCGCGCTGGCCGAGGGCCGCGAGGAGTAGGCCCACATGTAGGGCTCAGCGGGTCAGCAGCACCGGCACCCGCGTGACCGAGCCGTTCGCGCCGCGCCAGGTGACCCAGCCGTCGTCGAACGGCCGCGCCGCGGGGCCGCTGACCCGCATCGTCCAGGTGGCCGACTCGCCCGGGTCCAGCCGCAGCGCGGCGGGGGTGACCAGCACCCGGTGGCGCCGGAAGCCGGTGGCGGACGAGGAGAAGTACATGGTCCGCTCGCCGACGTTGGTCACCGTCCTGCGGGCGACCTCCTGGCCCGCGTGCAGCAGCACCGACGGCGTGTTCAGCGAGGTACGCCGTCCCGCCAGCCAGGCGCGGTACGCCGCGGGCTCGAGGTCGTAGGCGAGCCCCGGCCGCGGCGCCTCCTCGAGCCGGATCCGGCCCGCGCCGCTGCGCAGCACGGAGCCGCCGGGGGCGTCGGTCGCGGTGGTGGCCAGGGCGGAGCGGACGGTCGCCGCGGACCAGTCGTCGTGCCGGCCGAGCAGCACGGCGGCGGCGCCGGCGGTGCGGGCGCTGGCCACCGACGTGCCCGCGACCAGGTCCCAGCGACCGGCACGGACCGACGCCGGGACCGCCGCGAGCTGCCCGGTGGCGGGAGCGACGACGTCCGGCTTCAGCACGGCGGCCGAGGGGTCGCCCGAGCTCGACCACGGCACCACCCGCGGGGCGGTACGGGTCTTGCCGAGCGGCGCGAGGGTCACGGTGCCGGCCGGGTGCCGCCGCGCCCAGCGGCGTACGACGCGCCCGTCGCCGGCGTCGAGGTGGACGGTGGGGACGTCGTGCAGGTCGGCGTTGCGCGAGCCGGGCCCGGTGTTGACCAGGACCATCCCGGCGCCGTCGGCGCGCGCGACCGCCTCGGACTTGCCGACCCGGGCCACCCGGCCGCGCTCGCACAGCACCACCCGGCCGTCGACCCGCCCGGCGTCGAGGCTGCCCGGCGCGCAGGTGCGGGCCTCCGCCCGCGACCAGCCCGGCGCGACGACGTCCGCGGCGAGGACCAGCCGGACGGGACCGACCCTGCGGGAGGCGGCGGTGGCGCCGGCCAGCCGGGGGCCGTCGCCGAGGCGGACCTCACCGACCCGGGCGACCCCGGTGGTGCCGCCGACGGTCGTCACCCAGGGGGAGGGGTGGGCGGCGAACGTGTCGGCGCCGCCGTTGCCGGCGGCCGCCACGACGACGATGCCGGCCTCGGCCGCCCCGAGCAGCGCGCGGTCGAGGGTGTCGGCCCGCGCGGGTCCGCCCACCGAGAGGTTCAGGACGTCGACGCCGTCGGCCGTCGCCCGGTCCACCGCGGTCACCAGGTCGGCCGTGGCGCACCCGTCGTCGTGGGGGTCGGGGGCGGTCCAGCAGGCCTTGTAGACCGCGAGCCGGGTCTGCGGGGCGACGCTCGCGAACCGCCCGAGCGACTCGCGGCCGGCGCGCACCGTGACGCCCGCGTTGCCGGCCGCGACCGAGGCGAGCTGGGTGCCGTGGCCGTGGTCGTCGCGGGGGGAGAGGTCGGCGGAGCTGCGCACACGGTCGGCGCCGAAGCCCTCGACGAAGAAGCGCGCGCCGGCCAGCTTGTCCGAGCAGGTGCCGGTCTCCCAGTCCTCGCCCGGCTGGCACTCGCCGGTGAACCCCTCCGGCCCCCGCCCCAGCGCGGGGACGTCGGCGAAGAGCGGGTTCTCGGGGTCGATGCCCGTGTCCACCATCCCGAGGACGACGCCGGCCCCGCCGCGGCGGGCGCCGCCGGCCGTCGCGAGGTCCGAGGTGGCCGGAGCGCCGCCGGCCAGCGGCCGCACGGCGTTTTGCTCGACCGCCGCGACCCGGTCGACGGTGGCCAGCTCGCGGGCCTGGGCGGGGGTGAGCTCGACGGCGACGCCGTTGAGTGCCGTCGTCCAGCGGTACGTCGGGGCGGGCGCGCCGACGCGGGCCAGCACGGCGTCCTGCTGGAGCGAGAGCCGCAGCCGGCCGACCACGGCGGGGCCGGTGCGGCCCGCGGCGGTGCCGGGGGAGTCCAGGGTGACCAGGTACAGCGCGGTCCGGGGGGCCGCCTGCGCGGCCGGGACCGGCGCCAGGAGGCCGAGCGCCAGGGCGGACCCGAGGACGGCGGCGAGCGCGCACACGAGCGCCGGCGCCCGGCGTACGCCGCCTGCGCGTCCTCGTCTCGTCCGCATCACGATTCCCCGTCGCCCCTCGCGTCGCCAGCCGTCCCAGAAACCCCCAGAGTGGCAGGGACGGCCCAGCCTGCCAACCGACGACCCCGCCCCGACTAGCCTGCAGCCATGCCCGAGGCCACCGACCCACCCCCGCTGGTGGTCGGTTTCGACCTCGACATGACGCTGATCGACACGGTGCCCGGCTTCGGCTCCGTGCTGCGGGCGCTCGGCTCCGAGCTCGGGGTCGACTTCCCGGTCGAGGAGATGACGGCGCGGCTCGGCCCGCCCCTCGAGCAGCTGCTCGCGCCGTACCTCGCCGCCGACGCGATCCCCGCAGCCGGCGACCGGTTCCGCACCCTCTACCCCGACCACGCGGTCGCCCCGGTGCCGGCGCTCGCCGGCGCGCACGACGCGATCGCGGCGGTCCGCCGCCATGGCGGCCGGGTCGTCGTGGTCACCGGCAAGTTCCCCGAGAACGCTCGCCTGCACCTCGACCACGTCGGGTTCGACGTGGACCACCTCGAGGGCTGGGTGTGGGGCGTCGGGAAGGCCGACGTGCTGGTCCGCGAGGGCGCGTCGGTGTACGTCGGGGACCACGTCCACGACGTCGAGGGGGCGCTCGCCGGGGGCGTGCTGAGCGTGTCGGTGCTGACCGGCGGCTGCACCCGCGAGGAGCTGGTCGCCGCCGGCACCCACGTCGTCCTCGACTCGCTGGAAGAGTTCCCCGCCTGGCTCGAGGAGCACCTGCTCACCACCCGGCTCGCGGCGCTCGAGGCCGACCTCCGCGCGCGGGGCTCGGTGCTGGTCGCCTACAGCGGCGGCGCCGACAGCGCGTTCCTGCTCGCGGCCGCCGTCCGGGCGCTCGGGCCGGACCGGGTCGTCGCCGCGACCGGCTACTCCCACTCGCTGCCCGAGGCCGAGCGCGACCCGGCCCGGGCGTTCGCCGAGTCGCTCGGCGTCGAGGTGCTCACGCCCCGCACCCACGAGATGGAGCGCGAGGGCTACCGCGCCAACGCCGGCGACCGCTGCTTCTTCTGCAAGGCCGAGCTCCTCGACGTGCTCGCCCCCCTCGCGGCCGAGCGCGGCCTCGCCCACGTCGCCACCGGCACCAACGCCGACGACGCGGTGGCCGGCTTCCGTCCCGGCATCCGGGCCGCGGCCGAGCGTGGCGCGATCACGCCGCTGCGCGACGCGGGGCTGACCAAGGCCCAGGTCCGCGAGGCCTCCCGCCGCTGGGGGCTGCCGACCTGGGACAAGCCGGCCGCGGCCTGCCTCTCCTCGCGCGTCGCCTACGGCATCGAGGTGACCCCGCACCGGCTCGGCCGGATCGAGCGGGCCGAGACGGCCGCGCGGGCCGCCCTGGCCGGCGTACCCCTCCGCGACCTGCGGGTCCGCGACCTCGGCGACCGGGGCTCGGTGGAGGTCGACGCCGCCCTGCTGCCGCTCCCCGCCGAGCTGGAGGCGGCCGTCCTGGACGCGGTGCGCTCCGCCGGCTTCGACGCGGCCGCGGTGGACCCGCGCGGATTCCGGTCCGGCTCCCTCAACGACGCCCTGCGCGACTGACCACAGACGCAGAACCGGCTCGCCGGGTCCCGCGCGGCCACTAGGCTGGGCGGTCGGACGCGGCACCGGGCCGCGCCGGCGAGGGAAGAGGTCAGGGCCGTGCCCACAGGCAAGGTGAAGTGGTTCGACGCCGACAAGGGCTTCGGGTTCCTCTCGCAAGACGACGGCGCCGACGTCTACGTCCGCACCGAGGCCCTTCCCGAGGGGACGACGACCCTCAAGGCCGGCACCCGCGTCGAGTTCGGCATCGCCCAGGGCCGCCGCGGCGACCAGGCCCTGCAGGTGCGGGTGCTCGAGGCGCCGGCCTCGGTCGCGCGCAGCCAGTCGCAGGCGCGCCGCAAGAAGCCCGAGGAGATGGTCGCGATCGTCGAGGACCTGATCCGCCTGCTCGACGACGTCGGCGAGGCCTACCGCCACGGCCGGCACCCCGACGCGCGGTCGGCCGGGCCCACCGCCAAGCTGCTGCGCGCGCTCGCCGACGAGCTCGAGGCCTGAGGCGCCCTCAGGCAGCAGGGGTACGCCGGGGGCGGGCCGCCTGCGCCCGGCCGCCGAGCACGAACACCGCCCACCCGGCCACGGCCGCGAACGCGACCGCCAGGCCGAGGCGCGCGGGGTCGAGCGGGAGCGCGATCCCGATGAACCCGCCGAGCACCCACGCCACCTGGAGCGCGGTGTCGCTGCGCGCGAAGGCGCTGGCCTGGACCCGCTCGGGGACGTCGCGCTGGATGGTGGCGTCGAGGCAGAACTTGCCGAGCGACTGCGCCAGGCCGGCGGTGAGCCCGAGCAGGGCGAGGAACACCACGCCGTAGAACAACGCGGCGAGCAGCGCCGCCGCCGCGTCGGCAACCAGCACCAGCACCACGGTGACCGACGGGTTGATCTTCTTGAGCAGCGCGGCCGCGGCCACGCCCAGGGCGTTGCCGAGCCCGGCGGCCCCGACCACGAGGCCGATGAGCACCTCGGCGCTCAGGCCGCTCTCGGGAGGGTTCTCGCGGAGCAGGAAGGCCATGAACATCAGCAGGAAGCCGGAGAGGAAGCGCGGCCCGCAGTTGGCGCGCAGCGCGAACGCCACCGCCGGCGGGATCGGCGTGCGGATCCGGCCGCGGGGGGTCGTCGGCCGCGAGTCGTCCTCCCGGAGCACCAGCGTGCCCTCGCCGGCCGAGGAGTCCACGGCCTGGGGCAGCCGGATCGCGCAGACCGTCGCCACCACGAACAGCAGGAACGCGTAGCGCAGCGACCACTCCGGCCCGGCGAGGGAGGCCAGGCCCGCGAGCGGCGCGGAGACCGCGGCGCCGACCATGCCGGACACCGAGACCCGGCCGTTGGCCTTCACCAGCGTGAAGCCCTGCGGCAGCAGGCGCGGCACGGCGGCGGCGCGCGTGACGCCGTACGCCTTGGAGGAGACGAGGACGCCGAGCGCGGCCGCGAACAGCCAGGGGGAGGACTCCCCGCTGATCGCGCTCGCCAGCCCCCAGCACAGGAAGGCGCGCAGCGCCTGGGTGGCCCCGATCGCCCACCGGCGGCCGTGGCTGAACCGGTCGAGGAACGGGCCGATCAGCGGCGCCACGATCGCGAACGGCAGCATCGTCAGGCCGAGGAACAGCGCGACCTGGCCGCGCGCCTCGCCCGAGGGCACCTGGAAGAACAGGCTGCCGGCCAGCGAGATCGCCACGGCCGCGTCGCCGGCGGTGTTGAAGAAGTGCAGGTAGATCAGCCGGTTGAGCCCGGACTGCTCCGCCCCCTGCGCCCCGGCCGCGCGCCGCGCCTGCCGACCGATCGTGCGGCTCATCCGCCCGGTGACCCGCCCCGCGCCGGCGACCCCGCGCGCGGCGGCGCGGGCGCCGGTGCCCAGCCCGCGGCCGACGGTGCGGGCCCGGTCGGTCCGATCGGTCCCGTGCGACGACATGGGCACATCCTGCCCTGCCGCGCCCCCGCACCGCCCCCGACCTGACAGCGCGGCGACGGATGGGTCATGATGCGGAACGTGACGACGACGCTGCGCGCCAAGCCCGACGCCGCTGCCGTGGCGGCGGTCGACCTGGCCCGGGAAGCCCTGGCGCTGGGCGCCGAGCCGAGCGACATCGGTGACTACCTCGGCCACCAGGTCGAGGGGGAGCGGGTCGTGACCCACCTCTTCGCCTGCACGCGCCCCGGGTACGTCGGGTGGCGCTGGTCGGTGACCGTCGCGCGGGCCCCCCGGCAGAAGTACGTCACGGTCGACGAGGTCGTGCTGGTGCCGGGCGAGGACGCGATCGTCGCCCCCGAGTGGGTGCCCTACCGCGAGCGGATCCAGCCCGGCGACCTCTCCCCGGGCGACCTGCTGCCCGTCGACGACGACGACCCGCGCCTGGTCCCGACGTACTCCTTCGGCGACGACCCGCTCGACCAGGACGACAAGGCGCAGGTCCGCATGGTCGCCCAGGACCTCGGCCTCGGCCGGGTCCGCACGCTTTCGCCCGAGGGCCGCGACCTCGCCGCCGAGCGGTGGTACGACGGCGACGGCGGCCCCTCCTCGCCGGTGGCCCAGGCGGCCCCCGACCACTGCTGGACCTGCGGGTTCCTGGTGCGGCTCAACGGCCCGCTCTCGGAGCTCTTCGGCGTCTGCGGCAACGGCGACGCCAACGACGACGGCCGGGTGGTCTCCTACGACCACGGGTGCGGCGCGCACTCCGAGGTGCGGCTGGCCAAGAAGCACGAGCCGCAGCCGCTGCCCGAGCCGGTCGTCGACACCCTCAGCACCGACGAGCTCGAGCGCTTCTAGGCCTGCTCCGCCGGGCCCTGCTCCTCGAGCCCGACCCGGGCCGCCCGACGGCGGCGGCAGTACTCGTAGCCGAACAGCCCGAGGCCGAAGCCGGCCAGGCAGGTCCACAGCCACCAGGTGCGGCCGGCATCGGCGAGCCTGCCGTAGAAGGGCAGCAGCGCGACGAACGCCACCGCCCAGATCGCCGCCCCGACCTGCACCGTCCGGACGCCGTCGACGTCGAGCGGCTCGACATCAGCGACCATGTAGAGGCGACTGCCGAGCTCGTGCTGCGTCGGCTGCTCGTCGCGGAACTCCACGCTGGACACCGTACTCCGCCGCCGACCCCCTCATGAGAGGCTCACGCCCCGTGACCATCGACTCCTACTTCCGCATCAGCGACCGGGGTTCCACGATCGGGCAGGAGGTGCGGGGCGGTCTCGTCACGTTCCTCACGATGTCCTACATCATCGTGCTGAACCCGCTCATCCTCGGCTACGTGCCCGACTCGGAGGGCAACTTCCTCGCGGGCGGCGCCGACGGGCCCAACCTGCCGGCCATCGCCGCCGGCACCGCCCTGGTCGCGGGCGTGCTGACGATCCTCATGGGTGCGGTCGCCAACTTCCCGCTCGCGCTGGCCACCGGGCTGGGGCTCAACGCGTTCGTCGCCGTGGCCATCGCCACGCAGTCCACCTGGGCCGACGCCATGGGCCTGGTGGTGCTGGAGGGCATCGCGATCCTGGTGCTGGTGCTCACCGGGTTCCGCACCGCGGTCTTCCACGCCGTCCCGACCCAGCTCAAGGTCGCGATCTCGGTCGGCATCGGCCTGTTCATCGCGCTGATCGGCTTCGTCGACGCCGGCTTCGTGACCCGCATCCCCGACGCCGCCTCGACCACCGTGCCCGTGCAGCTCGGCTCCGGCGGCCAGCTCTCCGGCTGGCCGATCCTGGTCTTCACCGGCGGCCTGCTGCTGCTCATCGCGCTGTGGGTACGCCGGGTCAAGGGCGCCATCCTCATCTCCATCGTCGTGGCCACCGTCGTGGCGGTGCTCCTCGAGGCGGCCCTCGACCTCGGCGCCCGCGAGGACAACCCGGGCGGCTGGTGGCTGACCGTGCCCTCGCTCGACGGCGTCGTCGACGTCCCCGACTTCGGCACCCTGGGGGAGTTCTCGCTCTTCGGCGCCTTCTCCTCGATCGGCGTCGTGGCCGCCCTGCTGCTGGTCTTCTCGCTGATGCTCGCCGACTTCTTCGACACCATGGGCACGATGACCGCCATCGGTGCCGAGGCCGGCCTCAACGACGAGAACGGCGTCCCGCCGAACACCCAGCGGATCCTGGTCATCGACTCGGTCGCCGCGATCGCCGGTGGCGCGGGCGGCGTCTCGTCCAACACCTCCTACATCGAGTCCGCCTCCGGCGTCGGCGAGGGCGCCCGCACCGGCCTGGCCTCGATCGTGACCGGGCTGCTGTTCCTGCTCGCGACGTTCTTCACCCCGGTGGTCCGCGCGATCCCCTCGGAGGCCGCGGTCCCGGCGCTCGTGCTGGTCGGCTTCCTGATGATGCAGCAGGTCACGGAGATCTCCTGGTCCGACATCGAGATCGCGATCCCGGCGTTCCTGACCATCGTGCTGATGCCGTTCGCCTACTCGATCAGCGCGGGCATCGGCGCCGGCTTCCTCGCCTACGTCCTGATCGCCGTCGTCGTCGGCAAGGCCCGCAAGGTCCACCCGCTGATGTGGGTGGTGGCCGCTCTGTTCCTCGTCTACTTCGGCATCGACCCGATCACCGACCTGCTCACCTGACCCGTCCCGCCCGACACCCGGAACGCCCGTGCGCCCGTCGGCGCACGGGCGTTCTTCGGCGGAATACTTAGCACGGGTAACGAGTTATGCTCGGTACATGCCTACGCTGGAGAAGGTCACCCGCACCGACGCCGGACTCGCCTCCGAGCTCCGGCTCTCCGTCATGCGCCTGCGCCGGAGGCTGGTGGCCGAGCGGCACCCCGACAACGAGTTGAGCATGAACGCGATGGCGGTCCTCGGCGCCCTGCACCGGCACGGCGAGCTCACCATCGGCGAGCTCGCGACCCGCGAGCGCGTGAAGGCGCCGAGCATGACCCGCACCGTCAACTGGCTCGAGGACGGCGGGCACGTCGCCCGTCGGCCCCACGAGACCGACGGCCGCCAGGTGCTCGTCGCCCTCTCCGACCGGGGCCGCGAGACGCTCCTCGCCGACCGGCGCCGCCGCGACGAGTGGCTGGCCCGCCGGCTCCGCGACCTGACCCCGGCGGACCGCGACCTGCTGCGTCGCGCCGCACCGATCCTCGAACGACTCGCCCAGGAGGACTGACCCGCTTCGTGAGCCCCACGTTCCGCTCCCTGCACAACCCGAACTACCGCCGGTACGCCGCCGGGGCCGTGGTGTCGAACACCGGCACCTGGATGCAGCGCGTCGCGCAGGACTGGCTGGTCCTGCAGCTGGCCGTCAACGGCGGCACCGCGGTCGGCATCACCACCGGCCTGCAGTTCCTGCCGGCGCTGCTGCTCTCGCCGCTGGCCGGCGTCGTCGCCGACCGGGTCCCCAAGCGCAGCCTGCTGCAGGTGACCCAGGTGATGATGGCGGTCCCGGCGTTCCTCCTCGGCCTGCTCGCCGTCACCGGCGTCGCCGAGGTCTGGCACGTCTACGTGCTGGCGCTCGTCTTCGGCATCGGCACCGCCTTCGACGCCCCGGCCCGGCAGTCGTTCGTCAGCGAGATCGTCTCGGACGACGACCTGACCAACGCCGTCGGCCTCAACTCCGCCTCCTTCAACGCCGCGCGCGTGGTCGGCCCCGCGGTCGCCGGCGTGCTGATCGCCGCGCTCGGTGGGGGAGCGACGGCCACCGGCTGGGTGATCATGATCAACGCCGTCACCTACCTCGCGCCGATCCTGGCGCTGCGCAGGATGAACCCCGAGACGCTGAGCACCGTGACGCCCGCAGGACGGACGCCGGGGATGGCGCGGGAGGGCCTGCGGTACGTCCGCAGCCGGCCCGACCTGATGCTGGTGCTCGCGATCGTCTTCGTGGTCGGCACCTTCGGCCTGAACTTCCAGATGACCTCCGCGCTGATGGCCACCGACGTGTTCGGCAAGGGCGCCACCGAGTACGGCCTGCTCGGCACGTTCATGGCGGTCGGCTCGCTGACCGGCGCGCTGCTCGCCGCCCGGCGCACCCGGATCCGGCTGCGGCTCGTCGTGGTCGCCGCGATCGCCTTCGGGCTGTCCGAGGTGGTCGCGGGCCTGCTCCCGACGTACCTCACCTTCGCGGTGTGGATGCCGGTGCTCGGCCTCACCGCGCTGACGATGATCACCGCCGCCAACACCCTGATGCAGGTCTCGACCGCACCCGCCCTGCGGGGCCGGGTGATGGCGCTCTACCTGATGATCTTCATGGGCGGCACCCCGCTCGGCGCCCCCGTGGTCGGCTGGGTGGGGGAGACGTTCGGCGCTCGCTGGACGCTGCTCGGCGGCGGCGCGATGACGCTGATCGGCGTGGGGATCGCCACCGCGCTGTACCTGCTCCGTCCCGGCGCCCGTTCGCCCGTTTTGACCCCCGCTGGGGGTGCCGGTAGCCTCTTTCCTCGTGTCTGGGACAACCAGGCCGTTGCGCGTGCTCGGAAGTAGTCAGCGGGACAGGACCGCGGTTCTCCGGCACGGAAACCGACACCACAGCACCACCGTGGTGGCCGTTGATCGGGCGACACGCCCGACCTCGGGGGTGAGCAACGCCGGTTGGTTAGCACCACCCGGACACCGCAGCAGAACGATCGTGCGAGGCACCGTGCCCCGCACTGAGACCCAGACGAAGGGGAACCACCAGGTGCCCACGATCAACCAGCTGGTCCGCAAGGGCCGTCAGGACAAGGTGTCGAAGAACAAGACGCCTGCCCTCAAGGGATCGCCCCAGCGGCGCGGTGTCTGCACCCGCGTCTACACGACCACCCCGAAGAAGCCGAACTCCGCCCTCCGCAAGGTCGCCCGCGTGCGCCTGAGCAGCGGCGTCGAGGTCACGGCGTACATCCCGGGTGTCGGCCACAACCTCCAGGAGCACTCCATCGTGCTCGTCCGCGGCGGCCGGGTGAAGGACCTCCCCGGTGTCCGCTACAAGATCATCCGCGGCACGCTCGACACCCAGGGCGTGAAGAACCGCAAGCAGGCCCGCAGCCGTTACGGCGCGAAGAAGGAGAAGAGCTGATATGCCGCGCAAGGGTCCCGCACCGAAGCGGCCTATCGACATCGACCCCGTCTACGGGTCGCAGCTGGTCTCCCAGCTCGTGTCCAAGGTCCTCCAGGACGGCAAGAAGCAGGTCGCGCAGCGCATCGTCTACACCGCGCTCGAGGGCTGCCGCGAGAAGACCGGCACCGACCCCGTCGTCACGCTGAAGCGTGCGATGGACAACGTGAAGCCGGCCATCGAGGTCAAGTCCCGCCGCGTCGGCGGTGCGACCTACCAGGTCCCGATCGAGGTCAAGGGCACGCGCGGCACCACGCTCGCGCTGCGCTGGCTCGTCGGCTACGCCGCGGACCGCCGTGAGAAGACCATGCACGAGCGGCTGATGAACGAGATCCTCGACGCTTCCAACGGCCTCGGTGCCGCAGTGAAGAAGCGTGAGGACACGCACAAGATGGCCGAGTCCAACAAGGCCTTCGCGCACTACCGCTGGTGAGTACGGCGGGAGCCGGGTACCGGCTCCCGCCCCCAGCGTTCTACCTCCGACCCCCAAGGGACGTAACAGACAGTGGCTGTCGACATCACCACGGACCTCAACAAGGTCCGCAACATCGGCATCATGGCGCACATCGACGCCGGCAAGACCACCACCACCGAGCGCATCCTCTTTTACACCGGCATCACCTACAAGATCGGTGAGGTCCACGAGGGCGCGGCCACGATGGACTGGATGGAGCAGGAGCAGGAGCGCGGCATCACCATCACGTCCGCCGCGACGACCTGCTGGTGGAAGCAGCACCAGATCAACATCATCGACACGCCCGGCCACGTGGACTTCACGGCCGAGGTCGAGCGCTCCCTGCGGGTGCTCGACGGCGCGGTCGCGGTGTTCGACGGTGTCGCGGGCGTCGAGCCGCAGACCATGACCGTGTGGCGGCAGGCCAACAAGTACTCCGTCCCCCGCATGTGCTTCGTCAACAAGCTCGACCGCACCGGCGCGGACTTCTTCCGCTGCGTCGACATGATGATCGACCGCCTCAACTCCACCCCGCTCGTGCTGCAGCTGCCGATCGGCGCGGAGTCCGACTTCCTCGGCGTCGTCGACTTGGTCGGCATGCGTGCCCTGACCTGGCGTGGCGAGACCACGATGGGTGAGGACTACACCGTCGAGGAGATCCCGGCCGAGCTGGCCGAGCAGGCCGCGGAGTACCGCGAGAAGCTGCTCGAGACGCTCTCCGACGCCGACGACGAGATCATGGAGAAGTTCCTCGACGAGGGCGAGTTCACCGTCGAGGAGATCGAGGCCGCGATCCGTCGCGCCACGCTCGCCGACAAGGTCAACCCCGTCCTGTGTGGCACCGCGTTCAAGAACAAGGGCGTGCAGCCGCTGCTCGACGCGGTCGTCAAGTACCTCCCGTCGCCCCTCGACATCGAGGGCATCGTCGGCCACTCGGTCAAGGACGAGACCGTCGAGGTCATCCGCAAGCCCTCCGACGACGAGCCGTTCGCCGGCCTGGCGTACAAGATCGCCTCCGACCCGCACCTGGGCAAGCTGATCTACGTCCGGGTCTACTCGGGCAAGCTCGAGGCCGGCTCGACCGTGGTCAACTCGGTCAACGGCCGCAAGGAGCGAATCGGCAAGGTCTACCAGATGCACGCGAACAAGCGTGAGGAGATCGCGTCGGTCGGCGCCGGCCAGATCGTGGCGGTCATGGGTCTGAAGGACACCAAGACCGGCCACACCCTGTGCGACCCCCAGCACCAGGTCATCCTCGAGTCGATGACGTTCCCGGCCCCGGTGATCGAGGTCGCGATCGAGCCCAAGACGAAGAGCGACCAGGAGAAGCTCGGCACCGCGATCCAGCGGCTCTCCGACGAGGACCCGACCTTCACGGTCAAGGCCGACGAGGAGACCGGGCAGACCATCATCGCCGGCATGGGCGAGCTCCACCTGGAGATCCTGGTCGACCGGATGAAGCGCGAGTTCCGCGTCGAGGCCACCGTCGGCAAGCCGCAGGTGGCCTACCGCGAGACCCTCCGCAAGGAGGTCGTCAAGCACAGCTACACCCACAAGAAGCAGACCGGTGGGTCGGGCCAGTTCGCGAAGGTCGTCGTCAACCTCGGGCCGAACATCGACCCCGAGACCGGCACCGGCGCGGGCTATGAGTTCGTCAACAACGTCTCCGGTGGCCGCGTGCCGAAGGAGTACATCCCCTCGGTCGACCAGGGCGGCCAGGAGGCCATGGAGTTCGGCGTGCTCGCCGGCTACCCGATGGTCGACGTGAAGTTCAGCCTCGAGGACGGCGCCTACCACGACGTCGACTCCTCCGAGCTGGCGTTCAAGATCGCCGGCAACCAGGCCTTCAAGGAGGCCGCACGCATGGCCAAGCCGGTGCTGCTGGAGCCGATGTTCGCGGTGGAGGTGACGACTCCCGAGTCGTTCCTCGGCACCGTCATCGGCGACATCAACAGCCGTCGCGGCCAGATCCGCGCGCAGGAGGAGCGGCACGGCGACATCGTCGTGAACGCCCTCGTGCCGCTGTCCGAGATGTTCGGGTACGTTGGCGACCTGAGGTCCAAGACCTCCGGGCAGGCGTCGTACTCGATGGAGTTCGACTCGTACGCCGAGGTTCCCACGAACATCGCCGACGAGATCATCAAGAAGGTTCGCGGCGAGTAGCCCACCCGGGCCTACCAGCACGGACCCTCGGCACCACCCAGTCAGTACGAGTCAGCAACACACCAACCAGGAGGAGCCCCCAGTGGCTAAGGCGAAGTTCGAGCGGACCAAGCCGCACGTCAACATCGGCACCATCGGTCACATCGACCATGGGAAGACGACGCTCACCGCGGCGATCACCAAGGTGCTGCACGACAAGTACCCGGACCTCAACGCCGCGTCGGCGTTCGATGAGATCGACAAGGCTCCCGAGGAGCGTCAGCGCGGCATCACGATCTCGATCGCGCACGTCGAGTACCAGACCGAGTCGCGGCACTACGCGCACGTCGACTGCCCCGGTCACGCCGACTACATCAAGAACATGATCACCGGTGCGGCGCAGATGGACGGCGCGATCCTGGTCGTGGCGGCCACCGACGGTCCGATGCCCCAGACGCGTGAGCACGTGCTGCTCGCCCGCCAGGTCGGCGTCCCCGCCCTGGTCGTCGCCCTGAACAAGTGCGACATGGTCGACGACGAGGAGCTCATCGAGCTCGTCGAGATGGAGGTGCGCGAGCTCCTCTCCGAGTACGAGTTCGACGGCGACGACATCCCGGTCGTCCGCGTGGCCGCCTTCCCGGCGCTGCAGGGCGACGCCAAGTGGGGCGACTCGATCCTCGAGCTGATGAACGCTGTCGACGAGGCCATCCCGACCCCCGAGCGTGAGACCGACAAGCCGTTCCTCATGCCCGTCGAGGACGTCTTCACGATCACCGGTCGCGGCACCGTCATCACCGGTCGCATCGAGCGCGGCATCGTCAAGGTGAACGAGGAGGTCGAGATCATCGGCATCCGCGAGAAGTCGCAGAAGTCGACCGTCACCGGTGTCGAGATGTTCCGCAAGCTGCTCGACGAGGGCCAGGCGGGCGAGAACGTCGGTCTGCTCCTCCGTGGCACCAAGCGCGAGGACATCGAGCGCGGCATGGTCGTCATCAAGCCGGGCACGACCACCCCGCACACCAACTTCGAGGCCTCGGTCTACATCCTCTCGAAGGAGGAGGGCGGCCGCCACACGCCGTTCTTCAACAACTACCGTCCGCAGTTCTACTTCCGGACCACGGACGTGACGGGCGTCGTCACGCTGCCCGAGGGCACCGAGATGGTCATGCCGGGTGACAACACCGAGATGTCGGTCGAGCTCATCCAGCCCATCGCGATGGACGAGGGTCTGCGCTTCGCGATCCGCGAGGGCGGCCGCACCGTCGGCGCCGGCCGGGTCACCAAGATCACCAAGTGATCGACTGATCCACCGCACCACCCAGCACCACCGAGGAGCCCCCGGAGCCGACAGGCACCGGGGGCTCCTCGCATTTCACGCCGGCTCGGCGGTCAACTCGCGCCGGCTCGGCGGTCAGCTCGCGCCGACTCGGCGGGGCTGGGCGATCGTGGCCGGGGGAGCCGGGTGGGGGAGGATGGTCGGCATGTCCGACGAGCGTGTCCGCCCCGCCCGCCCGCACCACCGGCTCATGGAGGACGGACGCCGGGTCCGCGAGGTGCTGAGCTACTCGCGGCGCAGCTCGAGGTTCACGCCCAACCAGGCCGCCGCCTGGGCCGCGCACCAGGAGAAGTGGGTGGTCCCGGACGCCGCGGTGGACGACCCCGACTTCTCCTGGCGGCACTGGTTCGGCCGCGAGGCGCCGATGATCGTGGAGATCGGGTCGGGCGTGGGGGAGGCGACCGCCCCGCTCGCCGCGGCCCGCCCGGCGTACGACGTGGTGGCGTTCGAGGTGTGGCGCCCCGGCATCGCCGACACCCTCTGGAAGCTGGCCGAGGCCGGCGCCGACAACGTGCGGCTCTGCGGCGTGGACGCGGTGTGGTCCCTCGAGCACCTCTTCGCGCCGCACAGCATCAGCGAGATCTGGACGTTCTTCCCCGACCCGTGGCACAAGACCCGGCACCACAAGCGCCGGCTCGTCGACGCGGCGTTCGCCCGCCTCGTCGCGTCCCGGCTGGTGCCCGGCGGTGCCTGGCGGCTCGCCACCGACTGGGCCGGCTACGCCGACCAGATGCGCGAGGTCCTCGACGCCGAGCCCGGCCTGGAGGGTGGCGTGGTCGAGCGGTGGGCCGAGCGACCGGTGACCCGCTTCGAGCGCAAGGGGCTCGAGGCCGGGCGGGAGATCACCGACCTGTGCTACCGCGCCGTCGGCGAGGGCCCCGCGCCGGCCTGAGCCGGTCCGGCGACCCTCTCAACCTCGCGGGCTCCCGAGGGCTCTTCTCCCTCCGTGACCACCAGGAGGCAACGATGACCGAGGCGGGCTTCGAGGACTTCATGGCCGCTCGGTGGGGGCCGCTCTACCGGACGGCGTACCTGCTGACCGGCGACCGGCACCAGGCCGAGGACCTGCTCCAGGACGCCCTCGCCCGCACCTGCGTGCGGTGGGGCTCGATCCGCGACAAGCGGGCCGCGGACGCCTACGTGCGCCAGGCGATGGTCCGCCAGATGACGCGGGCGTGGCCCCGCCGACGGAGGGAGGTGCCGACCGAGGTGCTCCCGGAGGCCGGCCACGGCGGCGGTCTCGACCTCCGTGCGGACCACCTCGACCTGTGGGACCAGATCCGCCTGCTGCCCCCGCGGATGCGGGCCACCCTCGTGCTCCGGTACGTCGAGGACCTCACGGTCGAGGCGACGGCCGCGGAGCTCGGCTGCTCGACCGGGTCGGTCAAGAGCCAGACCCACCATGCCCTCAAGCGGCTGCGTGCCGCGCTGCCCGACCACGAGCTGGAGCTGCGATGAGCACCACCGAGATCCGCGAGACCCTGTCCGCAGTCCGCGACGCCGTCGCGCCCCCGCCCCCCGACCACCTGGCGGTGCGCGCCCGCGCTCGGGCCGAGCGCCGCCGGCGGGCGTCCTTCCGGTCGGCGGTGGCCCTCTCCGGCGCCGCGGCCGCAGCCGTCGCCGCCGTCGGCGTGGTCGGTCTCGTCCGGGACGCACCGCCCCGGGCCACCGCACCGGCCGCCGGCCCCGTCGCGGAGCCCGCGGCGGTCACGGGCTTCGTCCTCGACGGCCGGCTCGTCGTGGGTGGCTCCGGCGGCTACGAGCGCACCCAGCACCCGGCGCGCACCGTCCTCGGGGTGCTCGACGGCACGCTGGCGTTCCTCGATCCCCGAGGCGGCCTGTTCGGCGTCCCGGTCACCGACCGGGGTGCGGTGGGCGAGGTGCGACGGCTCCTGCCGGGCGTCGTCGACCGCTCCTGGTACGACGCCGGCACCGGCACGTTGACCGTCCAGGAGCGCGGCGGGTCCGTGCGCACCTGGGCCGGGGGCGCTGCTGCCTGGGTTCCGTGGGACCGGCAGTCCGACGCGGACCTGTACCTCGTGCGCGACACCACCTGGGTGGAGTCCGACGCCGACGGCCTGACCCTGCGGGGCCCCGGCCTGACCCGTCGCCTCGGCGCGGGCGGCGGCGTCCTCGACGGTGACCTCGCCGGGACGGCGCTGGCCCTCGCGACCACGGAGGGGCTGCGGTTCCTCGACACCCGGACCGGGCGGCGTACCGGCCGGCAGCCGGGGGAGTGGGCGGGACGGCTCACCCCCGACGGCCTGCGGTACGTCGGGGTCACGGACGGCGGGGTGTACCTCCTGGACCCGGTGAGCGGGGAGCGCGAGCCGATGAGCGGCCCCGACCACCTCGACGGCCTCACCTGGACCTCCGAGGACACCGCCGTCGGGCGCGAGCGCCGCCCGGACGGCTCTGCCGTCCTCTGGGAGTGCCGGGTGGACCGGCGCGGCTGCCAGGAGCTCTACACCGACCCGGACGGGTCCCTGGCGCTCACCAAGTGACCCCGGGGCGGGGCCTCACCGCCGCGAGAGGTGGCTCGGGAGCACGCACGCCTCGTCCAGGCCGAGCACCCGGTTGAGCCGGCCGAAGGCGATCCAGGACCCCAGGCACATCGACAGCTCGACGATCTCGCGGTCGGTGTAGCGGGCCTTCATCCGAGTCCAGAACGCGTCGTCGAGGCCGTGGTGGTCGAGGGTGAACCGCTCGGCGTACTCCGCCGCCAGCCGGGCCCGGTCGTCGAGGTCGCGGGCCGTCCGCCAGCCGCTCACGGCCTCCTCGAAGCCCTCCTCGACGCGGACGCCGTCGCGCTCGGTGCGCCAGTCCTGGCAGAACACGCACCCGTTGAGCTGGGCGACCCGGAGCCGGGCGGCCTCGAACTCCCGCAGCCCGAGCGTGCCGTGCTCGTAGACGCTCTGCGAGAAGGCGGCGGCCGCGGGCCCGATGCCGGGCACCATCGACCCCCACACGTGCAGGATGGGGTCCGACCCGTCGGGGACGTCGATGATCATGAGCACCTCGGGGGAGTGGGGGCCGCTGGATTTGGCCCTGCCTGGGAGATCTGCCAAGATAGTCCGGTTGCTCCGGCGGGTCGCCGGGCTGCGCACATCTTGACTCCTGAATCGCGTCTCCTCTCCCATTGCGGGGAAGCTTTCGGTGACAGGTGTGCGTCCGCACCGTCCTTCGCAGAGATGCGGAGGGGAGACCCGATCATCTCGACGAAACCGTCGGGAGCCATCAACACTGCAGCAGGATCCCGGTCCTGTGTCGCGTCCAGAGGCCGCGACACGCCCGACCGCGGGGGTCGGCCAGCAGGGTGGCGAGCAGCAGGGCGGGACCTACTCAGCCGGAGGACGTCCCGGACACGCACGCGGCAGATGAGAAGAAGGACGGACGAGACCTATGGCGGGACAGAAGATCCGCATCAGGCTCAAGGCCTATGACCACGAGGTGATCGACACCTCGGCGCGCAAGATCGTGGACACCGTCACCCGCACGGGTGCGAAGGTCGCCGGCCCGGTGCCGCTGCCGACCGAGAAGAACGTCTACGTCGTGATCCGCTCGCCCCACAAGTACAAGGACTCCCGCGAGCACTTCGAGATGCGCACCCACAAGCGCCTCATCGACATCATCGACCCCACGCCGAAGACGGTCGACTCGCTGATGCGGCTCGACCTGCCTGCCGGCGTCGACATCGAGATCAAGCTCTGAGGTCTGAGGACATGACTTTCGAACGTAACGCGAAGGGCCTGCTGGGCACCAAGCTCGGCATGACCCAGCTCTGGGACGAGAACAACCGCATCGTCCCCGTGACCGTGATCGCCGCCTCGACCAACGTCGTGACGCAGGTCCGCACGCCCGAGTCCGACGGCTACAACGCCATCCAGGTCGGCTTCGGCGAGATCGAGGGTCGGAAGGTGACCAAGCCCCAGGCCGGTCACTTCGACAAGGCCGGCACCACCCCGCGCCGCCACCTCGTGGAGATCCGCACGACCGCCGCGACCGAGTACACCGTGGGCCAGGAGCTCGCCGTCGACACCTTCGCCGCGGGCGAGGAGATCGACGTCACCGGCACCAGCAAGGGCAAGGGCTTCGCCGGTGTCATGAAGCGTCACGGCTTCCACGGCGTCTCCGCCTCCCACGGTGCCCACCGCAACCACCGCAAGCCCGGCTCGATCGGCGCCTGCGCCACGCCGGGCCGCGTCTTCAAGGGCATGCGGATGGCCGGCCGGATGGGTAACGACACCGTCACCACCCAGAACGTCACCGTGCACGCCGTCGACGTCGAGAAGGGCCTGATCCTCCTGAAGGGTGCCGTCCCCGGCCCCAAGGGTGGCCTCGTGGTCCTGCGCTCGGCCGCCAAGAAGACCCAGGAGGTCTGAGCATGGCTACGCAGAACTCCCGCGTGGAGGCCGTGAACGTCGACCTGCCCGCCGAGATCTTCGACGTGGAGGTCAACGTCCCGTTGATCCACCAGGTCGTCGTGGCGCAGCAGGCCGCCGCCCGCCAGGGCACGCACTCCACCAAGACGCGGGCCGAGGTCCGCGGCGGTGGTCGCAAGCCCTACAAGCAGAAGGGCACCGGCCGCGCCCGCCAGGGCTCGACCCGTGCGCCGCAGTTCGCCGGCGGTGGCGTCGTCCACGGCCCGCAGCCGCGCAACTACGACCAGCGCACGCCCAAGAAGATGAAGGCCGCCGCCCTGCGCGGTGCCCTCTCGGACCGGGCGCGCAACGGCCGCATCCACGTCGTCGACGGGCTCGTCAACAGCGAGGCCCCCTCGACGAAGGCCGCGCTCGCCGCACTGACCGCGCTCGTCGCGGACCGGGCGAACTTCCTGGTCGTGCTCGAGCGCACCGACTCCGTCACCTGGCTCTCGCTGCGCAACGCGCACGAGGTGCACATCGTCGCTGTCGACCAGCTCAACACCTACGACGTCCTCTCGGCTGACGACATCGTCTTCAGCAAGGGCGCGTACGACGCGTTCGTCGGTGGCACCACCAAGGAGGACTCCGCGTGAGCACCCTGCACAAGGACCACCGCGACATCCTGATCGCGCCGGTCGTGTCCGAGAAGAGCTACGGCCTCCTCGACGCGAACAAGTACACCTTCATCGTGCGTCCCGACGCCAACAAGACCGAGATCAAGATCGCGGTCGAGAAGGTCTTCGGCGTCAAGGTCACCTCGGTCAACACGCTCAACCGCCAGGGCAAGACGCGCCGCACCCGCAACGGGCTCGGCAAGCGCAAGGACACCAAGCGCGCCATCGTCTCCCTGGCCGAGGGCGACCGCATCGACATCTTCGGAGGTCCGGTCTCGTGACCGGGCGCCTGATCGCGAGGAACTGAACCATGGCTATCCGCAAGTACAAGCCGACCACCCCGGGCCGTCGTGGCTCCTCGGTGGCCGACTTCGTCGAGATCACCCGGACCACGCCGGAGAAGTCGCTGACGCGTCCGCTGCCCAAGAAGGGCGGACGCAACAACCAGGGCCGGATCACCACCCGGCACCAGGGCGGCGGGCACAAGCGTGCCTACCGCATCATCGACTTCCGTCGCTACGACAAGGACGGCGTGCCGGCCAAGGTCGCTCACATCGAGTACGACCCCAACCGCACCGCGCGCATTGCGCTGCTGCACTACGTCGACGGCGAGAAGCGCTACATCGTCGCGCCGAAGGGCCTCGAGCAGGGCACGCCGGTGGAGTCGGGTCCCAACGCCGACATCAAGCCGGGCAACAACCTGCCGCTGCGCAACATCCCCGTCGGCACCACGATCCACTGCGTGGAGCTGCGGCCGGGCGGCGGCGCGAAGATCGCCCGCTCCGCCGGCAACAGCGCCCAGCTGGTCGCCCGTGAGGGCAGCCGCGCCACGCTGCGCCTGCCCTCGGGCGAGATGCGCTTCGTCGACGTGCGCTGCCGCGCCACGGTCGGCGAGGTCGGCAACGCCGAGCAGTCGAACATCAACTGGGGCAAGGCCGGCCGGATGCGCTGGAAGGGCAAGCGCCCGACCGTCCGCGGTGTCGTCATGAACCCGGTCGACCACCCGCACGGTGGTGGCGAGGGCAAGACCTCGGGTGGTCGTCACCCGGTGTCCCCCTGGGGCAAGGCCGAGGGCCGTACGCGCAAGCGCAAGGCCAGCGACTCCCAGATCATCCGCCGTCGCAAGTCCGGCAAGAACAAGCGCTGATAGGGAAATAGACAAATGCCTCGCAGCCTGAAGAAGGGCCCCTTCGTCGACGACCACCTTCAGAAGAAGGTGGACGCCGAGAACGCCAAGGGCTCCCACAACGTGATCAAGACCTGGTCGCGCCGCTCGATGATCGTGCCGGACATGATCGGCCACACCATCGCTGTCCACGACGGGCGCAAGCACGTCCCGGTGTTCGTGACCGACTCCATGGTCGGCCACAAGCTGGGCGAGTTCGCCCCCACCCGCACCTACCGCGGGCACGTGAAGGAAGACCGGAAGGGACGTCGCCGATGAGCACCACTGAGCGTCAGCGCACCAGCGCCCGTCGTGAGTCGTTGCTCGGCGACCAGCCGGGCTCCTTCGCCACCGCCCGCTTCGTGCGGATCACGCCGATGAAGGCCCGTCGCGTCGTCGACATGGTCCGCGGCATGGCCGTGGACGACGCCCTCTCGCTCCTGCGGTTCGCGCCGCAGGCCGCCGCGGCCACCGTCTACAAGGTGCTCGAGAGCGCCGTCGCCAACGCCGGGACCACCGAGGGTCTCGACACCGGCGACCTGGTGGTCTCCGTGGCGCAGGTCGACGAGGGCCCGACGATGAAGCGCTGGCGCCCCCGTGCCCAGGGCCGGGCCACCCGCATCAACAAGCGCACGAGCCACATCACCCTGGTGGTCCAGCCGGCCGCCGTGGTGAAGGCATCGAAGGCGACCAAGAACGGAAAGAGTGCCTGATGGGCCAGAAGATCAACCCGAACGGGTTCCGCCTCGGCATCTCCACCGACCACAAGTCGCGGTGGTACGCCGACAAGCTGTACAAGTCCTACGTCGGCGAGGACGTCGCGATCCGCAAGCTGCTCTCCAAGGGCATGGAGCGGGCCGGCATCTCGAAGGTGGAGATCGAGCGGACGCGTGACCGCGTCCGCGTCGACATCCACACCGCGCGTCCCGGCATCGTGATCGGTCGCCGCGGCGCCGAGGCCGACCGCATCCGCACCGAGCTCGAGAAGCTCACCGGCAAGCAGGTGCAGCTGAACATCCTCGAGGTCAAGAACCCCGAGGTCGACGCGCAGCTGGTCGCCCAGGGCGTCGCGGAGCAGCTCGCCGGTCGCGTGCAGTTCCGTCGTGCGATGCGCAAGGCGATGCAGACCTCGATGCGCTCCGGTGCCAAGGGCATCCGGATCCAGTGCTCCGGCCGCCTCAACGGCGCCGAGATGTCGCGCACCGAGTTCTACCGCGAGGGCCGCGTGCCCCTGCACACCCTGCGCGCCGACATCGACTACGGCTTCTACGAGGCCAAGACGACCTTCGGCCGGATCGGCGTGAAGGTCTGGATCTACAAGGGCGAGGTCGCCGGCACCCGTGCCGAGCGTCAGGCCCAGGCCGCTGCCCGCGCCGGCGTTCCCGGCCGTGGCGGCAGCCGTCCGCAGCGCGGCGGCGAGCGTCCGACCCGTGGCACCCGTGGCGACCGCCCGGCGCGTGCCGACCGTGGCGACGCCCCTGCCGCGACCGAGGCGCCTGCCGGTGGCGACACCGCTCAGGCGGCCACCCCGGCCGAGACTCAGGAGGGCTGAGCCATGCTGATGCCCCGTCGTGTCAAGCACCGCAAGCAGCACCACCCCAAGCGGACCGGTGCTGCCAAGGGTGGCACGAAGCTCGCCTTCGGCGACTTCGGCATCCAGGCGGTCGAGGGACACTACGTGACCAACCGCCAGATCGAGTCGGCGCGTATCGCGATGACCCGCCACATCAAGCGTGGCGGCAAGGTGTGGATCAACATCTACCCGGACCGTCCGCTGACCAAGAAGCCCGCCGAGACCCGCATGGGTTCCGGTAAGGGCTCGCCGGAGTGGTGGATCGCGAACGTCAAGCCCGGCCGTGTCATGTTCGAGCTTTCCGGTGTGGATGAGGTGACCGCTCGCGAGGCCATGCGCCGTGCGATGCACAAGCTCCCCATGAAGTGCCGGTTCATCACCCGTGAGGCAGGTGAATTCTGATGACGACCGCTCACGAGCTCGACGAGATGAACGACATCGATCTCGAGTCCAAGCTGCGCGAGGCCAAGGAGGAGCTCTTCAACCTCCGCTTCCAGGCGGCCACCGGCCAGCTGGAGAGCCATGGCCGGCTCCGTACGGTCAAGAAGGACATCGCCCGGATCTACACCGTGGTGCGCGAGCGCGAGCTCGGCATCCGGACCGCTCCGGACGCTGGCGACAACCAGAGCAACGAGGATGGTGCCGCATGAGCGAGCAGACCCCGACCACCGAGCGCAACGCGCGGAAGGTCCGAGAGGGCCTGGTCGTCAGCGACAAGATGGACAAGACCGTGGTCGTGTCCGTCGAGGACCGCGTCAAGCACGCGCTCTACGGCAAGGTCCTGCGCCGCACGAGCAAGCTCAAGGCGCACGACGAGACCAACGAGTGCGGCATCGGCGACCGGGTCCTCCTGATGGAGACCCGTCCGCTGTCGGCCACCAAGCGGTGGCGCGTCGTCCAGGTCCTCGAGAAGGCCAAGTAGCCCGTCGAACCGTCGAGCGCAGCCAGCGTGGCTCGACGGAACGAGAAGTCAGCCCGGCGAAGCCGGACGACCATAGACACGTTCCCCCAGGCTCACCGTCAGGTGAGAACCGGGTGACAAGGAGAAGACAGTGATCCAGCAGGAGTCGCGACTCAAGGTCGCCGACAACACCGGTGCGAAGGAGATCCTTTGCATCCGTGTTCTCGGTGGCTCGGGTCGGCGCTACGCCGGCATCGGCGACGTCATCGTCGCCACCGTGAAGGATGCGATCCCCGGTGGCAACGTGAAGAAGGGTGACGTGGTCAAGGCCGTGATCGTGCGCACCGTCAAGGAGCGCCGTCGCGCCGACGGCTCGTACATCCGCTTCGACGAGAACGCCGCCGTCATCCTCAAGAACGACGGGGAGCCCCGGGGCACCCGCATCTTCGGCCCCGTGGGTCGCGAGCTGCGCGAGAAGAAGTTCATGAAGATCATCTCGCTGGCCCCGGAGGTGCTGTGATGACCAAGAACGTCGTGAACATCAAGAAGGGCGACACCGTCAAGGTGATCGCCGGCAAGGACAAGGGTGCCGAGGGCAAGGTCATCCAGGTGCTCCGTGAGGAGCAGCGGGTGATCGTCGAGGGCGTCAACCGGGTCAAGCGACACACCAAGGTCGTCAACCAGGGCGGGCGCGCCGGCACCACCGGCGGGATCATCACCGCCGAGGCCCCCATCCACGTCTCCAACGTCATGCTCGTCGAGGGCGACGGCGTGACCCGGATCGGCTTCCGCCGTGACGAGGTCACCAAGCGCCGTCCCGACGGCTCGACGTACTCCGCGACGCGCAGCGTCCGCATCTCTCGCAAGACCGGCAAGGAAATCTGATGACCGAGACCCAGACCACCGCGTCCGCGTCCACCACCCCTCGTCTCAAGACCCGCTACCGCGAGGAGATCCTCCCCGCGCTGCGCTCCGAGTTCGAGATCCCCAACGTCATGCAGGTCCCCGGTCTGGTGAAGATCGTGGTCAACATGGGCGTCGGCGAGGCGGCCCGCGACTCCAAGCTGATCGACGGCGCGGTCAAGGACCTCACCGCGATCACCGGCCAGAAGCCGCTGGTCACCAAGGCCCGCAAGTCCATCGCGCAGTTCAAGCTGCGCGAGGGCATGCCGATCGGCGCGCACACCACGCTGCGCGGCGACCGGATGTGGGAGTTCCTGGACCGCCTGCTCTCGCTCGCGCTGCCCCGTATCCGCGACTTCCGCGGGTTGAACCCGGGCCAGTTCGACGGCCGTGGCAACTACACCTTCGGTCTGACCGAGCAGGTCATGTTCCACGAGATCGATCAGGACAAGATCGACCGGTCGCGCGGCATGGACATCACGATCGTGACCACGGCCACCAACGACGACCACGGCCGGGCGCTGCTCAAGCAGCTCGGCTTCCCGTTCAAGGAGAACTGACATGGCGAAGACCGCTCTGAGGGTCAAGGCCGCCCGCAAGCCCAAGTTCGCGGTGCGCGGCTACACCCGCTGCCAGCGCTGCGGCCGGCCCAAGGCCGTCTACCGCAAGTTCGGCCTGTGCCGCATCTGCCTGCGCGAGATGGCGCACCGCGGCGAGCTGCCCGGCGTCACCAAGTCCTCCTGGTGAACCCCAGGACCCACGACCGCTGAAGGTCGCCCGTCCCGCGAGGCGTGCGAAACCACAGAAGAGAGAGAACGACGTCCCATGACGATGACTGACCCGATCGCAGACATGCTGACCCGTCTGCGCAACGCCAACCAGGCGTACCACGATGCGGTGACCATGCCGTACAGCAAGCTCAAGCAGGGTGTCGCCGACATCCTCAAGCAGGAGGGCTACATCACGTCGTACGACGTGGCGGAGCCCGCCGAGGGCGAGGTCGGCAAGACGCTGACCATCACCTTGAAGTACGGCCGCAACCGCGAGCGCTCGATCGCCGGGGTGCGCCGCATCAGCAAGCCCGGACTGCGGGTCTACGCCAAGCACACGGGTCTCCCGAAGGTGCTCGGCGGCCTGGGGGTCGCGATCATCTCGACCAGCCAGGGCCTGCTCACCGACCGCCAGGCCAACCAGAAGGGCGTGGGCGGAGAAGTCCTCGCCTACGTCTGGTGACCCCGATTACTGCGAAGGAGTAACAACAGCATGTCGCGTATTGGCAAGCTCCCCGTCGCGGTGCCGTCGGGTGTCGACGTGGCGATCGACGGCGCGCTGGTGACGGTCAAGGGCCCCAAGGGCACCTTGTCCCACACCGTCGCCGCCCCGATCTCCATCGAGAAGGCCGACGGCGTCCTCGACGTCAAGCGCCCTGACGACGATCGCATCAGCAAGTCGCTCCACGGCCTGACCCGCACGCTGGTCAACAACATGGTCGTGGGCGTCACCGACGGTTACGAGAAGAAGCTCGAGATCGTGGGCGTGGGCTACCGCGTCCTGTCGAAGGGCCCGACCCAGCTGGAGTTCCAGCTCGGGTACTCCCACCCGATCATCTTCGACGCCCCCGAGGGGATCACCTTCGCCGTCGAGAGCCCCACCAAGCTCGGTGTCCAGGGCATCGACAAGCAGCTCGTCGGCGAGGTTGCCGCGAAGATCCGCAAGCTGCGCAAGCCCGAGCCCTACAAGGGCAAGGGCGTCCGTTACGCCGGCGAGCAGATCCGCCGCAAGGTCGGAAAGGCTGGTAAGTGACCCATGGCGATCTCACTGAAGAACAACAAGCACACCGCGACCCGCGTCCGGGCGCGCCTGCGCCGTCAGGTGCGTGGACGCAAGAAGGTCTCCGGAACCGCCGAGCGTCCGCGCCTGGTCGTGACCCGCAGCGCAAAGCACATCACCGTCCAGGTCGTCGATGACCTCGAGGGCAAGACGCTGGCCTACGCCTCCACCATGGAGGCCGACCTGCGCGGCACCGACGGTGACAAGACCGCCAAGGCGAAGCGGGTCGGCGAGCTCGTCGCCGAGCGCGCCAAGGCTGCCGGGATCGACGGCGTGGTCTTCGACCGGGCCGGCAACAAGTACCACGGTCGCGTCGCGGCCCTGGCAGACGGCGCTCGCGCCGGCGGCCTGACCTTCTGATCGCACGAAGAGCTAGAAAGAGAAGAGGAACAGTCTCATGAGCGGAGCCCAGCGCGGACAGCGCAGTGGCGGGCGCCAGGGGGGTCGCGACGACCGTCGCGGCGGCCAGGCTGCTGACAAGACCGCCTACATCGAGCGCGTCGTTGCGATCAACCGTGTCGCCAAGGTCGTGAAGGGCGGTCGTCGCTTCAGCTTCACCGCCCTCGTCGTCGTCGGTGATGGTGAAGGACTCGTCGGTGTCGGGTACGGCAAGGCCAAGGAGGTGCCCGCGGCGATCGCCAAGGGTGTCGAGGAGGCCAAGAAGGCCTTCTTCCGCGTCCCGCGGATCCAGGGCACCATCCCTCACCCCGTCCAGGGTGAGAAGGCCGCGGGCGTGGTCATGCTGCGTCCCGCCGCTCCTGGTACCGGCGTCATCGCCGGTGGCCCGGTGCGCGCGGTCCTGGAGTGCGCCGGCATCCACGACATCCTGAGCAAGTCGCTCGGCTCGTCGAACCAGATCAACATCGTGCACGCGACCGTCGAGGCGCTGCGGATGCTCGAGCAGCCCGAGGCCGTGGCCGCCCGTCGTGGTCTGCGCGTCGAGGACGTCGCCCCGGCGGCGCTCCTGCGGGCGCGGGCCGAGGTCGTCGCCCCCGCCGGGGGTGCGTCCTGATGGCGCAGCTGAAGGTCCGCCAGGACCGGGGCCTCGTCGGTCTGAAGAAGAACCAGCGCGAGACGCTGCGGACGCTCGGCCTCAAGCGCATCGGCGACGTCGTCGTCAAGGAGGACCGCCCGGAGATCCGCGGCATGGTCAACACGGTCCGTCACCTCGTGACGGTCGAGGAGGTGGAGTGACATGACGCTCAAGCTGCACCACCTGCGCCCGGCGCCCGGTGCCAAGACCGCGAAGACCCGTGTGGGTCGCGGTGAGGCCTCGAAGGGCAAGACCTCCGGTCGCGGTACCAAGGGCACCAAGGCCCGCTACCAGGTTCCGTCCTCCTTCGAGGGCGGCCAGATGCCGATCCACATGCGGCTCCCCAAGCTGAAGGGGTTCAAGAACCCGTTCAAGGTGGAGTTCCAGGTCGTCAACCTCGACCGGATCAACGACCTGTTCCCCGAGGGTGGCGCTGTCACCGTCGAGGAGCTCGTGGCCCGGGGCGCGGTTCGCAAGAACCAGCCCGTCAAGGTCCTCGGACAGGGCGAGATCTCGGTGAAGGTCGACGTCAGCGTCCAGGCGGTCTCCGCGTCCGCCAAGGAGAAGATCGAGGCGGCGGGCGGAACCACCACCCTCGTCTGAGTCGTTGTGATCAAGGGCGCGGCGGGGCTGCACTGCGCAGCCCCGCCGCGCCCTTCGCTGTCCCGCGACGCCGACCGGGCGTCGAGTCCGAGACCGCACCAGGCCCCTGTTAGGCTTCGCGGGGTTTCTGGCCGCTGTCTGCGGAGACCATGATTTTCTGCTGGAGAAAGAGGATCGTCTCGTGCTAGGCGCGTTCGCCAACGCTTTCCGGACGCCGGACCTGCGGCGCAAGCTGCTGTTCGTCCTGCTGGTCGTCGTGATCTTCCGGGCCGGTTCCCAGATCCCAGCTCCCGGGGTCCACGTCGCCAACGTGCAGACGTGTGTGGACCGGCTGGAGGACTCCAGCCTCTACAGCCTGATCAACCTGTTCTCGGGCGGAGCGCTGCTCCAGCTCACGATCTTCGCGCTGGGCATCATGCCCTACATCACCGCCAGCATCATTCTGCAGCTGCTCGTCGTGGTCATCCCGCGGCTCGAGGCGCTGAAGAAGGAGGGCCAGGCGGGCCAGACGAAGATCACGCAGTACACCCGCTACCTCACCCTCGGCCTCGCGCTGCTCCAGGCGACCGGCATCGTGGCGCTCGCCCGGTCCGGCAACCTGCTCCAGGGCTGCGACTTGCCACTGCTGCACGACGAGGGCACCGCGACGTTCCTGGTGCTGGTCATGACCATGACCGCCGGCACCGCGGTGATCATGTGGCTCGGTGAGCTGATCACCGACCGCGGCGTCGGCAACGGCATGTCGATCCTGATCTTCACCCAGGTGGTCGCCACCTTCCCGACCGCGCTCTGGCAGGTCCAGAAGGGCCAGGGCTGGTGGGTCTTCGGCATCGTGATGGCGATCGGCCTGGTCATCGTCGCGGCGGTCATCTTCATCGAGCAGGCGCAGCGCCGGATCCCGGTGCAGTACGCCCGCCGGATGGTCGGCCGCAAGATGTTCGGCGGCAGCTCGACGTACATCCCGCTGAAGGTGAACCAGGCCGGCATCATCCCGGTCATCTTCGCCTCGTCGCTGCTCTACCTGCCCGCGATGGCGGTCCAGTTCAACCAGAACAGCGGCGCCTCGTGGATCGGCTGGGTCAACGACTACTTCGTCGACGGCTCGCACCCGCTGTACATGGCGACGTTCTTCCTGCTCATCGTCTTCTTCACCTACTTCTACGTGTCGATCACCTTCAACCCCCAAGAGGTGGCCGACAACATGAAGAAGTACGGCGGCTTCATCCCCGGGATCCGGGCGGGCAAGCCGACCGAGGACTACCTGTCCTACGTCCTGTCCCGCATCACGCTGCCGGGAGCGCTCTACCTCGGGCTCATCTCGCTGATCCCGTTGATCGCCCTGGTTCTCATCGACGCGAACCAGAACTTCCCGTTCGGCGGCACGTCCATCCTGATCATGGTGGGCGTCGCGCTCGACACGGTGAAGCAGATCGAAAGCCAGCTCCAGCAGCGCAACTACGAAGGATTCCTGCGGTAAATGCGACTCATCATCATGGGCCCCCCCGGAGCGGGGAAGGGCACCCAGGCGAAGTTCATCGCGGAGCACTTCGGGATCCCCGCGATCTCCACCGGTGACATCTTCCGCGCCAACGTCTCCGAGGGCACCCCGCTCGGCATCGAGGCCAAGCGCTTCATGGACGCGGGGGAGTACGTCCCCGACGAGGTCACGAACAAGATGGTCCGCAACCGGATCGACGAGAAGGACGCCGAGCGCGGCTTCCTGCTCGACGGCTACCCGCGCACGGTCGCCCAGGTCGAGGAGCTCGACGGGATGATCGCCTTCACCGGCCACCAGCTCGACGCGGTGCTGGTGCTGACGGTCGACCAGGACGAGATCGTCAACCGGCTCCTCCAGCGCGCCCAGGTCGAGGGTCGCGCGGACGACACCGAGGACGTCATCCGCCGGCGCCAGGAGCTGTACGTCCAGGAGACCGAGCCGCTCATCGAGGTCTACCGCGACCGCAGCATCTGCCGCGAGGTCGACGGCATGGGCGAGGTCGACGAGGTCACCCAGCGGATCTTCGAGGCCCTCGACGACATGCCGGAGAGCTAGCGGGGACGCGTCAGCGGATCCGCTGGTGGTGGTCGAGCGAGCCGCGCGACCGAGGAACGAGGTCGCGACCGGCGTGTCGAGACCCGGCAACTGACAGGAGACGGACGTGGGCTTCCTGGATCGCGGCCTGGAGATCAAGACCCCCCAGCAGGTCGACGCCATGCGGAGGGCCGGGCTGGTGGTCGGCCGGACCCTCGAGGTGCTGCGTGCCGCGGTGCGCCCCGGCATCAGCACCGCCGAGCTGGACGCGATCGCCGAGGACAGCATCCGCTCGTCCGGCGCGACCCCGTCGTTCCTGGGCTACCAGGGGTTCCCGGCCTCGATCTGCGCGTCGGTGAACGACGAGGTCGTGCACGGCATCCCGGGGCCCCGCGTGCTCGTGGACGGCGACGTCGTCTCGATCGACTGCGGCGCGATCGTCGCCGACGAGTCCGGGCAGGGCTGGCACGGCGACGCCGCGATCACCGTGGCGGTGGGCGACGTGCCCACCGAGGTCCAGGAGCTGATGCGGGTGACCGAGGAGGCGCTCTGGCTCGGCATCGCGGCAGCGCGCCGCGGCGGCCGGGTCGGCGACATCTCGCACGCCGTCGAGAGCCACGTCCGGTCCCAGGGCCCCTACGGGATCCTCGAGGACTACGTGGGTCACGGCATCGGCACCCAGATGCACCTGCCGCCCAACGTCCCCAACGTCGGCCGCGCCGGCCGCGGTCCCCGCCTGGTCGAGGGCCTGGCGCTGGCGGTCGAGCCGATGATCACCCTCGGTGGCAAGCAGACCGACCTGCTCGACGACGACTGGACGGTGGTCACCACCGACGGCAGCCCCGCCGCGCACTACGAGCACACGTTCGTGCTGACCGATTCGGGTACCTGGGTGCTGACAGCACTCGACGGCGGCGAGGCGCGGCTGACGGCGCTCGGCGTCCCCTTCGGGGGACGGTAGTCGGAGGCCGGCCACGCGGTCGCAGCCGACGACGTGGAAGGATGGAGGCGCAGGAGGGGAGTATTCCTTCGCTGCGGTCTCGTCAGCACGTCCGGTGACATCGCCGGTCCGGGGCCGTGGGCCGCTCACGCGGCGGAAGAGACCTCTGGCATGCCGCCGTTCGCCAGACCAGGAGGAACCCTGTGGAAGTCTCTGCCCTTGAGTGGGGCATCACGATCGGGGCCACCATCGCGGTGCTGCTCTTCGACGTGGTGGTCATCGCCCGCAAGCCGCACGAGCCGTCCCTGCGCGAGTGCGCCGTCGCGCTGAGCGTCTACGTGGGAGCGGCGCTCGCCTTCGGAGCCTTCATCTGGGGCTACCACGGCGGCGACTACGGCATCGAGTTCTACACCGGCTGGCTGGTCGAGTACTCCCTGTCGGTCGACAACCTCTTCGTCTTCATCGTGCTGATGAGCGCGCTCAACGTGCCCCGGAAGTACCAGCAGGAAGCCCTGATGGTGGGCATCATCCTGGCGCTGATCTTCCGCGCGATCTTCATCGCCGTCGGTTACCAGCTGGTCGAGAACTTCTCCTGGGTCTTCTACATCTTCGGGGCGTTCCTGATCTACACCGCGATCACGCTGGTGCGCAGCTACCGCTCCGAGGAGGAGGAGCACCCCGAGGAGAACCGGATGGTCAACTTCGCCCAGCGGCGGCTCAACGTGGGTGAGGACTACCGCGGCCTCACGCTGTGGTGGAAGGAGAACGGCACCCGCGTCGTCTCACCGATGCTGATCGTGATCTTCGCGCTGGGCCTGACCGACATCATGTTCGCGCTCGACTCGATCCCGGCGATCTTCGGCATCACCCAGGAGCCGTACCTGGTCTTCACGGCCAACGTCTTCGCCCTGATGGGGCTGCGCCAGCTCTACTTCCTGCTGGGCGGGTTGCTCAAGCGGCTGGTCTACCTGTCGCTGGGCCTGGCGTTCATCCTGGCCTGGATCGGCGTGAAGCTGATCGTGCACGCCCTGCACGAGGGCCACGTGATCGGCTTCGAGATCCCCACCCTCGCCAGCCTGGCGGTCATCATCGTCACCCTGGCGATCACCGCGGTGCTCAGCCTGCGCAAGACCAAGAACGACGAGCAGGTCGGGATGACCACGACGGCGCCCCCGGCGCCCAAGCCGGTCGACTGACCTCGGTCCGACCCGGAATGCGGACGGGGTCGGCGGGCGTTCACCACGGGTGACCCCGCCGACCCTCTCCGTCCTCGACCTGGTGCCGGTGCGCGAGGACCAGAGCACCTCCGACGCCCTCGCCGCCACGCTCTCGCTCGCCCGCACGGCCGACGAGCTCGGGTACCGGCGCTACTGGCTCGCCGAGCACCACAACATGCCGGCCGTCGCCGCCACCAACCCGCCGGTGCTGATCGGGATGGTCGCCGGCGCGACGCGCAGGATCCGGGTCGGGTCCGGCGGCGTGATGCTCCCCAACCACGCCCCGCTGGTGATCGCCGAGCAGTTCGCGCTGCTCGAGGCGGCGTACCCGGGCCGGATCGACCTCGGCATCGGCCGCGCCCCCGGCACCGACCCGGTCACCGGGTGGGCGCTGCGGCACGGCGCCGGGGGAGTCACCGACGAGGCGGTCTCCCGGTTCCCGGAGTACGTCGAGAACGTGCTGGCGATGATGGACGCCGCCGGGGTCGGGCTCGCGGTCCAGGGCCGCACCCACGTGCTCCGCGCGACCCCGGTCGCCACCTCGGTGCCGACCGTCTGGCTGCTCGGGTCCTCGGACTACTCGGCCCGGCTCGCCGCCGAGAAGGGCCTGCCCTACGTCTTCGCCCACCACTTCTCCGGCAGCGGCACCGCCGAGGCCCTCGCGCTGTACCGCTCGTCCTTCCGGCCCTCGCCGGAGCTGGCCGAGCCGAGCACGTTCCTGACCGTCAACGCCTCCGTGGCCGAGGACGCCGACGAGGCGCGCCGCCGCGCCCTCCCGCAGCTGCTGATGATGCTCGCGCTGCGCACGGGCCAGCCGCTCGGCCCGCAGGTGTCGGTCGAGGCGGCCGAGAAGGTCGAGCTGGCCGCCGGGCAGCGCGAGATCGTCGAGGCGATGGCGGCGCGGTGGGTGATCGGCGGTCCGGCCGAGGCCCGCGAGCAGGTCGCGCGGCTGGCTGCGACGTACGACGTGGACGAGGTGATGATCCACCCGGTCGCGGGCGCGGCGGTCGGCGCGGAGCCCACCGGCAGCCCGGCGCGCGAGGAGACGCTGCGCCTGCTCGCCGGGTGAGGACCGGACGGATTCGTCTTTCCTGGCAGTTCCCGACTAAACTGGTGTGTCGGCCCAACGTGGGTCTGTTTCGCGGCGCCTCGCGGCTGCCCGGATCGCTAGCGGTTCGCTCCCAGAGCGCCCCGTTCGCGTGCCCGGGAAGAGGAGCCCGGAACGGCCGCACGAGGTCCACCGGGAGCCCAGGCTCCCGGAGGTTCCCGGGCCACCCGGATCCGGTCCGTACCGGCCCCGGTGCTCCACCGGTGGACAGATCGACAGATTGTGGAGGACATGCCGAAGAAAGAAGGCGTGATCGAGCTCGAGGGCACCATCACGGAGGCCCTTCCCAATGCGATGTTCCGCGTGGAGCTGAGCAACGGACACAAGGTGCTCGCCCACATCAGCGGAAAGATGCGCCAGCACTACATCCGGATCCTTCCCGAGGACCGCGTGGTGGTGGAGCTCTCTCCGTACGACCTCACCCGGGGTCGGATCGTCTACCGCTACAAGTAGCCAGCCGAGCATCTGAGAGGACCTCCTCGTGAAGGTCAACCCCAGCGTCAAGGCCATCTGTGACAAGTGCAAGGTGATTCGTCGCCACGGCCGCGTCATGGTGATCTGCGAGAACCCGCGCCACAAGCAGCGTCAGGGTTGATGCCGAAGGCATCAAGGTCGAGTAGCCCGAGCCGCTAGGCGAGGGCATATCGAGACCCAGCAGGGCCGCACCATCACAACTGAACAACCCACATCGTGACTGCTAGCCGCCTCGTGCGGCGAATCACCTCCGGAGCAGCGGCCGGAGCCCGGGAGCACCCGGGACGCGTCACGAACGAAACCGCTGTGAACCAGAGAAGGAACGCCACATGGCACGCCTCGTCGGTGTCGACCTCCCGCGCGACAAGCGCATCGAGATCGCACTCACCTACATCTACGGCATCGGCCGTACCTCCGCCCAGAAGCTGCTCGCCGACACCGGCGTGAGCCCGGACCTCCGGGTGCACCAGCTGGGTGACGAGGAGCTGGTCAAGCTCCGTGACGCCATCGAAGCCAACCACAAGATCGAGGGTGACCTCCGTCGCGAGGTCCAGGCTGACATCCGTCGCAAGATCGAGATCGGCAGCTACCAGGGTCGCCGCCACCGCATGGGTCTCCCCGTCCGCGGTCAGCGCACCAAGACCAACGCTCGTACCCGCAAGGGCCCGAAGCGCACGGTTGCCGGCAAGAAGAAGGCGAAGTGATTCGGCGCTGACGCGCTGATCTCTTCGTCCACCGAGCTTTCTAGACCAGACCTCAGGAGAACTGCATGCCTCCCAAGAGCCGCACCGCGGCCGGCGCCAAGAAGGTGCGTCGCAAGGAGAAGAAGAACGTCGCTCAGGGCGAAGCCCACATCAAGAGCACGTTCAACAACACCATCGTCACCATCACCGACCCCACCGGGGCGGTGATCTCGTGGGCCTCGGCCGGCACCGTCGGCTTCAAGGGCTCGCGCAAGTCCACCCCGTTCGCCGCGCAGATGGCCGCTGAGGCCGCCGGACGCCGGGCGATGGAGCACGGCATGAAGAAGATCGACGTCTTCGTCAAGGGCCCGGGTTCGGGCCGCGAGACGGCGATCCGCTCCCTGGGTGCGATCGGCCTCGAGGTCGGCACCATCCAGGACGTCACGCCCACGCCCCACAACGGCTGCCGCCCGCCCAAGCGCCGCCGCGTCTGATCCCGGCACCCAGAACAGGAGACTTGAGAAATGGCCCGTTACACCGGCCCCATGACCCGGAAGTCGCGCCGCCTGGGCGTCGACCTCGTCGGTGGGGACGCCGCGTTCGAGCGTCGTCCCTACGCCCCCGGCCAGCACGGCCGCGCGCGCATCAAGGAGAGCGAGTACCGCTCGCAGCTGCAGGAGAAGCAGAAGGCTCGCTTCACCTACGGCGTCCTGGAGCGTCAGTTCCACAACTACTACGTCGAGGCCTCGCGGCGCGCCGGCAAGACCGGTGACAACCTGCTGCAGCTCCTCGAGTGCCGCCTGGACAACGTGGTGTACCGCGCCGGCTTCGCCCGGACCCGCCGCCACGCCCGCCAGCTGGTGAACCACGGGCACTTCCTGGTGAACGGCAAGAAGGTCAACATCCCGTCCTTCCAGGTCACCGCCCACGACATCATCGACGTGCGCGAGAAGTCGCTCGAGATGACCCCGTTCATCGTGGCTCGCGAGACCCACGGCGAGCGCGTCGTCCCCGCGTGGCTGGAGGCGCTCCCCACCCGGATGCGCATCCTCGTGCACCAGCTCCCGACCCGGGCCCAGATCGACCTCCCGGTCCAGGAGCAGCTCATCGTCGAGTTCTACTCCAAGAAGTAACCGCCCGGGGGTCGCCCCCCGGTGCACCAGCACCACTTCCGTCACCTCAGCAGTTCGGGCCCGTCATATAGCGGGTGGGCCCGGAAAGGAAAGATTCAGTGCTCATCGCACAGCGCCCCACCCTGTCGGAAGAGTCCGTCGACGAGTTCCGCTCGCGGTTCGTGATCGAGCCGCTGGAGCCTGGCTTCGGCTACACCCTCGGCAACTCCCTGCGCCGTACCCTCCTCTCCTCGATCCCCGGTGCCTCGGTCACGAGCATCAAGGTCGACGGAGTCCTCCACGAGTTCTCCACCATCGAGGGGGTCAAGGAGGACATCACCGAGGTCATCCTCAACCTCAAGGGCCTGGTCGTCTCCTCGGAGCACGACGAGCCCGTGACGATGTACCTCCGCAAGTCCGGCGCCGGTGAGGTCACCGGCGCCGACATCACGCCGCCCGCCGGCGTGGAGGTGCACAACCCCGAGCTGGTCCTCGCCACCCTGTCCGACAAGGGCAAGCTGGAGATGGAGCTGGTCGTGGAGCGTGGCCGCGGCTACGTGTCCGCCGTCCAGAACAAGGGCGCGGACAACGAGATCGGCCGGATGCCGGTCGACTCGATCTACAGCCCGGTGCTCAAGGTGACCTACAAGGTCGAGGCGACCCGTGTCGAGCAGCGCACGGACTTCGACAAGCTCGTCATCGACGTCGAGACCAAGCCGTCGATCCGTCCCCGCGACGCGATCGCCTCGGCCGGCAAGACCCTGGTCGAGCTGTTCGGCCTGGCCCGCGAGCTGAACGTCGAGGCCGAGGGCATCGACATCGGTCCCTCGCCGGTCGACGAGCAGCTGGCTGCCGACCTCGCCCTCCCGGTCGAGGACCTGCAGCTGACCGTCCGGTCCTACAACTGCCTCAAGCGCGAGGGCATCCACACCGTGGGTGAGCTCATCAGCCGCTCGGAGCAGGACCTGCTCGACATCCGCAACTTCGGTGCGAAGTCGATCGACGAGGTCAAGGCCAAGCTGGTCGAGATGGGCCTGTCCCTCAAGGACAGCGCGCCCGGCTTCGACCCGCAGGCGGCCCTGGCGGCGTACGGCGACGACGACGACGACGCGTTCGTCGAGGACGAGCAGTACTGAGCCCCACCCCCTGACCGGCGGCGACCGCCGCCGGCCTACTACCCCGGTACCTGGTACGGCCGGGGAGGAACGAGAGAACCATGCCTAAGCCCACCAAGGGTCCCCGCCTCGGCGGGAGCCCGGCCCACCAGCGTCTGATCCTGGCGAACCTGGCCACCCAGCTCTTCGAGCACGGCCGGATCACCACGACCGAGTCCCGGGCGCGCGCGCTGCGCCCGCACGCGGAGAAGCTGATCACCAAGGCCAAGAAGGGCGACCTGCACAACCGGCGCGAGGTCCTCAAGACCATCCGCGACAAGTCGGTCGTGCACGTGCTGTTCACCGAGATCGCCCCGACCTTCGCGGAGCGTCCCGGCGGCTACACCCGCATCACCAAGCTCGGCCCCCGCAAGGGCGACAACGCCCCCATGGCCGTGATCGAGCTGGTCACCGAGGCCTACGCCCCGTCGGGCTCGACCACCCAGGCCGCCCCGGCCGCCGCCCCGGTGGAGGCTCCCCTCGAGGAGACCGCCGCCGAGGACAGCACCGAGGGGACCGCAGTCGAGAACCCGCCGACCGAGCTCACCGAGGAGGCGTCGCTCGAGGAGAGCGTCGTCGCCGAGGAGGAGCCGGTCGAGGGCACCGAGGAGACCGCGGCCCCCGAGGCCGAGGCGACCGAGGACGACCCGAAGGCCTGAGTCACAGAACCGCCGTACGCCGGCCCGTCACCCGCGAGGGTGGCGGGCCGGTGTCGTTGTCGGGGGGCGCTCAGCCGGCGTGCAGGGTCTCCAGCAGGCCGGCGGCGTCCAGGGTGCGCGGGGCGGCGCCGGCGCGGGCGTGCTCGTGCACGACCCGCTGGAGCAGCTCGTTGACCGGGGTGGGTACGCCGTGCAGCCGGCCGAGGAGGACGACCTCGCCGGCCAGGTAGTCGACCTCGGTGTCGACCGCACCGCGGGCCAGGCTCTGCCAGGTCGAGCCGCCGACGGGGACCGGCAGGTCGTCGCGGCGGCGCAGCACGTCGCCGCGCCGCTCGCGGTCCTCCTCGGCGCTGACGAGCGGTACGCCGGCGGTGCGCAGCACCAGCTCGCCCTCCTCGGTGGCGAGCGCGGCCAGCTCGTCGGCGGCCGGGCCCGGCTCGCAGACGGCGTCGACGGCGTTGCCGACGTTCATCAGCAGCTTGCGGTGCTTCCAGGCCGCCACCAGTGCCCGCGGGACCGACTCGAAGCCGGCGGCGCGGAGGTCGGCGGCGATCGCCTCGCAGGTGGGGTCGGCGCCGTGCGGCACCCGGCCGATGTCGAGGATGCCGGGCACCGGCCAGCACTTCTGGACCACGACGCCGGGCTCGAGGTGGGTGGCGGGCAGCATCACGCAGACGGAGTACGCCGCGGCGAAGCGCCGCAGCACGGCCGCCTCGTTGGCGACGCCGTTCTGCAGGGAGACCACGACCGTGCACGCGGGGGCGTGGGCGGCGAGGTCGTCGAGGGCCGCCGCCGTCTGGTGGCCCTTGACCGCCAGCAGCACCACGGTGTCGTCGGTCCACGCGACCTCGGCAGGCGAGGTCACCGCGGGTGCGCGGACCACGTGCCGGCCGTCGGCGCGGTCGAGGAGCAGCCCGTCCTCCTGGAGCCGGTCCAGGTGGGCGCCGCGGGCGACGAACGTGACCGGGATCCCGGCCAGGTGCAGGTTGCCGCCGACGACCCCGCCGACGGCACCGGCCCCGAGGACGACGTACCGCACCTCAGCGCCCGGTCGGCCGGTTGCGGAGCACGATCGTCCAGCTGCCCACCGCGACCGCCATCACGATCAGGACGACGCCGGCCACCACCAGCCAGGTGGTGTCCTGGGCGAGACCGATGCCGGCGAGCACGAGGCCGACCACGGCGTCGGAGGAGGCCATCAGGGCCAGCATCGGGATGAGCCGGCGGGGGTCCGCGGTGTCGGGCATGGCGCGCATCATGCCAGCCGGCTCACCAGGCGTCCTCGAGCAGGCGGGTCGCCTCGTCGCGGGTGAGGCCGAGCCGGCGCGCGGCCACGGCGTACGTCCGGGCGGCGGCGAGCGCGTCGCCGGTCGAGGCGGCGGCCGAGGCGGCCACGAAGGTGCCGCGGCGGCCCTCGGTGACCACGACGCCGTCGGCCTCGAGCTCGCGGTAGGCGCGCGCGACGGTGCCGGCGGCGATCCCGAGCTCGGCCGCGAGGCCCCGGACGGTCGGCAGCCGGGTGCCGGCGGGGAGGTCGCCCGAGGTGGCGCGCGCGGCGATCTGGGCGCGCAGCTGCTCGTACGGCGGGCTGGCCGCGGCGTCGTCGAGCGGGTGCACCTGCATGGCGCGAGCGTAGGGCCTGCCTAGGGTGGAGGGGTGGACGGTGACGTGCTGGTGGTGGGGGAGTCCCTGGTCGACGTCGTGCAGCGCGCCGACGGCAGCGTCGTCGAGCACGCCGGCGGCAGCGCCGCCAACGTCGCGGTCGCGCTCGCCCGGCTGGGGCGGCCGGTCCGGTTCGCGACGGCGATCGCCGACGACCGGTACGGCGGGCTGGTCGCCGCCCACATCGGCCGCGACGGCGTCCGCCTGGCCGTCGACCCCGAGGTGGTGGAGCGGACCGCGTCGGCGCGCGCGACGCTGGCCGTCGACGGATCGGCGTCCTACGAGTTCGACCTGGAGTGGCGGCTGGCGGAGGTGCCGTCCGACCCGGCGCCGCTCGCCGTGCACGCCTGCTCGATCGGGGCGGTCCTCGAGCCGGGGGCCGCGCAGGTGCGCGCGCTGCTGGCCCGGATGCGGCCGGTCGCGACGGTGACGTACGACGTCAACGCCCGCCCGGCGATCACCGGCACCGGGCCGGACCTGCGCGCGGCCGTCGAGGCGGTGGTCGCGCTCGCCGACCTGGTCAAGGCGAGCGACGAGGACCTGGCCGCGCTGCACCCGGGCCTGGACCCGGTGGCGGCGGCCCGCCGGCTGCTGGACCTCGGTCCCGCCGCGGTCGTCGTGACCCGCGGCGCCGAGGGCAGCAGCTGGGTCGCCCGGGACGGCGTGGTCGACGTCCCCGCCGTGACCACGGAGGTCGTCGACACGATCGGCGCCGGCGACACCTTCGGGGCGGCGCTGCTCGACGGGCTGTGGACGCGCGGGCTGCTCGGGGCCGACCGTCGCGACGACCTCGCCGCGATCCCGGACGTGGAGCGGCTGGCGCTGCTCCAGCACGCGGCCCGCGCCGCGGCGCTCGTGGTCGGTCGGCCCGGCGCCGACCCGCCGTACCGCAACGAGCTGGGGTAGCCCCGCCTCAGGACTCCGCGGGGGCGAGCCACCGGTGGATGAGCGCGACCACGCTGGCCCCCTCGCCGGCCGCCGCGGCGACCCGCTTCATCGAGCCGGCGCGGACGTCCCCGGCGGCGAAGACACCGGGGACGGTGGTGGCCAGGCTGGCCGGGGGCACGCCGTCCGCCCAGTGCGCGCGCGGGGTGTCGCGGCCGGTGAGGACGAAGCCGTTCTCGTCGAGGGCCACCTGCGGCGGGACCCAGTCGCAGTGCGGCTCGGCCCCGAGGAGCAGGAAGAGACCGTGCGTGTCGTGGCGGGTGCGCTCGCCGGTGCGGGTGTCCTCCAGGCCCACCCACTCCAGGTGCCCGTCGCCCCCACCGTCCACGACCTGGCTGCAGACCCGGACCGAGATGCGGGGGTTGTACCGGATCTCGCCGACGAGGTACTGCGACATGGTCTCGGCGAGGTCGGGGCGGCGGACCAGGATCGTGACCGACCGGGCGAAGCGGGACAGGTGCACCGCGGCCTGCCCGGCGGAGTTGCCGCCGCCGACCACGAAGACGTCCCGGCCCTCCATCTCCCGGGCCGCGGTCATCGCGGCGCCGTAGAAGACGCCGCTGCCGACCAGCTGCTCCAGCGGCTCGACCCGGAGCTTGCGGTAGGCGACCCCGCTGGCGATCACGACCGCACGGGCGCTGACGTCGCCGCCGGCCGTGCGGACCACGTGCGGGCCGCCCACCGGTCCCGGCTCGAGCGCCTCGACGGTCCAGCCGGTGACGAAGTGGGTGCCGAACCGCAGCGCCTGGTTGCGTGCCCGCTGCGCCAGCCGCATGCCGGAGATGCCGCGCGGGAAGCCGAGGTAGTTGCGGATCATCGAGCTGGTCCCGGCCTGGCCGCCGACGGCCTCGGCCTCCAGCACGACCGTGGAGAGACCCTCGGAGGCGGCGTACACGGCGGCGGCCAGGCCCGCGGGCCCGGCGCCGACGACGCACACGTCGACGGTGCCCGCCACGTCCAGGTCGCCGGGCGCGCCGAAGACCGACGTCGCCACGTCGCTGACCGAGGTGGCGAGGATCGGCGCCCGGCCCAGGGGCAGCACCAGTGGGTACGACGGCGCCTGGCCCGGCGGCAGCTGGGAGAGGGCGTAGCGCCCGCCCTCGGAGTCGGGCTCGTAGACCCGGTTCGGCATGCCCATCCGGTCCAGGAAGTCCCGGATCTCCAGGGTGAGCCGGTCGCGGACCGGGCTGACGATCTTCGTGGACACGACCTCCGGGTCGGCGACCGTCGAGCCCCAGTCGGAGAGCAGGTCCGTGACGGCGTGGTGGAACTCCTCGTCCCGCGTGCCGCGCGGCATCAGCAGGTAGGCGTCGTACTTGCCGGTGGCCAGGCCCACGCGGAGCGCCGGGGCATCCGCGATGAACCGCTGCCAGTGGGCCGCGATCATCCGCCGCGCGTTGGGCGCCACCGCCCGCCACCGGGCGAACGCCGCCAGGACGTGGGCGTCGGGGAGCACCGACTCGGTGACGAGGAGCGCGACGGCGCCGCCCGCCCCGACGACCTCCCGGGCGACCGCCTCGGCCTCGGCGGCCGACGACGCCGTGCGGACGTCGTACTCGTCCTGGTAGCGGCGGAACGCGCCGCGGAGGTCCTCGAGGTGGTGCTCGGAGACCAGGACGATCGCGGGCGGTGCGGCCACGGGACCAGCGTACGGAACAATGGCCGGGTGCGGCTCCGGATCGATCTCGCCTATGACGGCAGCGACTTCCACGGCTGGGCCGGGCAGCCGGGCCTGCGGACCGTGCAGGGCACGCTCACCACGGCGCTGGCGACCGTGCTCCGGGTGCCGTCGGTCTCCGTGACGTGCGCGGGCCGCACCGACACCGGCGTCCACGCGCGCGGCCAGGTGGTGCACCTCGACGTCGAGCGGGCGGTCCTCGAGGCCGTGACCGGGCGGTCCGCCGACGACCCGCTGACCTCGCTGGTCCGCCGGCTGAACGGTCTGCTCCCTCCCGACGTCCGGGTACGCCGCGCGGCGGAGGCCGCGGACGGGTTCGACGCCCGGTTCTCCGCGCTGTGGCGGCGCTACGCCTACCGGATCGCCGACCGCCCCGAGCAGCTGGACCCGCTGGCGCGCTCGCACGTGCTCGCCGCCGCCCGCCCGCTCGACGCCGACCTGATGAACGAGGCGTCGGTGCCGTTGGTCGGCCGCCACGACTTCGCGTCGTTCTGCAAGCAGCGCGAGGGCGCGACCACGATCCGCACCCTGCTCGACCTCACCTGGGCGCGCCGCGACGACGGGGTGCTGGTCGGGACGGTGCGCGCCGACGCCTTCTGCCACAGCATGGTCCGCGCGCTGGTCGGCTGCCTGATCTCGGTCGGGGAGGGCCGGCGCCCCGTCTCGTGGGCGGCCGAGGTCCTGCACGCCCAGCGGCGCGACCCGGGCGTCGCGGTCGCGCCGGCCCTCGGGCTGACGCTCGAGGAGGTCGCCTACCCGGTCGACGACGAGCTCGCCGCCCGCAGCCTGCTGACCCGCGCCCGGCGCGTGCGGGAGGACGCATGAGCGACGAGCACTACTTCAGCGCCGACCCGTCGGTGGCGTTCAAGCGCGCGCCCGTGACCGCGGAGGTCTGGGGGCGCTCGCTGTCCCTGGTCAGCGGCTCGGGGGTGTTCGCGCAGGGCCGGCTCGACGTCGGCACCGCCGTGCTGTTCCGCGAGACCGAGCCGCCCGCCCCCGGGCACGTGCTCGACCTCGGCTGCGGGTACGGCGTGATCGGGCTCGCCGTCGCCGTGGCGGTGCCGGGCGCCACGGTCACCGCGGTCGACGTCAACGAGCGCGCGGTGCTGCTGGCCAACGAGAACGCCGCGTCGCTCGGGGTCGCGCACCGCTACACCGCCACCACCCCCGACGGCGTCAACCCCGGCGCGACGTACGACGAGATCTGGTCGAACCCGCCCATCCGGATCGGCAAGGACGCGCTGCACGAGCTGCTGCTGACCTGGCTGCCGCGGCTGGCCCCCGGCGGTCGGGCGGTGATGGTGGTCGGCAAGAACCTCGGCGCCGACTCGCTCCAGCGCTGGCTCGGCGACCGCGGCTGGCCGACCACCCGACTCGCCAGCGCCAAGGGGTTCCGCGTCCTGGAGACCCGCCGCGCCTGACCCGCCGAGTCGGCGTGAGTTGCGCGGAGAGCGGGCAACTCACGCCGACTCGGCGTCAGGGGTGGGGGTTACTCGGGGATGCCGGACTCGGGGGGCGCGTCGTCGGCCTGGCCGGACTCGTCCTCGGTGATCTCGACGTCGCCGATGTCGGTGGTCAGCACCGGGGTGAGCGGCTCGCCGACGCCGCCCTGGAGCTCCACGAGCCGCAGGCCGGAGATGCCGAGGTGGCTGTCGCCGCTGTAGCGGTACGGCGCGAGCTGCGGGCCGTCGAGGTCCTGGCCCACCTCCTCCATCGCCTCGACGAGACCGTCGCGGGTGAGGTCCTCGCCGGCCTCCTGCAGCGCCTGGACGAACGCGTAGGCGTGCGACATGCCGTAGATCCGGTAGTTGGTGAGCTCGCCCTTCTCGCCGTGCTCGTCCCAGACCTGCTGCCACAGCTGGACCCACGGGTCGTCCGGGGCGTCCACGCCGGGGATGTACTCCGAGGTCAGCACCCCGTCGAGCGAGCTCTCGCTGCCCGGCACCGCGCCCTCGGAGAACTCCGAGAGCAGCGACCCGACCAGGGCCGGGTCGGAGCCGACGTTGCTGTAGTACCACTGCGGCGTGTAGCCGAGCTTGAGCGCGACCAGCTGGCTGAGCGCGGTGTACGACGGGGTGTTGAACGAGAGCACCAGGTCGGCGCCCGCCGCCTGCAGCGCCGCGATCTGCGGGCCGACGTCGGTGTTGCCGGAGGTGTAGCGCTCCGCGGCGACGACCTGGTCGTCGACGAACTGCCGCACCCCCTTCTCCGCGTCGTCGCCGAAGTCGTCGTCCTGGAGGAAGAGCCCGACCTTCGCGTCCGGCATGTTCTCGGCGACGTACTGGCCGATCACCTTGCCCTCGATCTCGTAGTCGGGCTGCCAGCCGAAGGTGTAGGGCCGGTCCTCGACCGCGTCGCCCCACTGCAGGGACCCGGAGCTGACGAAGAAGTCGGGCACCCCCTCGTCGTTGAGGAAGTCGACGACCGCGCTGTGCGTCGGCGTCCCGAGGCCGCCGACCATCGCGAAGATCTCGTCCTGGAGCACCAGCTCGTTGGTGACCTTGCTGGTGTTGGTCGGGTTGTAGCCGTCGTCCTTGACGACGTACTCGATCTGCCGGCCGTGCACCCCGCCGGCGGCGTTGACGAAGTCGAAGTAGGCCTTCGCGCCGGTCGGGATCTCGTTGTACCCCGGCGCCGCGACCCCGGTGAGCGGGAAGTGCGCGCCGACGGTGACGGACTCGGCGGTGACGCCCGGGTCGGCGGCGCCGCCGCCGTCCCCGTCGTCGTCCTCGCGGTCGTCGCCCGCCCCGCAGCCGGCGAGCAGGAGCGAGGACGCGACGAGGCCGACCAGGCCCGCCAGGGGCGCCGGGCCCCGGAGGTTGGGTTTCATGCTGGTGTTCCCTTCGTGGTGGAGGAGGAGGCGCCGGACCGCGGGGGCCCGGGGACTGGGTCGAGCTCGGGATCGGGGGCCGGGTCGGTGGCGGGCGAGGCGTCGCGGACGAGGTCGGGCGGGGTACGGCGGGCGCGGCGCCGGTGCAGCACGCCGCGGAGCGCGCCGGCGAGGCCGAGGGGCGCGACCAGCACGACCAGCACCATCACCACGCCGTAGATCAGCGGCGCCAGCTCGGCGGCACGGATGTCGCTGAGCCCGGCGTCCCTGCCGAGGCCGGTGATCACCTGCGGGAGGAACGTGAGCAGCCCGGCGCCGACCAGCGCGCCGCCGAGGCTCCCGAGACCGCCCAGCACCACGGCCGCGAGCAGCGTGAGGCTGAGCGTCAGCGTGAAGCTGCTCGGCGCCGCCAGCCGGACCGTGAACGCGAGCATCGCGCCGGCGGCGCCGGCCGCGGCGGCGCTGACCACGAACGCCGAGACCCGCGCCCGGCCGAGGTCGATCCCGGCGAGCTCGGCGGCGACCTCGTCGTCGCGCACCGCCCGCCACCGCCGGCCGACCCGGCTGCGGGACAGGTTGGCGAGCAGCACGTAGGTGACGATCAGGGTCAGCCAGGCGAGCAGCGCGACGTACCCGCTGTTCGTGAGCTCCTGGCCGGTGAGGAAGTACGCCGCGTCCAGCACCGGCTCGGAGGGGTCGGGCAGCACCACCCGCAGCCCCTGCTCGCCGCCGAGCCGCTCCTTGAAGGTGAGCGCGATCCCGGGCACCGCGACCGCGAGCGCGAGGGTCGCGCCGGCGAGGTAGGGGCCGTGCAGCCGGGCGGCGGCGACGCCGACCAGGACCCCGACCACGAGGGTGGCCAGCACGGAGGCGAGCACCACCACGAGCAGCGGCACCGAGGCGTCGCGGTCGGGCAGCAGCAGCGCCGCGGTGTACGCGCCGATCGCCATCAGCGCGCCGTGCCCGAGCGAGATCTGCCCGTTCAGGCCGGTGAGCACGGTCAGCCCGCCCGCGGCGATGCCGAGGTAGGCCATCTCGGCCAGCTGGAAGCGGCGGAAGTCGCTGACGCCCCCGAGGACCAGCAGCACCACCACGAGGGCGACCGCGGCCACCAGCAGGTGCCGCAGCAGGGTCGAGGACGACCACAGGCGGGCCACGGCGCGCATCAGACCCGCCTCGCCGGCGCCTGCGCGAACAGCCCGCCGGGTCGCAGGGTGAGCACCGCCATCAGGATCGCCAGCGCCGCGAGCGCGACCAGCCCGGACCCGACGTACCCGCTGACGAAGCTGAGCGAGAGGCCGAGGAGCAGGCCGCCGACCACCGCCCCGACCGGGCTGTCGAGGCCACCGAGCACGGCGGCGACGAAGCCGTAGACCACCACCGAGTCCATGTACGACGGGTGCACCAGGCTGCCGCCGGCGATCAGCAGGCCGGCGAGCGAGCCGACCAGCGAGGCCAGCGCCCAGCCCAGCGTGAGCATCCGGCCGACCCGGACGCCGAGCAGCCGGGCCACCTCCTGGTTGAACGCCGCCGCGCGCATCCGCAGCCCCACGTCGGTGAACCGGAACAGCGCGACCAGCAGCAGCATCACCACCAGCACGGCCACCACCGTGAACACCCCGAAGCCGGTCAGCGCGATGGTGCGGTCGCCGACCTCGAACCCGCGGATGCCGAACGGCGCGGGGAAGGACCGGTAGCTGTTGCCGAACACGACCGCCGCCACCCCGTGCAGCACGATGAACAGGCCGAGGGTGAGGATGACCGCGTTGATCTCCGGGCCGCCCTCGACCGGCCGCACCACGACCCGCTCCAGGAACGCGCCGAGCAGCAGGCCGGAGAGCAGGGCGGCGGCGAAGCCGAGCCAGTAGGAGTAGCCGGCGTCGAGGATCACCAGCGCCACGAACGTCGTCACCATCGCCATCGGCGCCTGCGCGAAGTTCACGACCCGCGTCGAGCGCCAGATCAGGACGAGCGCGAGCGCGAACGCGGCGTACACCATCCCGAGGGTCAGGCCGCCGAGCGCGGTGTTGATCAGCTGCTGCACGTGGTCTCCGGTCTGCGGGGCGGGTCGGCGGGTCAGAACCCGAGGTAGGCGTGGCGGAGCTGGTCGTCGCCGGCCAGCACGGAGGCGTCCTCGTCGGCGACGACCGCGCCGAGGTGGAGGACCACCCCGCGGTCGGCGACGGACAGCGCGCTGCGGGCGTTCTGCTCGACGAGGAGCACGGTGAGCCCGTCGTCGCGCACGAGGCCGCGGAGCAGGTCGAAGATCTGCACGACGACGCGCGGGGCGAGCCCCAGGGACGGCTCGTCGAGCAGCAGCAGCTCGGGCGTGGCCATCAGCGCGCGGCCGATCACCAGCATCTGCCGCTCCCCGCCGGACAGGCTGCCGGCGGGCATCGCCCGGCGGTCGGCGAGCACCGGGAACAGCGCGTACGCCCGGTCCAGCCGGCCGGCGTCGACCTTGCCGGACCGGCCGAGCCCGCCGAGCCGGAGGTTCTCCTCGACGGTCAGCTCGGTGATCACGCCGCGGCCCTCGGGGACGTGGGACATGCCGAGCGCGGGCATCCGCTCGGCGGCGACGCCGCGGACGTCGCGCCCGGCCAGCTCGACGCTGCCCGAGCGGGCCCGGTGCAGCCCCGAGACGGTGCGCAGCAGGGTGGTCTTGCCGGCGCCGTTGGCGCCGAGGACCGCGGTGATCTGGCCGCGGGCGGCGGTGAAGGAGACCTCGCGCAGCGCGGTGACCGCGCCGTACCCGGCGGTGAGGTCGTGGACGGCGAGCATCAGGCGACGTCCTCACCGAGGTACGCGGCGAGCACGGCGGGGTCGTGGCGGACCTCGTCGGGGGTGCCGTGGGCGATCACCCGGCCGAAGTCGAGCACGGTGATCTCGTCGCAGACCCGCATCACCAGGTCCATGTGGTGCTCGACCAGCAGCACCGACGTGCGGTCGGTGAGACCGCGCACGAGGTCGCCGAGCTCGTCGATCTCGGCCGCGGACAGGCCGCTCGCCGGCTCGTCGAGCAGCAGCAGCTCCGGCTCGCCGACCAGGGCGCGGGCGAGCGCGACCCGCTTGCGGACGGGGTACGGCAGGCTCGGCGGGTGCAGGGCCGCGACGTGCGCGACGCCCAGCCCCTCCAGGGTCGCCATCGCCCGGTCGCGCAGCTCGCGCTCGTCGCGCGAGGAGCGGGGGAGGGCCAGCAGCGCGCCGACGAAGCCGGTGCGGGCGTGCCGGTCGCCGCCCACCATCACGTTCTCCAGCACCGAGACCCGGTCGAAGAGCCCGAGCCCCTGGAGGGTGCGGGCGATGCCGAGGCCGGCGAGGTCGTGGGGGCGCAGCCGGTCGAGCGGCCGGCCCTGGCGCTCGAGGTGTCCGCTGTCGGGCCGGACGAACCCGCAGACCACGTTGAACAGCGTGGTCTTGCCGGCGCCGTTCGGCCCGATGACGCCGTGCACCCGGTGCGGGGCGACGGTCAGGCCGACGTCCTGCAGGGCGGTCAGCCCGCCGAAGGTGACGGTGACGTCGCGCAGGACGAGCTCGGGGGTCGCGGTGCCGGGGCCGGACGTGCTCACCAGGGTCCCTCCGGATCTGCCTCGGATTTGGGCGATGTGACCTGCACCACCTTGGTGGGACCGCACAGATCGGTCATTGGGCGGAGCGCACAGAGATCGTTGGTCCGTACGCCGCAGATCGGCCCCGGGGCTGGTCAGCGTTGTGCACCGGGTGCGAACGTGCTCCCATGCGCGCCGTGTCGACCCCGGGTCCGGCCCAGGGGGAGGAGCGGGTCCAGCACGCCTGGGGCCTGCTCCTGGACCAGTCCGACCCGATCGCCGACAGCATCACGCTGACCCTCTTCGAGCGGGACGCGGAGCTCTACGAGCGGATCGGGCCGGAGCTGCGCGCCGACGTACGTGCCTCGACGCGGCAGCACATCCGCCGCGGGCTGCGGATCCTCGCCGGGCGCCACGACGCGGCCCACCCGGACGCCGACAACACCGTCGACCTGTGGCGTGACACCGGCCGGCGCCGGGCGCGGCAGGGGGTGCCGCTGGAGCTGGTGCTCAACGCCTACACGCTCGGCGCGCGGATCCTGTGGGAGGCGCTGGTCTCGCGGGCGCGCACCGACCCCGGCAGCGGCATCGACGACCAGGTGCTGCTGCAGGCGGCGAAGACCGTGTGGTCGAACCTCGACGTCCAGAACGCCATCCTCATCGACGCCTACCGCCGCGAGAGCGCGCGGCTCCAGCGCCGGGACCTGCAGCGCGAGCAGAGCGTGCTGGACGCGCTGCTCGAGGGCCGCGGCGCCGACCCGGAGTTCGCCGACGAGGCGCGCGCGACGCTCGAGATCGGGCCCGACGACGCGATCGCGTGCGTGGTCGCCCTGCACGACGGGGCGCTCGTGGGCGACGACGCCCTCGCACCGGCCGAGGACCGGCTGGACCGGCTCGGCATCCCCGCGCGGTGGCACGTCCGGTCCGGGGTCTACTACGGGCTGCTCTCGGGGCGGCTGCCCGAGGAGGACGGCCTGGTCGAGCTGTTCGCGCCGTACGCCGCGGGCCGGATGGGCATCGCCGCCAGCCCGGAGGGGATCGCCGGCTTCGCGACCGCCTTCCAGCTCGCCACCCGCGCCGCCGAGACGCTGACCCGGGGCGAGCAGCGGGTGGTCTGCGTCCGGGAGCGGCTGCCCGAGGTGCTGCTCGCCGGGAGCCCGCAGGTGACCCCGCTGCTGCTCACCGAGACCCTCGGGCCGGTGCTCGCCCAGCCCGAGGCGCAGGCGAAGACCCTGCTGGACACCCTCGCCGCGCTGCTGCGCCACGATGGCTCACCGACCCACGCCGCGGCCGACCTGTTCTGCCACCGCAACACGGTGATCTACCGGCAGAAGCAGATCGAGCAGCTCACCGGCCGCTCGCTCGCCGTGCCCCGCGACAAGATGCTCCTCGCGCTCGCCCTGCTCGCCACCGGCCGCGGTTGACCCGCCGAGTCGGCGTGAGTTGACCGTGTGGTGGGCAACTCACGCCGACTCGGCGGTCAACTCACGCCGACTCGGCGTCAGGGGTGCAGGACGTCGTGGAACATCCGGCAGGTGTCCTCGACGGCGGACTTGGCGGCCCGGCAGAGGCCGCCCATCTCGACGAAGCCGTGGATCAGGCCGTCGTAGGCACGGAGCTGGACGGGTACGCCGGCCTTCCGCAGCGCCTCGGCGTACGCCGTCCCCTCGTCGCGGAGCGGGTCGAACTGCGCGACCACGACCACGGCGGGGGCCACCCCGGCGAGGTCGCCGTACAGCGGCGAGATCCGGGGGTCGGTGAGCTCCTCGCCGGCGAGCTGCCCGACGTACTGCTCGGCGAACCAGAGCATCGTCGCGGTGTCGAGGAAGTAGCCCTCGCCGTTCTCGGCGCGCGAGGGGTGCTCACCGGTGAAGTCGGTGGCGGGGTAGACCAGCAGCTGGCCGGCGAGCGGCGTGCCCTCGTCGCGCAGCACCTGGGCCACGATCGCCGCGAGGTTGCCGCCGGCGGAGTCGCCGGCGACGCCGAGCCGGTCGGCCCCGCCGAGCTCGTCGAGGTGCCCGGCCGCCCAGCGAGCCGCGGCGAGCGCGTCGTCGACGGCCGCGGGGTGGGGGTGCTCGGGCGCGAGCCGGTAGTCGACGGAGACGACGACGCAGTCGGCGAGGTTCGCGATGGTGCGCGCCATGACGTCGTGGGTGTCGAGGTCGCCGATCACCCAGCCGCCGCCGTGGAAGAGCAGCACCGTCGGCAGCGGTCCCTCGTGCGGCCGGTAGACCCGCGCCGGCAGGTCGCCGTCCCCGCCCGGCACCGTCCTGTCCACCACGGACGCGACGTCGGGGACGGTCGCCGGGTCGCGCAGGTCGACGCTCAGGGTGCGGAAGCCGGCGCGTGCCTGCTCGGGCGTCCCCGCGTGCATCGGCGGGGCTCCCGAGGAGTCCAGGAACTGCAGCAGGACGGCGATCTCGGGGTCGAGGCGGGGATCGAGCTGGGTCATGCGGGACCTCTCTGCTGGTCGGTGGTTCAGACGAAGGCGCTGATGCCGGTCTCGGCGCGCCCGATGAGCAGCTTCTGGATCTGGCTGGTGCCCTCGTAGAGGGTCATCACCCGGGCGTCGCGGAGGTACTTCTGCGCGGGGTACTCATCGACGTACCCGGCCCCGCCGTGCACCTGGATCGCGTTGTTCGCCGCGCGGACGGCGGCCTCCGAGGCGTACAGCTTCGCCTTGGAGGCCTGGACGCCGAACGGCTCGCCGCGGTCGATGAGGTCGGCGCACCGCCAGACCAGCAGCCGCGCGGCGTCCGCGTCCACGGAGATGTCGGCGATCATGTCCTGCACCAGCTGGAAGCCGGCGATCGGCCGGCCGAACTGGGTGCGCGAGGTGGCGTACTCGACCGAGGTCTCCAGGCAGCCCTGGACGATGCCGACGCAGCCGGCCGCGACCGAGACCCGGCCCTTGTCGAGCGTGGTCATCGCGATCCGGAAGCCCTGGCCCTCCTCGCCGAGCAGCGCGTCGGCGGGCACCCGGACGTCGGTCAGGAACAGCTCGGCGGTGGCCTGGCCGCGCAGGCCGAGCTTGCCGGTGATCTCGCGCGCCTCGAAGCCGGGGGAGTCGGTCGGCACCAGGAACGCGCTGACGCCCTTCGGGCCGGGGCCGCCGGTGCGCGCGAAGACCAGTGCGACGTGGGCCCAGGTGCCGTTGGTGATGAACAGCTTCTGCCCGGTGATCAGCCAGTCGGAGCCGTCGCGGCGGGCCCGCGCGGTCAGGTTGCCGGCGTCGGAGCCGGTGTCGGGCTCGGTGAGGCCGAAGCAGCCCAGGATGGTCGCGTCGGCGATGCCGGGCAGCCAGCGCTGCTTCTGCTCCTCGGTGCCGAAGCCCAGGATGGACTTGCCGACCAGGCCGTTGGAGACCGACACGATGCCCCGCAGGGCGGAGTCGGCCCGGCCGAGCTCCTCCATGCCGAGCACGTAGGTGAGGTAGTCGCCACCGAGGCCGCCGTACTCCTCGGGGAGGGTGAGCCCGAAGAAGCCGAGCTCGGCCAGCCTCGGGATGATCGCGAGGTCGACGGACTCCTCTCGGTCCCACTGCGCGCGGTGCGGCACCGCCTCGCGGTCGAGGAACTCGCGGGCGAGGTCGCGGAACGCCAGCTGCTCGGGGCTCAGGGTCAGGTCCACGAGGTCACCGGTCGCCCGTGTGCCGCGCGATCTCCGCCTTGGCCAGCGAGTTCTTGTGCACCTCGTCGGGGCCGTCGGCGAAGCGCAGCGTGCGGATCCCGGCGAACGCCGCGGCCAGCGGGAAGTCCTGGGAGAGCCCGCCCGCTCCGTGCGCCTGGATGGCTCGGTCGACGATCTCCTGGACCACCTTCGGCGTCGCGATCTTGATCGCCTGGATCTCGGTGTGCGCGCCGCGGTTGCCGACGGTGTCCATCAGCCAGGCGGTCTTGAGCACCAGAAGCCGCAGCTGCTCGACGGCGACCCGCGACTCCGCGATCCACTCGCGGACCACGCCCTGCCGCGAGAGCGGCCGGCCGAACGCGACCCGACCCTCGACCCGGCGGCACATCAGCTCGATCGCCAGCTCGGCGACCCCGATGGCGCGCATGCAGTGGTGGATTCGGCCGGGACCCAGGCGGGCCTGGGCGACGCCGAAGCCGTGGCCCTCCTCGCCGATCAGGTTGGCCACCGGCACCCGGACGTCCTCGAAGAGCAGCTCGGCGTGCCCGCCGTGCTCGTGATCGTCGTACCCCAGCACCGTCATCGGGCGTACGACGGTCAGGCCCGGCGTGTCCCGGGGCACCAGCACCATCGACTGCTGGCGGTGCCGCGAGGCGTCGGGGTCGGTCTTGCCCATCACGATGAAGATCTCGCAGTCGGGGTTCATCGCGCCGGTGATCCACCACTTGCGCCCGTTGAGCACGTAGTGGTCGCCGTCGCGGACGATCGCGGTCTCGATGTTGGTGGCGTCGGAGGACGCGACGTCGGGCTCGGTCATCGCGAACGCCGACCGGATGCGGCCGTCGAGCAGCGGGTCGAGCCACCGCTCCTGCTGCTCGGGGGTGCCGAACATGTGCAGCACCTCCATGTTGCCGGTGTCCGGCGCCGCGCAGTTCATGGCGGCCGGGGCGAGGTGGCCGCTGCGCCCGCTGATCTCGGCGAGCGGGGCGTACTGCAGGTTGGTGAGGCCGGCGCCGCGGCCGCCGCTGTCGCCGGGGAGGAAGAGGTTCCACAGCCCGCGGCGGCGCGCCTCGGTGGTGAGCTCGGCGAGCACCGGCGCGCTGGTCCACGCGAACGGGTCGTCGAGCGCCGCGAGCTGGTCGTGGAAGACCTGCTCGGCCGGGTGGACGTGGCCGTCCATGAAGTCGAGCAGCTCGCGGCGGAGCTCCTCGGTGCGGGCGTCGTAGGCGAAGTCCATGGGGTCTCCCGGGATCGGTGGGTCTGTCAGTGGTCGGTGGCGGTGAGCGCGGCGAGGCCGGCGGCGAGCAGTGGCTCGACCGCGGCGCCGACGGTGTCGAAGCCCTCGCCGACGGTCTGGCCGTGCAGGTGGCGGAAGTGGATCCCCTCGAGGATCACCGCGAGCTTGAGGTGGGCCAGCCCGAGGTGGAAGCCGAGGTCGCCGAGCGGGCGGCCGCCGGCCGCGGCGTACCGCGCCAGCTGGGCGTCGGCGTCGGGGTAGCCGGGGGCGGCGCTCGCGTCGGCGACCGCGCCGCCGCCGGCGATGGTGCCGAGCCGGTCGTAGACGAGCAGCAGCGCGACGTCGGTGAGCGGGTCGCCGATCGTGGCCATCTCCCAGTCGACGACGGCGCGCACGGGGTGCTCGCGGTGCTCGTCGGTCGCGTCCACGAGGAGGTTGTCGAGGCGGTAGTCGCCGTGCACGATGCCGGCGGCGCTGCCGTCGTCGCCGGCGGGCACGCTCGCGGCGAGCCGGGCCAGCAGCGCGTCGGCGTCCGGGAGGTCGCGGGTGCGGGACCCGTCGAGCTGCCGGCCCCAGCGGCGTACCTGGCGCTCGAGGAAGCCGACCGGCCGGCCGAGGTCCTGGAGGCCGACGGCGCCCGGGTCGACGGCGTGCAGCCGCGCCAGCACGTCGACCATGGCGCCGGCGAGCGCCGCCGTGCGCTCCGGTCCGAGGTCGGCGAGCTGGTCGGCGGTGCGGTACGCCGTGCCGGCGACCCGCTCCATCACGTAGAACGGCGCGCCGAGCACGGCCGGGTCGTCGCAGTGCGCGTACGTCGCCGGCACGGGCACGTCGGTGCCGGCGAGCGCGCTCATCACCGTGAACTCGCGGCCCATGTCGTGCGCGGTGGCCTGCACGTGGCCGAGCGGCGGCCGGCGTACCACCCACCAGGCGGAGCCGTCGGTGACCTCGTAGGTGAGGTTCGACTTGCCGCCGGCGAGCAGCCGGCCGCGCAGGTCGCCGGCGAGCTCGCCGGGCCGCTGCGCGTCGTACCAGTCCCGGAACGCGGTGAGGTCGAGGCCCGGGAGGTCGTCGGGGGCGGTCACGAGCCGAGCCCGTCGACCTTGGCCTGGAGGCGGCGCATGCCGGCGAGCCAGCGGTCGGTGTCGGCGGCGCGGGCGGCGTAGTAGTCGGCCACCTCAGGGTGGGGGAGCACCAGGAACCGGTCGTCGGCCAGCGAGCGCACCCAGGCGTCGGCGACCTGCTCGGGCTCGAGCGCGGTGTCGCGGGAGAGCAGCCCCTGCAGCGGGCCGGCCTCCTCGAGCATCCGGGTGCGCACGCCCTGCGGGCAGATCGCCTGGACGGTGACCCCGCGGTCGCCGTACGTCACCGAGAGCCACTCGGCGAAGCCGACCGCGGCGTGCTTGGTGACCGAGTACGGCGCGCTGCCGACCATCGTGAGCAGCCCGGCGGCGGAGGCGGTGACGACGAACCGGCCGCCGCCGCCGTCCTCGAGCCAGCGCGGGACGAGCGTGCGCGCGGCTCGGACGTGGGCCATCACGTTGACGTCGAGCACCTGCTCCCAGGCGGCGTCGGGGGTCTGCAGGCTGTCCGGCCCGGCGGCGCCGTCGATGCCGGCGTTGGCGAGGTAGACGTCGACGCGGCCGAGCGCCTCGGTGGCGCGGTCGACCAGCGCGCGGACGCCCTCGTCGGAGGCGCAGTCGCCGGGGACCGCCGTACCCCCGACCTCGGCGGCGACGGCGTACGCCGCGTCGGCGTCGAGGTCGTTGACGACGACGCGGGCGCCCTCCTGCGCGAGCCGGACGGCGAGCGCCCGGCCGATCCCGCGGCCCGCGCCGGTCACGACCGCGCCGGCGCCGGCGAGCGGGCCGGTCATCAGACGCCGCCGGTCAGGGTGACGCCCCCGTCGAGGACCACGGTCTGGCCGGTCAGCCAGGCGGCGTCCTCGGAGAGCAGGAACGCCACGACGCTGCCGACGTCCTCGGGGACGCCGAGCCGCTTCAGCGGGTACGCCGACGCGACCTCCTCCTCGCGGCCCTCGTAGAGCGCGCTGGCGAACCGGGTCTTCACCACGGCCGGCGCGACGGCGTTCACCCGGACGCCCGGGCCGAGCTCGACGGCGAGCGACTCGGTGAGGCTGATCAGCATCGCCTTGCTGGCGCCGTACATGGAGATGCCGGGGGCGGGCTTGACGCCGGAGACCGAGGAGACGTTGACGACCGCGCCGCCGTGCTCGCGCATCCAGGCGTGGTACGCCGTCTGCACCCAGGCGAGCGCGCCGAGCGCGTTGACCTCGACGATCTTGCGTGCGGCGGCGAGGTCGAGGTCGACGAGCGGCCCGTACACGGGGTTGATGCCGGCGTTGTTGACCAGCAGGTCGAGGCTGCCGAACGTCTCGATCGTGCGGGCGACCGCGTCGTCGCGGTGGGCGGGGTCGTCGGCCTTGCCGGCGACGGCGATCGCGTGCTCGGGCCCGCCGAGCGAGGCGACGGCCTCCTCGAGCGCCTCGGGCTTGCGGGCGGTCAGGCAGACCCGCGCGCCCTCGGCCACCAGCCGCTCGGCGATCCCGAGGCCGATGCCCCGGCTCGCGCCGGTCACCAGCGCCACCTTGCCCTGCAGACCCCGCATGCCGTCCCCGCCCCTCACATCGTTGCCCTCTGACTAAGCGCTTGCTTACTATCGCTGCCATGCCCCCCGAGGTCAACGCCCGCGACCGGCTCCTCGCCGCGGCGGTGGAGGCGTTCTCGGCGCGCGGCTTCCACGGCACCACCACCCGCGACATCGCGGCGGCCGCGGGCATGAGCCCGGCCGCGCTCTACGTGCACCACCGCTCCAAGGAGGAGCTGCTGCACCTGATCTGCCTCGTCGGCCACCAGCGGGTGCTGGCCCTGTGCGAGGACGCCGTCGCGGGCCCCGGCACCCCGGTCGACCACCTCGCGCGGCTGGTCGAGGAGTTCGTCCGCCACCACGCCGTCCACCACGTCAGCGCCCGCGTGGTGACCTACGAGATGGCCGCGCTCACCGAGGAGCACCGCGCGGAGGTCGAGGAGCTGCGCCGCCGCATCGACCGGGTGATGCGCGACCTGCTCGAGCGCGGCGCGGCCTCGGGGCACTTCACGACCACCGACCCGGCGATCACCGCCACCGCGCTGCTCTCGCTCGGCATCGACGTGGCGCGCTGGTACCGCGAGGACCGCGGCTGGAGCCCCGACCTGGTCGCCGAGCACTACCGCGGGCTGGCCCTGCGGATGGTCGGCGCGGCCTGAACACAAGCGCCGACTCGGCGTGAGTTGAGCGCCGAGTCGGCGTGAGTTGTCACCCGGCGGCGCAACTCACGCCGACTCGGCGGGCTCCTGCGCGGGGGTGGGGGTGGGGGCAGCGGCGTCGAGGCGGTCGGCCCGGCGGCGCTCCCAGGCGGAGGCGAGCACCAGCACCAGCAGCGCGAGCGCGGCGCCGGCGACGATGTCGATGACGTAGTGCTCGGCGAAGTAGACCAGCGCCGTCGACATCGCCAGCGGGTAGAGCAGCAGCAGCCAGCGCCACGGCGTGCGCAGCCGCTGGACGGCGTACATCGCGATCAGGAAGGAGATGCCGGCGTGCAGCGACGGCATCGCCGCCACCGGGTTGCCGACGCCCTGGAGCACCAGGTCGATCCGGTCCAGGCCGATGTCGGACCACCCGCGGCTGGTGATCCGGGTGACCTCGCCCATCTGCCCCTGCTCGGAGGCCATCCACGGCGGGGCCATCGGGTAGAGGATGTAGACGACCAGCGCGCCGAAGTTGATGCCGACGTAGCGCCGCATCCACTTCATCCACTCACCGCGGTTGCGCACCCACAGCACGGCCGCGATGGTCAGGCCGGCGAGGAAATGGGTGGCGTAGACGGTCGTGAGGAACAGGTCGTAGAACCGCGGCTCGCTGTCCTTGGTGCACGGGTCGCCGCACCAGGCGTCCTGCAGCCGCTCGGTCGGGGTGACCCCGCCGCCGAGCCACTCGTCGACGGTGATCGGCATCTGCACGTGCACCGGCAGCCCGAGCTCGTCGGTCAGCCCGCGGCTGTAGAAGTAGATGACCAGGCCGACCACCGGCAGCCACCAGTCGCGCAGGAACGCCAGGTGCGAGCGCGGCGGCGCCTCGACGTTCCACGCGATCGTGCCGACCCAGAGCCACAGGAAGACCTGCACGGTGTCGTTGGGGATGCCGAGCAGCTCGATCCACACGCCGAGCAGGACCGCGTACGCCGCCATCGCGGCGACGCGCGCCCCGCGCCGGGTACGCCGTGGCGCAGCCAGGCGCACGTCCTCGTCGATCGGCTCCTCGGCCTGCTGCACCATGGGCAGCAGTCTAAGGAGTGTCGATCATCCCCGCCCGGCGGTCGGCGCCAGCGGGTCGATCGCGCCGTACCCCTCGATGCCGGCCGCCAGCCGGGCCAGGTGGTGCTGGCCGTCGCCGAGCAGGTGGTCGAGCGCGGAGAGCCGCGCGGCGTACATGCCGACGGAGTACTCCGCGGTCATCGCGATGCCGCCGTGCAGCTGGATCGCCTCCTGGCCGACGTGCCGCGACGCCCGGCTGACCTGGTACGCCGCCCGCGCGGCCGCGTCGGCGGCCCGCGTGGCGTCGCCGGTCGCGAGCACCATCGTCGCCCACTGCACGAGGCTGGAGGCCAGCTCGAGGGAGACGTACATGTCGGCGGCGCGGAAGTTCAGCGCCTGGAAGGTGTTCAGCGTGACGCCGAACTGCTTGCGGCTGGTGAGGTACGACGTGGTCGCGGCGAGCGCGACCTCCATCGCGCCGAGCGCCTCCTGGCCGGCCATGATCCGGCCGATGTCGAGGATGGTGGCGATCGTCGGCTCGAGGTCCTGGCCGGGCGTGCCGAGCGGGGTGGCGGCGGTGCCGTCGAAGGTGACCCGCGCGGCGCGGCCCCCGTCGTACGTCGTGTAGCCGTCGCGCTGCACCCCGTCGGGGTCGACGAGGAACACGCCGGTGCCGCCGTCGGGCAGCGCGGCGCTGACGACCAGCAGGTCGGCGCGGGCGCCGTGGGGGACCGGCTCCTTGACGCCGGTGAGGGTCCACGCGTCGCCGTCCCGGGTGGCCCGCACGGCGCTCGCGGACGGCGCCCACCGGCTGCCCTCCTCGTCGTGGGCGAAGGCCAGGACGCTCTCGCCTGCGGAGAGCGCGCCGAGCACCTCGGCGCGCTGCCCGCGGGTGCCGGCCGCGGAGACCAGGCCGCCGGCGAGCACGACGGAGGTGAGGTACGGCTCGGGCGCGAGCACCCGGCCCAGCTCGCGGGCGACGATGCCGATCTCGACCGGACCGGCCCCGACGCCGCCGTCCTCCTCGGCGAACGGCAGCCCGAGCAGGCCCATCTCGGCCAGCTGCGTCCACATCTTCTCGCTGAAGCCGGGCTCCTCGGCGGCGGTGCGGCGGCGCTGCTCGAAGTCGGCGTACGCCTTGCCGACCAGGCCGCGCACCGCGTCGCGGAGGGCGTCCTGCTCGTCGTCGTAGGTGAAGTCCATGTCAGTCCCCTCAGAGTCCCAGGATCGTGCGGGCGATGATCTGGCGCTGGATCTCGTTGGACCCGCCGTAGATCGACGCCTTGCGCATGTTGAGGTACGTCGGCGCCGCGAGGTGGGCCCACTCGGGCACGCCGGCGCCCTCGCCGGTCGCCAGCCCCGCCGGTCCGGCGAGGTCGAGCACCAGCTCGGTGACCGCCTGCTGGATCTCGGTGCCCTTGAGCTTGAGCACCGAGCTCGCGGGGTGCGGCTCGCCGCCCTCGGAGTGGGCGACCACGCGCAGCGCGGTCAGCTCCAGCGAGAGCAGCTCGTTCTCGAGCTCGGCGAACCGGGCGCGCGTGAACGGGTCCTCCAGCTGGGCGCCGGCGAGCTCCTTGGCCTGGGCGAGGACGCGCTTGGTCGTCCCGACCGGGGCGACGCCGACGCGCTCGTTGCCGAGCAGGAACTTCGCGATCGTCCAGCCGCCGTTGAGCTCGCCGACCAGCAGGTCCGCAGGCACCCGCACGTCGGTGAACCAGACCTCGTTGACCTCGTGGCCGCCGTCGATCAGCTCGATCGGGCGCACCTCCACGCCCGGGGAGGTCATGTCGATGAGCAGCATCGAGATGCCGGCCTGCTTCTTGACCTCGGGGTCGGTGCGCACCAGCGTGAAGATCCAGTCGCCGTACTGGCCCAGCGTGGTCCAGGTCTTCTGCCCGTTGACCACGAAGTGGTCGCCGTCGCGCACCGCGGTCGTGCGCAGGCTCGCGAGGTCGGAGCCGGCGTCGGGCTCGGAGAAGCCCTGGCTCCACCAGATGTCGAGGTTGGCCGTCGGCGGCAGGAACCGCTCCTTGAGCTCCTGGGAGCCGAAGTGCGCCAGCACCGGGCCGATCATGTTGGCGTTGAACGCCAGCGGCAGCGGCACGGCGGCCGCCTGCATCTCCTCGTTCCACAGGTGACGGCGCAGGTCCGACCAGCCGCGGCCGCCCCACTCCTCGGGCCAGTGCGGTACGGCGAGCCCGGCGGCGTTCAGCGTCTGCTGGCTCTCGACGATCTGCTCCTTGGTGAGCTCGCGCCCCGCGGTGACCGCGTCGCGGATCTCCTGGGGGAACTTCATCGTGAAGAACTCGCGCATCTCCTCGCGGAACGCCTGGTCCTCGGCTGACAGCTCCAGCTGCATCGGTGCCCTCCCTGGGGTGTGAGCGCCCATCATGGCGCGGGCCCGGTGACCAGGACATGGGCGCCCCGCCCAACGCTGGTCCCTACCCGAGCATGGCCGGGGTGACGGCGGACGCCGTGGCGGCGCGGCAGCCCGCCGACCTTGCCCCGGCCGCCGTACTTCTCAGGGAGAACCTGATGTTCTCGGCCATCGCGACGGCCGAGAACATCAGGTTTCCCCGGTTCACCGGGGAAACCGGCCGCCGTCCCCGTTATCAGTTCGCCGAACACGCCACCGAGGCGGACAATCCTCCGACGTGGGTCATGTGGATGTCGCCGGGGTGCGCTACGAGCTGCCGGACGGGCGGGTGCTGCTCGAGGACGTGTCGTTCCGGGTGGGCGAGGGGGCGAAGGTCGCGCTGGTCGGGGCGAACGGCGCCGGCAAGACGACGCTGCTCCGGATCATCACCGGCGAGCTCGCGCCGCACGCCGGCGCGGTGACGCGCAGCGGCGGGCTCGGCGTGATGCGCCAGCAGGTCGCCGTGGGCAGCACGAGCGTCGCCGACCTGCTGCTGAGCGTCTCCCCGCCGCGCGTCCGCGAGGCCGCGGCCGCGGTGGACCGCCTCGAGCTGGCGCTGATGGAGCACGACGACGAGAAGACCCAGATGGCCTACGCCACCGCCCTGGGCGAGTACGCCGACGCCGGCGGGTACGACGTCGAGGTCGTCTGGGACGTGTGCACGATCGCCGCGCTGGGGGTGCCGTACGACCGGGTGAAGTACCGCGAGCTCACCACGCTCTCCGGCGGCGAGCAGAAGCGGCTGGTGCTGGAGTACCTGCTCCGCGGTCCCGACCAGGTGCTGCTGCTCGACGAGCCCGACAACTACCTCGACGTCCCGGGCAAGATCTGGCTCGAGGGCCGGATCCGCGAGTCCGACAAGACCGTGCTGATGATCAGCCACGACCGCGAGCTGTTGAACAACACCGCCACCCGGGTCGTGACCGTCGAGCTGGGCGCCGCGGGCAACACGGTCTGGACCCACCCGGGCGGCTTCACCTCCTACCACCAGGCCCGCACCGACCGGTTCGCGCGCCTCGAGGAGCAGCGCCGTCGCTGGGACGAGGAGCACGCGAAGCTCAAGGCGCTGGTGCTCCGCCTGAAGGTCAAGTCGGAGTACAACGACGGGATGTCGAGCCAGTACCGCGCCGCGCAGACCCGGCTGCGGAAGTTCGAGGAGGCCGGGCCGCCGACCGAGCAGCCGCGCGAGCAGCAGGTCACGATGCGGCTCACCGGGGGTCGCACGGGCAAGCGCGCGGTGGTCTGCGAGCAGCTCGAGCTCGAGGGGCTGATGCGCCCCTTCGACCTCGAGGTCTGGTACGGCGAGCGGGTCGCCGTCCTCGGGTCCAACGGCTCGGGCAAGTCGCACTTCCTCCGGCTGCTCGCGGCCGGCGGCAGCGACCCCGACGTCGAGCACCGGCCAGTGGGCGAGGTGCGGATCGAGCCGGTGCGGCACCGCGGCCAGGCGCGCCTCGGCGCCCGGGTCCGGCCGGGCTGGTTCGTGCAGACCCACGAGCACCCCGAGCTGGTCGGGCGGACGCTGCTGGAGGTGCTGCACCGCGGCGACGGGCACCCCGACGGCCGGCGCGGGATGGGCCGCGAGCAGGCGGCCCGGGTGCTGGACCGCTACGAGCTCGCGCACGCCGGCGAGCAGACCTTCGAGTCACTCAGCGGCGGCCAGCAGGCCCGCTTCCAGATCCTGCTGCTCGAGCTGTCGGGGGCCACCCTGCTGCTGCTCGACGAGCCCACCGACAACCTCGACGTGCAGTCGGCCGAGGCGCTCGAGGAGGGCCTCGCGGCGTTCGAGGGCACGGTGCTCGCGGTCACCCACGACCGCTGGTTCGCGCGCGGCTTCGACCGGTTCCTGGTCTACGGCGCCGACGGCGAGGTCTACGAGTCCGACGGGCCGGTCTGGGACGAGGGCCGGGTGGAGCGGGCGCGGTGAGCGGCTACCAGGTCGTGCCGCTCGACGTCGACGACGACGTGGCGTACGCCGCGTGGCACCGGGTCTACGAGGCCGCCGAGCGGCACGGGCGCGGGGCCAGCGCGACGCCCTGGCAGGCCGAGGAGCTGCGGGTGATGATCCGCGACGGCGGCACCCGCTCCTGGTCGACGGCGTACGCCGGCCTGCTCGGCGGCGAGCTGGTGGCGACCGGACGGGTGCGGCTGCCGCTGCTCGACAACCGCGACCGCGCCGAGCTCGCCGTCCACGTGCACCCCGACCACCGGCGCCGCGGGTACGGGCGGGCGATGCTCGCCCGGCTCGAGGAGGTCGCCCGCGGGCGCGGCCGCACCATCCTCGGCGGCGAGACCCGCTACGCCTACGGGGCGGGGGCGGAGGGGATCGGCGAGAGCGGGCCGGAGTTCGCCCGGGCCTGCGGGTACGTGCTCGGGCTCGGCGACGTCCAGCGCGAGCTGCGTCTTCCCGTCGACGACGCCCTGCTCGACGCGCTCGCCGCCGAGGCGGCGCCGCACCACGCGGCGTACACGCTGCGGTCGTGGGTCGGCCCGGTGCCCGAGGAGCTCCTGCAGGGCTGGGCCGACCTGGCTTCGACGCTGATGACCGAGGCGCCGACCGGCGACCTCACGCTCGAGCCGGAGTCGGCGAGCACCGCCGCGGTCCGCGAGGACGAGGCGGAGACCGCGAAGAAGGGCCGCACCAAGCTGCACACCGTGGCCCTGGCCGCGGACGGCACGGTCGCGGCGTACACCGACCTGGCCTGCACCGACCACGGGTCGGACCGGGGCTACCAGTGGGGCACCCTGGTCCGACGCGACCACCGCGGCCACCGGTTGGGGCTCGCGGTGAAGGTCGCCAACCTGCGGCAGCTGCAGCAGCTGCGCCCGTCGGTGCGGACGCTGGTCACCTACAACGCCGAGGTCAACGAGCACATGGTCGGCGTGAACGACCGGCTCGGCTACACGCCGACGGCGCGGCTCGGCGAGTTCCAGAAGACACTCGCCTGAGCCGCGCCGTGCGGGGGGATCAGGACTCGGAGGCGTCCGAGTCCAGCTCGAGCTCGGTGGTGCTCTCCACGCCGTCGCGCTCGTAGGTCACGGTGACCGTGTCGCCGGGCCGGTAGGAGCGGATCGTGGCGATCAGGTCGTCGGACCCCGCGACGTGCTGCTCGTCGATCTTCGTGATCACGTCGCCCTGCTTCAGCCCGGCGTCCGCCGCGGCGGAGTCGCCGCCGACCTCGCGGACCAGCGCGCCCTCGCTCGGGGTGGCGCCCTCCTCGGCGCCCGGCATGCCCGGCACCGTGCCGGGCTCCGCCCCGACGTCCGAGACGCTGATGCCGAGCAGGGCGTGGCTGGGCGTCTCGCCCGCGACGATCTCCTCGACGATCGGCATGGCGTCGTCGATGGGGATCGCGAAGCCGAGGCCGATGGAGCCGGCCTCGCTCGTGCCGAACGGCGAGGACGAGGCGGTGCTCCGGATCGAGGAGTTGATGCCGACCAGGCGGCCCTCCATGTCGACCAGCGGGCCGCCGCTGTTGCCGGGGTTGATCGCCGCGTCGGTCTGGATGGCGGGGTACGCCGTGGTGCCGTCCGCGCTCTGGCCGACCCCGACCGGGCGGTTCAGCGCGCTGACGATGCCGCTGGTGACGGTCGCGTCGAGACCGAACGGCGAGCCGATCGCGACGACGCCCTCACCGACCTCGAGGTCGTCGGACGAGCCGAGCGTGATGGGGGTGAGCCCCTCGACGTCCTCGGCCTGGATCACCGCGACGTCGGTGAGCGGGTCGGTGCCGACGATCTCGGCCTCGGCCTCGGTCCCGTCGTTGAACGACACCGTGATCTCGCCCCCGTCGCCCGCGAGCTCGACCACGTGGTCGTTGGTCAGCACCTGGCCGTCCTCGCTGAGCACGACGCCCGATCCGGACCCCGAGCCCTGCGCGCCGGTGACGTCGATCTTCACCACCGACGGGAGCACCGACGCCGCGACCGACTCCACCGTGCCGTCGGTGGCGGGCTCGGAGTCGGAGTCGGAGTCGGCGAACTGCGCGGTGGAGCGGGACGGCGTACCGGCGCGGTTGCCGGTCGGGTCGTCGTCCCAGGCGTCCCAGGCAGCGGCGCCGCCCAGGCCCGCGGCGCCGCCGGCCACCAGGGAGGCGGCGACCACGCCCGCCGCGAACCGCCGGCCGCGCGGAGCGCGGGGCTGCGTGAGCGGGGCGGGCGGCGGGGTGGTCGGGGGAGCGGGCACCGGCTGAGGCGTCGTGGGGGGCGCCGTCGGAGGCGCGGTGGGGGCCGCCGCGGCGGGGGCCGCGGTGGGCTGCTCGCCCGCGGTGGGGCGCACGGGCTGGGTGTCGTCGTGCCACTCGTTGGTCATGCTGCGTGCCTCCTGTTCGGCGTCTCGCTGCCGTCTCGTTGTTGATGACAATCATCGGCCTCCAGCCTGTGACCAGGCTGAGACGGCGCTGGGTGCCCGCGAAGAAGCCGCCTTGTGCCCCCGTGTGAACTGCGTCACGATCGGCGCCATGGATGCCACCGTCGCCCCCGAGGCCCTCGCCGCCGCCACTTCGACCCCGAATGGGCCCGCGCCCCGTGCCAGGTTCGTCGACGACCGCCTCGCCCACTGGGCGGCGACGAACCCCGACGCGGAGTGCATGACCTACCTCGGCCGCACCTGGACCTGGGCGCAGTGGGACGACCGGGTACGCCGCGCGGCCGGTGGGCTCCAGGAGCTCGGCGTCGGCCGCGGCGACGTGGTCGCGTTCCTCGACAAGAACCACCCGGCCTGCGTCGAGATCAGCCTCGCCGCCGGGTCGCTCGGCGCCGCCAACGCGATCGTCAACTGGCGGCTCGCCGGCGACGAGATCGACTACGCCGTCAACGACAGCGGCGCGACCGTGCTGTTCGTCGGCACCGAGCTGGCGCCGGAGGTCGCCCGGATCCGCGACCGGCTCACCGCGGTCCGCACGGTGATCGAGGTGACGCCGGACGGCGCCGAGGGCGACGAGTACGAGGCCTGGCTGGCGGCGGCCACCCCGGCCTCCCGGCCCGACGACGTCTCGCCCGACGACGTCTGCCTGGTGATGTACTCCTCCGGCACCACCGGCCGGCCCAAGGGCGTGATGCTCACCCACACCAACATGGTCGAGCACACCGTCTGCTCCCACGAGGGGCTGGTGCTCGAGCCCGGCGACAAGATGATGGTGGCGATGCCGCTGTTCCACGTCGGCGGCTCGTCGTACGTCCTGCTCGGCCTGCACGACGGCCTGCCGAGCGTGATGACCCGGGACCCCGACGGGGCGTCGCTGGCCGGCGCGATCCTCGCCGGCGCCAACCGGACCTTCCTGGTCCCCGCGGTGCTGGCCCAGGTGCTGCAGGCGGGCCCCGACGCGGTGCGGCTCTTCGGGGCGCTGAAGACCTACACCTACGGCGCCTCCCCGATGCCGCCGCCGCTGCTGCGCGCCGCGATGGAGGCCTGGCCCGACACCGACTTCGTGCAGGTCTACGGCCTGACCGAGGTCGCCGGCGTGGCCACGCACCTGATGCCGGAGGACCACCGCGACCCCGACCACCCCGAGCGGCTGCTCTCGGCGGGACGGCCGATCCCGGGCATGGAGGTCCGGGTCGTCGACCCCGCCACCCTGGAGGACCGGCCGGTGGGGGAGCCCGGCGAGATCTGGCTGCGCTCCCGGCAGGTGATGAAGGGGTTCCTCGGCAAGCCGGAGGCGACCGCGCAGGTGCTCACCGACGACGGCTGGTTCCGCACCGGCGACCTGGGCCGGCTCGACGACGGCGGCTACGTCTACGTCGAGGACCGGCTCAAGGACATGATCATCAGCGGCGGCGAGAACATCTACAGCCCCGAGGTCGAGCGGGTCCTGGCCGAGCACCCCGCGGTCCTCGAGGTGGCGGTCATCGGCGTCCCGGACGACCGATGGGGCGAGTCGGTGAAGGCGGTCGTCGCGCTGCGGCCGGACACGACGGCCACCGAGGCCGAGCTGGTGGCGTACTGCCGCGAGCACCTCGCGCACTACAAGTGCCCCGGGTCGGTCGACGTCCTCGGCGCGCTGCCGCGCAACCCCACCGGCAAGATCCTCAAGCGGGAGCTGCGCGCGCCGTACTGGGCCGACCGCGAGCGCGGGGTCAACTGACCCTGACCTGTGGAAGGAACGCCGAGTCGGCGCACATGTGCGCCGACTCGGCGACTCTCTCCACAGGTCAGACGGGGAGGCCGCGGCGGCGGAGGTCCGCGCGGAGCGGGCCGGCGCCGGTGAAGACGATCCCGTCCATCCCGAGCGCGACGGCGGCCGCGACGTTGGCGGGGCGGTCGTCGACGAAGACCATCTGGTCCAGGGGCACGCCGCTGCGCTCGGCGACCAGCTCGAACGCACGGGCGTCGGGCTTGGCGACCCCCTCGACCCCGGAGACGACCACGCCGTCGAGGAGGGCGAGGAAGTCGAACCGCTCCGGCGCGTGCGGGTAGAGCTCGGCGGACCAGTTGGTCAGCCCCCACTGGACGACGCCGGCCCGGTGCAGGTCCCGGAGCAGGTCGACGGTGCCGGGCACCTCGCCGACGAGCGAGCGCGCGAAGTGGGTCCGGTAGGCCCGGGCGTGCTCGGCCCAGTGCGGGTGGGTGCGCGCCACCTCGGCCTCGGCGTCGTCCCAGCCGCCGCCGGCGTCCTGGACGTGGTTCCAGGCCAGGAAGTCGAAGTCCTCCGCGGCGAGGAACCGCGCGGCCTCCTCGGGCCCCACCCCGGCCGCCACCGCGTCCTGGGGCTGCCAGTCGATGAGCACGTTGCCGAGGTCCCAGACGACCGCGACCCCGGACGGCGTGCCGTCCGGGGTCGGGGTGGTGTGTTCGGTCATCTCAGTGTGGTCTCGACACGCGGGTCGCGACTTCGTTCCTCAGTCGCGCCGCTGCTCGACCTGGCCCGGGCTTCGTCGCAGCGTTGGGGCTTCGCTGCGCTCAGGCCCAACGCTCCGACGCGGGCACAAACTCCAGCTGCCGGTCGCCGGTGTAGATCTGCTTGGGCCGGGCGATCTTCTGCTCCTTGTCCTGCACCAGCTCGTGCCACTGGGCCAGCCAGCCCGGGGCGCGGCCGATCGCGAACAGGACGGTGAACATCTCCGGCGGGAACTGGAAGGCCTCGTAGATCAGGCCGGAGTAGAAGTCGACGTTGGGGTAGAGCTTGCGCTTGACGAAGTACTCGTCCTCGAGCGCGATCTTCTCCAGCTCCTGCGCGATCTCGAGCAGCGGGTTGACCCCGGTGACCTCGAAGACGTCGTCGCAGGCCTTCTTGATGATCTTGGCGCGCGGGTCGTAGTTCTTGTAGACCCGGTGGCCGAAGCCCATCAGCTTCTCGTTGCCCTCCTTCACCCCGGCGATGAAGGCCGGGATGTTCTCCTTCGAGCCGATGCGCCGCAGCATCCGCAGCACCGCCTCGTTGGCGCCGCCGTGCAGCGGGCCGAAGAGCGCGCCGACACCGGCCGCGACCGCGGAGTACGGGTCGACCTGCGAGGAGCCGACGGAGCGGACCGCGTTGGTCGAGCAGTTCTGCTCGTGGTCGGCGTGCAGGATGAACAGCACGTCGAGCGCCTTGACCAGCCGCGGGTCGGCCTCGTACTTCTGCTCGCTCATCTTGAACAGCATCGAGAGGAAGTTCGCGGTGTAGCCGAGGTCGTTGTCGGGGTAGACGAACGGCTTGCCCTGCGCGTGGCGGAACGACCAGGCGCCGAGCGTCGGCATCTTCGCGATCATCCGCACGATCTGCATGTGGCGGTTGTCGGCGTCGGTGATGTTGCGCGCGTCGGGGTAGAACGTCGAGAGGGCCCCGACCGACGCCATCAGCATCCCCATGGGGTGCGCGTCGTACCGGAAGCCCTCCATGAACGACTTCACGTTCTCGTGGACGAACGTGTGGTAGGTGATCTCGTGCACCCACGCGTCGTACTCGGCCTTCGTCGGGAGCGCCCCGTGGATCAGGAGGTAGGCCACCTCGAGGAAGTTCGACTTCTCGGCCAGCTGCTCGATGGGGTAGCCGCGGTACTCGAGGATCCCCTTCTCGCCGTCGATGAAGGTGACGGCCGAGCGACAGGACGCCGTGTTGACGAAGCCCGGGTCGTAGACGGCCAGTCCCGGGGCCTCGTCCGAGGCCTTGATCTTCCCGACGTCGGCGGCGCGGATGGTGCCGTCGACGATCGGTACGTCGTACTCCTGTCCGGTGCGGTTGTCACGGACGGTCAGAGAATCAGTCACCCTCGCAACCTAACCGCTGAGGTGAAGAGACCGACACCCGGTGTCCGCCTCCCGGTCCGGTCCCGGCCGGGTGCCACGTTTTGACCCGCCGGAGCGGGTGCCCGTATCTTGGGGAGTCGCGCCTCCTGCCGCACTCCCTCGTGGGGTGCAGATCCGGACGATTCCGAGCCGGGCAGTGTTCGTCAGAGGGCGCAGCAGCACCACCCGGACGGGCAGTCCGTCCGGGTCCTACGAACGAGAAGGCTCAGTCCTGTGCGCACGTACAGCCCCAAGCCCGCTGACATCCAGCGCGAGTGGCACGTCATCGACGCCACCGACATCGTCCTCGGCAAGCTCGCCGTGACCGCGGCGACCCTCCTGCGCGGCAAGCACAAGGCGATCTTCGCCCCGCACGCCGACACCGGTGACTTCGTCATCATCATCAACGCGGAGAAGGTCGCCCTGTCGGGCAGCAAGAAGACGACCAAGATGTCCTACCGCCACTCCGGCTACCCGGGCGGCCTCTCGGCCACCCCCATCGGTGAGCTGCTGGAGAAGGACGCCCGCAAGGCGATCGAGAAGGCCGTGTGGGGCATGCTCCCCAAGAACCGCCTCGGTCGGCAGGTGCTCAAGAAGCTGAAGGTCTACTCCGGCCCGACGCACCCGCACGCGGCCCAGCAGGCCGTCCCCTTCGAGATCACCCAGATCTCCCAGTAATCGCGCCCGCCGAGAAAGTCTGAAGAGGAATTCATCGTGGCTGACACCACCGAGGTCGAAGAGACGACCTACGAGGTCGACGAGCAGGGCGTTGCCTACAGCTCGGAGAGCGCCCCGTCCGCCGACGCACCGCTGCGTCCGGCGACCATCGCCCCCGCCGCGGCCACCGGCCGCCGCAAGGAGGCCGTGGCCCGCGTCCGCATCGTGCCGGGCACCGGCCAGTGGACGGTCAACGGCCGTACGCTCGAGTCGTACTTCCCGAACAAGCTGCACCAGCAGGTCGTCAACGAGCCGTTCGCCGAGCTCGAGCTCGACGGCCGGTTCGACGTGATCGCCCGGATCCACGGCGGCGGCATCACCGGTCAGGCCGGCGCGCTGCGCCTCGGCGTGGCCCGCTGCCTGAACTGGATCGACACCGAGGCCAACCGCCCGGCGCTGAAGAAGGCCGGCCTGCTCACCCGTGACGCCCGCGTCATCGAGCGCAAGAAGGCTGGTCTGAAGAAGGCCCGCAAGGCGCCGCAGTTCAGCAAGCGCTGACGCTCCCTCCTGTGGGACGTCTGTTCGGCACGGACGGGGTCCGGGGCCAGGCGAACGGTCTGCTGACCGCCTCGCTGGCCCTGGACCTGTCCGTCGCCGCCGCCCGGGTCCTCGTCGACCGGGGCGGCTACGCCGGCCAGCGACCGCGTGCGGTCGTCGGCCGGGACACCCGGATCTCGGGCCAGTTCCTCGAGCACGCCGTCGTCGCCGGGCTCGCCTCGGCCGGCGTCGACGTGGTCCGGGTGCGGGTGGTGCCGACGCCCGGTGTCGCCTTCCTGACCGACGCGCTCGGCGCCGACGTCGGGGTGGTCATCAGCGCCTCGCACAACCCGATGCCCGACAACGGCATCAAGTTCCTCGCCCGCGGCGGGGTCAAGCTCGACGACACCATCGAGCGCGCCATCGAGGAGCGGATGGGGCAGCCCTGGCAGCCCCCCACCGGCGCCGACGTCGGCCGGGTGACGCCGTACTCCACGCCGCTGGAGGAGTACGTCGCCCACCTGGTCAGCACCGTCAAGCCGCTCACGGGCCTGCGCGTGGTGCTCGACTGCGCCCACGGCGCGGCGTACCAGGCCGGCCCGATGGCCCTGGCCGCGGCCGGCGCGACGGTGATCCCGATCAACGCGGCGCCCGACGGCCTGAACATCAACGAGGGCTGCGGATCGACGCACCTCGGCCCGCTCCAGGCCGCCGTCCTCGAGCACGGCGCGGACGCCGGCTTCGCCCTCGACGGCGACGCGGACCGCTGCCTGGCCGTGGACCACCGCGGCCGGGTCGTCGACGGCGACCAGATCATGGCCATCCTGGCGCTCGGCCTGCGCGACGCCGGCCGGCTGCGCGACGACACCCTCGTGGTCACGGTGATGAGCAACCTGGGCCTGCTGCGCGCGATGGCCGAGCACGGCGTCGCCGTGCGCCAGACCGCCGTCGGCGACCGCTACGTCCTGGAGACGATGAACGCCGACGGCTACTCCCTCGGCGGCGAGCAGTCCGGCCACGTCATCCAGCGCGACCACGCGACCACCGGCGACGGCATCCTCACCGCCCTGCACGTGCTGGAGCGGATGGTCGTCACCGGGGAGTCCCTGGCCTCGCTGGCCTCGGTGATGACCCGGTTCCCGCAGGTGCTCGTCAACGTCGGCGGCGTCGACCGCAGCCGCACCGACGACGAGGTCCTCGCCGCCGCGGTGGCCGAGGAGGAGGCGGCGCTCGGCGACACCGGCCGGGTGCTCCTGCGTCCCTCGGGCACCGAGCCGCTGGTCCGGGTGATGGTCGAGGCCGAGACCCAGGGCCGCGCCGAGCAGGTCGCCGAGCGGCTCGCAAAGGTGGTGCGGGAGCGGCTCACGCTCTCCTAGGGTCGGGCGCGTGACCGACGTCCGCGTGCGGGAGATCGACCCCACCGACGGGACCGCCCTGCGGTCCTGGTGGGAGGTCGGCGCGGCGTCCTCCGCCCACGACCGGGCGTACGACGGGTGGCCGTCCTGGGACGTCGCGCGGCCGCTCTACTCCCTCCCGCGCACGGACCTGGCCCGCCGGCTCCTGCTGGCGACCAAGGACAGCGTCGTGGTGGGTTCGGGGTTCCTCGTCCTCTTCCTCGCCGACAACCGGCACCTGGCCGAGCTCGACGTCCAGGTGCACCCGGACCACCGTCGCCGCGGCGTGGGCCGGGCGGTGCTCGCCGAGCTGGAGCGGCTCGCCGCCGACGACGGCCGCACGGCGTACGTCGGGTCGGCGTACGCGCCGCCGGGGGAGGGCTCCCCGTCGACGGCGTTCGCGGAGGCGAGCGGGTACCCCGTCGCCAGCCGCGAGGAGACCAAGCTGCTGGACCTGCGGACCGCGCCGGCGTCGTGGGGTCCGCTGGAGGCCGAGGTCGCCGCCCACCTGGGCGGGTACCGCGTGGTCGCCTTCGAGGACCGGGTGCCCGAGGAGTGGGTGCCGGACTTCTGCGACCTGCTCTCGGCGTTCATGACCATGGTCCCGCGGGGCGACCTCGACGTGGGGGCGGCGTCCTGGACGCCCGAGCGGCTGCACGAGGTCGAGGAGCGGACGGCCGCCACCGGCCGGCGGTGGCTGGTCGCGGTCGGGGTGACCCCGGGGGGCGGGCTGTGCGGCTTCCACGAGCTCGGCGTGGTCGCGGCCGACCCGCGGGTCGCGACCGTCGGCGGCACCCTGGTGCTGCCCGGCCACCGCGGCCACCGGATCGGGCTCGGGATGAAGCTCGCCACCCACCGGCGGGTGCTCGAGCTGTTCCCGGACGCGACGTCGGTCGTGACCAGCAACGCCGGCGTCAACGCCGCCATGAACGCCGTCAACGAGGCGCTGGGCTACCGGGTCGTCGAGCAGGCGCTCGACGTGCAGAAGCGGGTCAGACCTTCCTGAGCCGCACGTAGCGCACCGAGTGGTCGCGGTCCTTGCGCATCACCAGCGTGGCCCGCGAGCGGGTCGGCAGGATGTTCTGGACCAGGTTGGGGCCGTTGATCGAGTCCCAGATCCGCTCGGCCTCGGCGACCGCGTCCTCGTGGCTCATCGCGCCGTACCGCGCGAAGTAGGAGTGCGGGTCGCGGAACGCCGTCTCCCGCAGCCGCAGGAAGCGGGAGACGTACCAGTCGCGGATCTTGTCGCGGCCGGCGTCGACGTACACGCTGAAGTCGAAGAAGTCGCTGACCGCCAGGCTGGTGCGGCCGTCCTCGCGCACCCGGGCCGGCTGCAGCACGTTGAGGCCCTCGATGATGACGATGTCGGGCCGCTTGACCACGATCTTCTCGCCGGGCACCACGTCGTAGACGAGGTGGGAGTAGACCGGGGCCTCGACCTCGTCCTTGCCGGACTTGATGTCGACGACGAAGCGCAGCAGGGCACGGCGGTCGTAGGACTCCGGGAACCCCTTGCGCTGCAGCAGCCCGCGCCGCTGGAGCTCGGCGTTGGGGTAGAGGAAGCCGTCGGTGGTCACCAGCGCGACGTTGGGGTGCTCGGGCCAGTGGGCGAGCATCTGCTGCAGCACGCGGGCGGTGGTCGACTTGCCGACGGCGACCGAGCCGGCCAGGCCGATGACGAACGGCGTGCGCGGCGGGGTGCGCTGGTGGAGGAACGCCTCCTGCTGGCGGTGCAGGTTGCCGGCCGACTCGACGTACAGGCTCAGCAGCCGGCTCAGCGGCAGGTAGACCTCCTGGACCTCGTCGAGGTCGAGGGAGTCGCCCAGGCCGCGGAGGCGGCGTACCTCCTCGACGCTGAGCGGGTTGGCGGTCTCCTCGGCGAGCGCGGCCCAGGCCTTGCGGTCCAGCTCGATGTACGGGGAGGACTCGTGGGCGCCGTCGTGGCCACCCCCGGAAGACATGCGGGTGATTGTTGCAGCCGCCCCGCGGTGGTCGGAGGAGGGTCCACCCGTCGTTAGCATGGCTCTCATGTGCGGCATCGTGGGATACGTCGGTCATCAGCAGGCGCAGGGCGTGGTGGTCGAGGGTCTCCGTCGGCTGGAGTACCGCGGCTACGACTCCGCGGGCATCGCGCTCGTGGACGGCGGGTCGCTGGTCGCCCAGAAGCGGGCGGGCAAGCTCGCCAACCTCGAGAAGGCCATCGCCGAGTCGCCCCTCCCGGGCTCGACCACGGGCATCGGGCACACCCGGTGGGCCACCCACGGCGCGCCCAACGACGTCAACGCCCACCCCCACCTCGGCAGCACCCGCCGGGTCGGCCTGGTGCACAACGGGATCATCGAGAACTTCGCCGAGCTGCGCGCCCGGCTCGAGGACGCCGGCCACGACCTGGTCTCGGAGACCGACACCGAGGTCGCCGCGCACCTGCTGGAGCTCGAGGTCCAGGTCGACGACGACCTGACCGCCGCGATGCAGCGGGTCTGCCGGCAGCTCGAGGGCGCGTTCACGCTCGTCGCGGTCGACGCCCAGGACCCCTCGCGGGTCGTCGCGGCGCGCCGCAACAGCCCGCTCGTGGTCGGCCTCGGCGACGGCGAGAACTTCCTCGGCTCCGACGTCGCGGCGTTCATCGAGCACACCCGCGAGGCGCTCGAGCTCGGCCAGGACCAGGTCGTCACGATCACCTGCGACGGCGTAGCGGTGACCGGCTTCGACGGCACGCCCGCGGAGGGCGAGCGCTTCCACGTCGACTGGGACCTCTCGGCCGCCGAGAAGGACGGCCACGACTGGTTCATGCGCAAGGAGATCTTCGAGCAGCCGCGCGCCGTGGCCGACTCGCTCCTCGGCCGGCACTCCCGAGGCGGGCTGCTCCAGCTCGACGAGATGCGCCTCTCCGACCAGGAGCTGCGCGACATCGACAAGATCATCATCATCGCGTGCGGCACGTCGTTCTACGCCGGCATGGTGGCCAAGTACGCCATCGAGCACTGGTGCCGCGTGCCGGTCGAGGTCGAGCTGGCCTCGGAGTTCCGCTACCGCGACCCGATCCTCGACTACTCCACGCTGGTCGTCGCGATCAGCCAGTCCGGGGAGACCGCCGACACCCTGCAGGCGATCCGGCACGCGCGCGGGCAGCGGTCCAAGGTGCTGGCGATCTGCAACACCAACGGCTCGACCATCCCGCGCGAGTCCGACGCGGTCATCTACACCCACGCCGGCCCCGAGATCGGCGTCGCCTCGACCAAGGGCTTCCTGACCCAGCTGGTGGGCTGCTACCTGCTCGCCCTCTACCTCGCGCAGGTCAAGGGCACCCGGTACGGCGACGAGATCGACGAGGTCATGCGCCAGCTCGAGGAGGTGCCCGACCAGATCCAGTCGGTACTCGACGGCGCGGAGCAGGTCTACGCGCTCGCCCGCGAGCACGTCGGCGCCCGCTCGGTGCTGTTCCTGGGCCGGCACGCCGGCTACCCGGTGGCGCTGGAGGGTGCGCTCAAGCTCAAGGAGCTGGCCTACCTGCACGCCGAGGGGTTCGCGGCCGGCGAGCTCAAGCACGGCCCGATCGCGCTGGTCGAGGAGGGGCTGCCGGTGCTGTGCGTCGTCCCGCCCCGCGGCCGCGACCAGCTCCACGACAAGATGATCAGCGGCATCCAGGAGGTGCGGGCACGGGGCGCGCGCACGATCTGCCTGGCCGAGGAGGGCGACGAGGCGATCACGCCGTACGCGGACCACGTGGTGCGGCTGCCGAAGGTGCCGGTGCTGCTCCAGCCGCTGGTGGCCGTCGTACCCCTGCAGCTGTTCGCCTGCGAGCTCGCCTCCGCGATGGGCCACGACGTCGACCAGCCGCGCAACCTCGCCAAGTCCGTCACGGTCGAGTGACCCGGTGATGTCCCAGTGATGTCCCGGTGATCGTCGGGGTCGGCATCGACGTCTGCGACATCGAGCGCTTCGCCGAGTCCCTGGAGCGCACGCCCGCGCTGCGCGAGCGGCTCTTCACCCCCGCCGAGGCCGGCCGGCCGCTGGCCTCGCTGGCCGCCCGCTTCGCGGCCAAGGAGGCGCTCGCCAAGGCGCTCGGCGCGCCGGTCGGCATGTCCTGGCACGACGCCGAGGTCGTCAACGAGTCCTCCGGCCGGCCGCTGCTCGAGATGCGCGGCTCGGTGCTCGCCCGCGCCCACGCCCTCGGCGTCACCTCCGTGCACGTCTCGCTCTCCCACGACGCCGGCATCGCCTCCGCCGTGGTGGTCCTGGAGTCCTGACCCCGCACCGGTCGGACTCGTTACCTGGCGGACACGACTGGTCCCTGTCCGGCACGGGACCGAAACCTCACGGCAACGCACCCTCCCTACGGTCACGACGTTCTCGGGTCCGTCGATGGGAGGAACAGCGTGAAGAAGTCGAGGAGGTCCCGCGCGTCGCTCGCCGTGGCGGCGTTGGGTGCGGCCGTGCTCACGGCCGGCACCGCCGGGCCGGCGAGCTCGGAGGCGGCCGCGCCGGCGGCTCCGGGGGACGGGGGTCCCTACCTCGCGCCGTACTACACGACCGGTGACCTGACCGACGACGAGCAGGTGACCCAGGACGACCTGGACCT